>CALGLR010000072.1 GCA_937959395.1 uncultured Flavobacteriaceae bacterium | reverse complement strand
TAAAAAAATCAGAGGAAAACCACAAATCAAAATAAACTTTGAAGAGGACTTATTTTCTGTGAAAAAACAGATATAACGCCTGTTTATAGTAGTTCAAAAGCTAATTTAGATCGATCGGTAAAACTTTCGGACGGCAGTGATTAAATTTAATAGATCTGCTATTTATTTAGCTAACAACTCTATACTTAATAAAAAAGCTAAACAATGAATTATTGTTCAGCTTTAAGTTTAGTCCCTTTAATGGTATCAATCAACTATTATAGGACTACTTAGTCTAAGAATACTATATTTTAATTACGAATAGAAACACACTTTTCTGTTATACTTACTATCGTTTTATAACTTTAAAAACTTTACTACCTATCTCATCTTTAAACGTTAGCAAATACATTCCAGAACTAAACTTACTCAAATCTAAAATATTAGTCTGCGAATTTAACGAGCGCGTAAGAATAAGCTTTCCAGAAAGGTCTGATATTTCAACCTCAATGTTGCCTTGAGATTTTGATTTTAATGTTAATAAACTGTTTGTTGGATTAGGATAAAGTAGTAATCTATCTGGGTCTTCGACATCATCTGTTGATAGCGTTCTTTCAATAACCGTAATCGTCTGCGAAATAGTGGTAGAAGCACCTCGTTGATCTACAATCACTGCTTCCAGTAAATGTTCGCCTATTTCTAATCCTAGAGTCTCTTCGATATTTTGACCTGCAGCTCCCCATTCATATGGAGCAGCACCTTCTCTTCGAATCTCATTACCGTCTATAAAGAGTGTTGCACTCACCGTATCTGGATTGGGATCGAAAGCATTTACCGCAACATAAAGTTCTTCATAACCTTCTTGTATTTCTGTAACCGTTGGATTTAAGAAGCTACCTCTTGGCGGGCTATTTTGTTCTGTAGAGCCATTACAAGGAGGGTTAGGTGCTTGATAGGACCCATTACCGTTCCATCTTAGAAAAACATTTGTTCTTGTAGCAGTACCTCTCATTTTTACATATACATCGCCATTATTCGCAATGTAGTAGGCGTTATTAGTAGCAGACTCTATTGCTGCAACAGAATTTAACTCTTGAATACCAGAACCTTGCACTCTAAAATTATCTAGCTTTCCTAAACCTTTATAGACAGACATTGATAAATCTCCAACCTCTCCATAATCCATAATTATATGAATCTCTTTTCCAACAGGCAGCCCCCTAAGGGAATAATTATATGTAAATCCTTCATTAACAATAACCCCATATTTATAAGTTCCACCAGCTTGTCCAACATCCCAAATACAGACGTCTTCTGTCCCTGGTTTAGATCGCACAATTGCTACAGCTGCATCTCTCATTTTATGTAGCCAAGTTGTGGCAAAAAAGTAATCTGATCTTGCTGAGTTTACCCATGTATTATGTTTGTATTCGTGTCCGTCTGTATTAAATGGAATATCTCTTACTAGTGTTGTATTTGCTTTACCCAACAATCCACCATCATAATCCTTAAAATATTGATTGAGTTGTCTTGGCCTTGTATTTAGTTCCACACCCACATGTTTAAATGTAAAGGGTTCCGAAAACCCTTTAGTTGTTCCTCTAAACGATGGGTTTACATTTGGTGTCGCTCCTCCTCCAAGCCTTTGAAAGATCATATCAGAATCTGAACGGTTCCAGCCTTCAAAATGACAGTCAAAATGCCTTCCAGGACCATCATAATACCTATAAAAACTGCGCGTTCCTTCAAAAACACCTAAACCTGTATTCGAACTAAAAAGACTGTTTTCTATAGTAATGTTAGCAGCAAGCATAGTGATTATTTTATTATCACTAAAAGCACAATCTTTAAACACTACTTTTTTAGGGTCGCCTCCTACATCTAAACCACAATATATAGCTTGATCATTGCCATAAAAAATACCCTCAGATATGTATTGTTCATTACTTATATCCCAACCCCAATTTCTTTTTATGGAATGATTAGGATTAAGACGATCGAATATATCAAATCCATTCATACAGGTATGCGCAACAAATCCCTCAAAACTCCCTAAAGGCTGTTTCCAGGGTATTATACCATTAAAATAGTTAAGATTACTACTAAGCCCCATAGGTCCACCTTCAGGAAAAGCAAACCAAAAACCTGTACCTTCCGTTCCTGCAGCAACATTGTTCTCAAAATAATTATTTGGGTTGGTTATCCAATACGAAGAAGGTGTTCTGTTTTGAGCAGAATCTCCCTGTGATGGGTTATCAGAAAAATTATCTGAAGGCGTTAATTCTTCTCCTAATTTTGGTCTTCTAGTAACAGATAATACATTGTTTTTTATAGTATTAAAACGTTCACCACCATCTTCAAAAAAGATACCATGACCTATATGATCATAAGCAAAAATACCATCTACAGTAACGTAATCTGTACCATGAATGGTCACCACTCTATTAAAAGATTGATGAATACTACTATTTTTTATGTAGCTACCCTCCGCCGCATCTTCATTTAAATGCCAATGAAATGGATATCGTGCTAAAACACCTTTCTGTCCCATTTTATAGAGTTCTATATTTTCCACATGAACTGTTGAGCCTTTCATGAACATCGTATGCCCTCCAAATCCGTCAGCATTATTATTTCCGTCCATTTTGCCTTGAATCTTAATATAATGAGATAGCAAACCTACTTCTCCATAAATATCCATATTCCATGTCTTACCATCTGTTGGTCTCGTATACGATCTAGAACCCCCAATATGTTTGAATCTTAAAGGTTCTGTAAGAGTAATTGTTTTTCTATCACCACTAATGGATTCAATTTCTACTTGATCCACATTTTCCCATGACTTAGTTGCTTTATTAGCCACATCTGTTGATGTAAGCGCAATAACATCCCCAACTTCCCAATCTATAGTCTCTTTTAATGTGATTTGGTTTGAACCGGCATTCGCTGTAACGGCTAGATTCGTCCAACTCATTTTTCTTTTTCCGTGAAGTTCTAAACGCCCTCCGCCCATAACCATAATCGCTTTGTTTAAAGGCCCTGTTCCTCCAGCTCTATTCCCTAAGAGTGTTATTACACCTCCTTGATTCGCATGATATGGCTGGTCTAGGGTACCCATTTCCATTATTCCATTATTCATTACTCTAATATTATGAGTCTCTAAATCTATCCAAGCCCCATCTGCTTGCCAATTAACAGCGCTAAGTTTACCCATAACTGTAATTGTTTTTGCTCTACAAGTTCCTACCATGATAAGATCTATACCTTGAGGTACAATAACATCATCATTTACTGTAGGTTTGATTCCATTAGGCCATATATCAGTACTAGTCCATAAGCCAGATGCAACTGGTCTAATCTCTGCAGCATATATCTCAATGCTAAAAAAACTAATAGCCAAGATGAAAAATAGTAATTTGTTTTGTTTGGTTGTTTTCATAATTTCATTAAAAGTTTTTTTAATTAATTGATCTACAATAAATTTAATAGAAAACGGATTACAGTAAAATCATTTTTAGTGATCTGTAACAATGTTAAAAAACTCTATTTAAACTAAAATAATATCTTATTTACACAATAACCAAGGATATTAAGCTCAAGGAAGCAGCTTAACATGTTATCCTTGTCTAGACCAATTTAATTTTAATCCCTGATTAACAATAACATAAACGACAAAAAGCATAAATTAATAGATGAAAAATTACAAATGAAAATATAGTATTAGGTTTAACGAATAATATATAATGAGGTGTTTAACATTTATAATGAATATTTTATTCAGCAAATTCTCTTAGAAAAGAGATTAATTCCATTATGCAATTAACAATTACTAATCTTTCCTCTTTTTATTTTTTTTAAGGAGAAACCATACAATAATATTTTACTAATAAAAAATAGAACAATAACCTTATCTTAGCAAGTATATTATTTCAACCAAAATATTTTTATGAAAATTGCTAAATTATTATTTCTAGGTGCTCTAATTTTATTCTCCTCGTGTAAAAAAGAGAATAAAGAAATTTCGGAGGTAGAAAAAATTAAATTAGAGTCTAAAAAACTAAATGACTTGTTTCAAAGTTCATTTGAAGAGGATGTTGCAGAATCTCCAATGACTCAAACTTATCTTGGTCAAAAAACTGCAGACTATGGTAAATGGGATGATATTTCTGATAAGCAATTGCAAAAGGATTTAGAAAAATCTAAAAAAAGACTAGCATTTTTAAACGATTCAGTTAGCACAAAATTATTAGATGAAGCGACTCTACTTAGTTATAAATTAGCAAAACAAGATTTAGAAAACAAGATTTCTGATTTCAAATACCGTTTTCACAACTACCCAGTAAACCAAATGCATGGTACTCAATCTGAGATACCAGCATTCTTAATTAATATGCACAGTGTGTCTGATAAATCTGATGCCGAAGCTTATATATCGAGATTAAATGGTGTTAAACCACTATTTTTGCAATTAGTAACTGAACTTAAAATTAGAGAAGACAAAGGTATATTGCCTCCTAAGTTTGTTTTTGATAGAGTGATAGATGATTCAAAAAATATAATTTCTGGAGCACCATTCGATAAATCTGAAAAAGAAAGCACTCTTCTACAAGATTTTAAAAAGAAAATAGCACCGCTTAAGCTTTTAGACGACGAAAAAAATGCGCTTATCACAAATGCAAAAACGGCTCTTTTAAACAGTGTAAAACCAGCATACACTAACTTAATTCAACTTTTAAAAGCGCAACAAAACAAAGCGACTAATGATGATGGCGTATGGAAGTTTCCAAACGGAGACGCATTTTATAATAATGCTTTACAACGTACTACAACTACTAAAATGACTGCTAACGAAATTCATGAATTAGGGCTTGCAGAAGTTAAAAGAATTCATGATGAAATGCGAGAAATAATGAAAAAAGTGAATTTTAAAGGATCGCTACAAGCGTTCTTTAAATTCATGAAAGAAGATAAACAGTTTTATTACCCAGAAACCGAAAAAGGTAAAAAAGCGTATTTAGATGAAGCTGTTTCTTTAATAAATACGATGAAGTCTAGATTAGATGAATTATTTATAACGAAGCCAAAAGCAGACATTGTTGTTAAAGCGGTAGAACCATTTAGAGAGAAAAGTGCAGGAAAAGCATTCTATCAAAGAGGTACGCCAGATGGAACTAGACCTGGTACTTATTACGCTAATTTATATGATATGAAATCTATGCCAATATATCAAATGGAAGCTTTAGCCTATCATGAAGGTATTCCTGGACATCATATGCAATTATCTATAGCTCAAGAATTAAAAGACATTCCCATGTTTAGAAAATTAGGTGGTTATACTGCTTACACAGAAGGCTGGGGATTATATAACGAGTTTTTACCAAAAGAAATTGGCATGTACAGCGACCCGTATTCTGATTTTGGCCGTTTAGCAATGGAATTATGGAGAGCTTGTAGATTAGTTGTAGATACTGGTATTCATACTAAAAAATGGACTAGAGAAGAAGGTATAGACTACTATACCAATAATACTCCAAATGCCAAAAACGACGCCGTTAAAATGGTAGAACGCCATATTGTTATGGCAAGCCAAGCGACCGCTTATAAAATAGGCATGAACAAAATATTAGAACTGCGTGAAAATGCAAAAAAGGCATTAGGCGACAAATTTGATATTAGAGAATTTCATGATGCCGTATTAACTAACGGTGCTGTTCCTCTTACAGTTTTAGAAGAATTGGTTCAAAAATGGATAAATTCTAAAGCCTAATTTCTAATAGGATTGATGGCGGAAAATAAAATATCTATTATAATCCCTATTTTAAATGAGGCTGAGAATATTACAGTACTACTAGAACATTTACAATCGAATTCTTCAATAAACAACATCTCTGAAGTTATTATTGTTGATGGAGGAAGTACAGATGGATCGGTAGATATTATTTCATCTTTTAAATCTAATAGTAAACATAAACCTTTAAACCGAAGGGAAGAATCCAACATAATACAAATTAATTCTATAAAAGGAAGAGCAAAACAGATGAATGCTGGCGCTAAAATAGCTACAGGAACTATTCTTTATTTTCTTCATGCTGATTCTTTTCCTCCAAAAGGTTTTGATGAATTAATAATTAATGAGGTAGAAAAAAACAATAAAGCGGGTTGTTTTAGAATGCAGTTTAATAGTAATCATTGGTGGCTATTGTTAGCCAGTTGGCTTACTAAGTTTAGCTGGCGTGCCTCTCGAGGAGGTGATCAAAGTCAGTTTATTACTAAATCACTTTTTAATGATATTGGCGGTTTTGATGAAACTTATATTATTTATGAAGATAATATCTTAATAAATGAGCTCTATAAAAGAAAAGAATTTACAGTTATTCAACATAAAATAAGAACTTCAGCAAGACTATACGAGAAGCATGGTGTTTGGAAATTACAATATCATTTTTGGACTATCTATGTAAAAAAATGGTTTGGAGCCTCTGCAGAAGAACTATACAACTATTACCTAAAACATATTTCACAAAGGCGTTAAATATATAACATAAAAAAGCCACTGTATTCGATTAACGATAATATACACAGTGACTTTTGTTATTTTTTATCATTTCACGTTAAAGGCTACTATTAAACAAGGAAATGACAAAAAATTAATAATTAGTTATTATTATATTCCAGTTGTAACTACTATACTACTTATTGAAATTAGCAATACTAGAGCTACAAATACTAATAATTTTTCCGAAGTTGAAAGGTTATTTGTTTCCATAAATAATTAGGGGGTTAATTAATCATACTCAAATATCGATATTTATTACGAATCTTCCTGTAGTACACTCTATAATTCATCTGTAGTACAAACAATGACAAAAGTCTGTTCGTTTAAATTCAAAAGATTAAAAAAATATAGAAAAACCACTATCTTTAGTACTAACAAAATATAGTGGCTTAAATAAAAAGGGGGACTAAACTAATCAAAATTTAAAAAAAGCCACTAGCTCTATAATCCCTTCTAGAAATGCTAATGACTTTTTTAACTCAGTCTTCAATAACCCTAAAGTTATTTGATAAAATAATCTTATTACAAATTAAAGATATTTTTAAAAAAATGAATGTAGTATAATATATAATAAACTTGTAGTCGTTTAAACTACGACATTCAATATAATTAGAAACCCAATAAACTATTAGAGATTAATATCATTAAATAAAAAAGCCATTAGCTATAAATATCCCTTATTATTGCTAATGACTTTTTTTACTCAATTTGCCTGAATATCCCTATCGAAGCTATTATTTGTGTAAAATAATCTTAAGCTAATTAACACTTTTATTTTTAACACCAATGTAGTCCAAACAATAATTAAGCTGTAGTTGTTTTTACTACATGAGATCTATCTACTTATAATCTCCTACTAAAAATTAGCATTGCTTTAAGATTTATATTTAATAAAAAAACTGTTTAAAAAGAAGCATGGAAGTTAACAACTAAAAATATAAAAAGCCATTAGCCCCATATCCCTGTGGTTTTTGCTAATGACTTTTTTATAATCTAGTTTCTAAATAACTATTTTTGATAGCTCCCTATCAATAAAAACTATTTAGTAAAATAATCTTATGGTAAATTAATGACTTTTCTTGAAACATTAATGTAGTATATTCTATAGTTAAGTTGTAGTCGTTTGTACTACAAAAATAAAAAAGTCATTAACTAAATGTATCCCTTCATTATTCGTTAATGACTTTTTTTTAATAAATGTGCTAATATCCCTATCTAACCTATCCAATAGGTAAAACAATCTTAAAGCAAGAAACCATTATTTTTAAAATATTCGTGTAGTATATTTTATAGTTAAACTGTAGTTGTTTCTACCACACAAGCAATCATTATAGTTGAATGGAGCTTATTTTAATAACATAAAGCTATTTATTTGGAATGTTACGAAGTAAATTTCTCACAATTTAATCTTTCGTTTTGGTATAAAAATATTAAGCCAAATCATTATCTATAGCATAGCGTAATAGATCGGCATTATTTTTTAAATTCATTTTTTGAAGAATACGACTACGATAAGTACTTATAGTGTTTACACTTAAGGAAATTTCACTAGCGATTTGAGAAACAGCCATTCCTTGTGCTATTAATTGTAACACTTGTAACTCTCTATCTGAAAGTAATTCATGGAGGTTATCTATTGAATTATGGCTTAAACTATTAGCCAAAATATCAGCTATTTCACTAGAAATATATTTTTGCCCAGATAATACTTTTTTAACAGCACCAACAATAACATCTGGCTTACTATCTTTATTTAAAAATCCTTGAGCACCAGCTTTTAAAGCTCGAATTGCATACTTATCTTCAGGTAATAAACTCACCATTACTATTGGTGTTTCAATACCTAAGGATCTTGCTTGTTTAAGTACATCTATACCGTTTAACTCTGGCATAGTAATATCTAAAAGGGTTAGAGACAATTCCTCTTTTCTTAATATAGAAAGTGCTTCAACACCATTAGATGCTTCTAAAAAAATAAAATCTGGAAATGCTCTCCGAAGTATTAGGATTAGCCCTTCTCTTAAAATTACATGATCATCAACTATTAATATTTTCATTCACAATGGAGGAATAGGCGTTTAACAAATGTGCTTTTGTTTATTTTTTATTATACAATCATCGACAAAGTAAGAATAATTTAACTAATAGAACAGTATCTTACAAAAAAAACAGATAGTTTGAAATAATTTCAAACTATCTGTTTTTTTTGTAAGATATATGAAGCCTTATTAAGTTTTAATAAATTTAGCGGTCTTTAACTTATTATTATTTGAGTAAATATTTAAGAAATACAATCCAGAATGTAAAGCTCTTGTATTAATCCTCATTCTATTTGCTCTATTAGTTTCCATAATTGTCATAACCTTATTGCCAGTTATTCCAGTAATTACAATCTTAACATTTTCTAATGATTGAAAATTGCCTTTTATGGACAAAATATCTTTTGCAGGGTTAGGGTAAACAACAAATTGTTCTTTTACAAACTCATCATTAGATAATGTATTTGGCTCATTTCCAAATACTAAAACACCATCATCATAAACAGGTATATTAGGACTTACTATTTCCTCACTATCTCCTAATCCGCTAGCAGAAAAATCATTAGAAATATCATAAGGCGCTCCATTTTTAGTTTGAATACTAATTTGTACCTCTCTTCTAAATTGAGGATCTCCAGTTGGAGCTATAGAGTCTCCTGTTAAAGATACCTCTACATAATAAATATTTAATTGCGCATCCCACACTCGAATATTTGTTGTGCTTGGACCTTGAGAATAATTAGTTCGTATTTCATAATCACTTATTGAATATCCTTCTGAAACGGCTTCAGAAATATCCATAAAATATCTAAATGATAATTTATCGGTAACACGAGCTGGCCATGCTGTTCTATTTTGAACTCTAACCCTAACAGTGCTTCCAAAAGGGTTATTACTATTAAACTTTCCTAAACTTCTAATTTCATCTCTATTTGGAGTTTCTTCTTCTGGAAAATTAGATAATGGATTCCCTCCAAATTCACTATACATTCTTGCTATTGCTCCTGTAAAAGCGGCATTGTAATCGCACGCAACTTCATTAGCTATAAAATCTCCTCTATCATCTTCAAATTGATCATCTGGAGAAGATGGCCCACCTGCTAATGCTCCATAAATTGTATGACTAGGTAGCATAGGCCTATCTTGTAAAGAATTACCCCATGGTCCATGTGCTGCTCTGTGATGTACATTATTTGCTGGATCATTTCCAAAACCTACCATAAAACTTCTATTTAAAGGATTATCTCCTAAAGCATAGTTAATTTGTCTTACCGCAAAATCATGATATTTCACTTTATTTTCTTGAGATGTATTTACTTTATCGCTGTAAATAAATGCGAGAAGCGATGTATTTGATGAATGCCTTAACGAACCCCATTGCGTTAAATGTGCTTGCCCACCAGGACTATAAGTTACTTTTTCTCCATTAACACCACTTGTCCAAAAATCAAGATGTCTTTCTGCATCTGCTTTATAATTGGCATCGTCTGTAAGTTGAGACAGTAATACATAGCATCCATAAGATTTATCATCCCATGCTAATCCCCATTTGTAAGATTTTAATTGAGACTGTCCTTCAGTACTTAAATTTGCATACGCATCTTCAGCTTTCTCTAAATAGGTTTGATTGTTAGTGGCTCTATATAACCAAGCTGCTCCCCAAACTAGTTCATCATTATAACCACTAAATGATTTATAAAAGTTTGCTGCATCTGGTATAGCATCAGAATAAACACCTCTTTTTGTATCAGCAAAATTATATAATTGTTCTGCATGAGAAATAAGAGTAGCGCTATAAGCTGGATCAGAGTCTGCAAATAAAATACTAGTCGCTGCTAAAGCTGCTGCAGTTTCTGCTGCTAAATCACTTCCTGGCTTAGTGGCATCTATCTTATAAGATGGTCTTGCGTTAGGATATACTTCTGGAGCCACCCAAAAAGCATGATCTTCTTGACCATTTCCTACTTGCCCATATAATTCATTTGGACCTGTATGACATTTAATAAAATAATCTGTAACGTATTTTAAGTTTCTTTTAATAATTTCCAACTGTCCACTTTGTGCATACGCTTCTTTATACTCAATTGCTCCCCAAGCTAGTACTGTAACACTATAGGCCATTGGAAAATTAAATTTCACATTATCACCTGCATCATACCAACCGCCATTAAGATCGATATCGACATCTTCTCCGTCTGTCGCAGTTGCATTTGTTCTCCAACTTACTCGGTTCCAATCTGGTAATTCTCCGGCTTGTTGTGCTTCATAAAAGAATAGAGATTTTTGCAAAGCTTCTCCGTAGTTAATATTTCGTTGTTGGCCTATTACATAATTGCTACAAATTAGCATTAATATTACAGTCAACTTTAGTTGATTCTTTTTCATTTTAACAAATTTGATTAATTAATTTAACGTTTTACAAAAGGGAATTAATACTATTTAATGATTAATTAAAATGACTAATTACCGCTTTAATTGCTCCTTATGTTTTGGGGAAGAGGGCATAAGAAACTTACCTAAGTAAAATTATAGATTGTTGACACCATCACATAGTATTATTCTTTCATTCTTTTATCTAAAAAAAACAATATACCTTACTTATCTAATCAAATCATTTTTCCATTAAATTTAAAAAATGCGAATAACAAGCGATATACATTATTAAAAAACAATTCAGACAACTTAATTATAGAGATAAAAACTTTTTTAGCACTATGTTATTTTCACATTTTTAAAGACAAAAAAATCATAATTTCATAAAATGCACTTGTTTTTATAACCTAATATTGACTATTTCAATATTTCTTAGCATTAATTAAATACATATTGTAAATACATTGATTATTTAATTACTCTTCCTTACTTTTATGGCCAAATTGTTGCTAACAAAACACTCCTAAATTAAATGAAAATAAAAAAGGTACTTGTCGCTAACAGAGGTGAAATTGCGATTAGAATTTTTAGAGCCTGTACAGAGATTAATGTTAAAACCGTAGGTATTTACACCTTTGAAGACAGATACTCTTTACATAGATATAAAGCAGACGAATCTTACCAAATAGGAGATGATAACGAACCTTTAAAACCTTATTTAAATAGTGATGCCATAATTAAAGTTGCTTTAAAATGTGGTGCAGACGCGATACATCCTGGGTACGGATTTCTCTCTGAAAATGCAGACTTCGCTCAAAAATGCGCAGATAGCAATATCATTTTTATAGGTCCAAAAGTTTCTGTTTTAAAATCTTTAGGAGATAAAATCACAGCAAAAGAAGTTGCTGTTGCTAATAACGTTCCTATTATACAGAGTAACGACAAAAAGCTAGATAGCGTAAAAACAGCTCTAAGTGAAGCAAAAAAAATAGGCTATCCTGTAATGTTAAAAGCTGCTTCTGGTGGTGGTGGAAGAGGAATGCGTGTTATTAGAAAAGCAGAAGAATTAAAAGGTGCCTTTAATGAAAGCAAAAGAGAAGCTCTTAATGCTTTTGGAGATGACACTGTTTTCTTAGAAAAATTTGTAGAAAATCCAAAACATATAGAAATACAAATCGTTGCAGATAATTATGGAAATACCGTTCATTTATTTGAACGCGATTGTTCTGTACAACGCCGTTATCAAAAAGTAATTGAATTTGCACCTTCATATGGCCTAAAAGAAGAAACTAAAACGGCCTTATACAATTATGCTCTCAATATATGTAAAGCTGTAGATTACAATAACATTGGAACTGTAGAATTTTTAGTTGATGATGATGGATCTATATATTTTATAGAAGTAAACCCGAGAATTCAAGTAGAACATACAGTAACAGAAGTAATTACTAATATCGATTTAGTTAAAACACAGTTATTTATAGCGGGAGGTTACAAATTAGCCGATCAGCAAATAAAAATACCTAACCAAGAGGCTATAAAAATAAATGGATACGCTTTACAATGTAGAATTACTACAGAAGATCCTCAAAATGATTTCAAACCAGATTATGGAACTATTTCGACCTATAGAAGTGCATCTGGTTTTGGAATACGTTTAGATGCAGGAAGTGTTTATCAAGGAGCAACAATTTCACCTTTCTTTGATTCTATGTTAGTTAAAGTAACTGCCAATAGTAAAACTTTAGATGGTGCGAGTAGAAAAGTGCGTCGTGCTTTAGCCGAATTTAGAATTAGAGGTGTAAAAACCAACATGCCCTTTTTAGACAACATTTTACAACATGACACCTTTAGAAAAGGTGAAATCACAGTAAACTTTATTAAAGGACATCCAGAACTCTTTAAATTTAAAGCACCTAGAAATAGAGCTACAAAGCTAGTTACTTATTTAGGCGACATTATCGTTAACGGTAATTCTGATGTTAAAAAAATAGATCCCACAAAAACATTTATAAAACCAAAGGTTCCGAAATTTGATACCGAAGCAGCCTATCCTAAAGGAACCAAAGACCTTTTAACGAAATTAGGTCCTGATGATTTTTCTAAATGGCTAAAAACCGAAAAGAAAGTTCATTTTACAGATACTACAATGCGAGATGCGCACCAAAGTTTATTGGCCACTCGAATGCGAACTTATGATATGATGAAAGTCGCTGAAGGATATGCAAAAAACCATTCAGACATATTTAGCATGGAAGTATGGGGAGGTGCTACTTTCGATGTTTGCATGCGTTTTTTACAAGAAAACCCATGGGAACGATTACGAATGCTAAGAAAATCAATGCCTAATGTATTATTACAAATGCTTATTAGAGGTTCTAATGGCGTGGGATACAAAGCATATTCTGATAACTTAATAGGTGAATTTGTAGAACAATCTTGGGAAAATGGTGTCGATATTTTTAGGGTTTTTGATTCTTTAAATTGGATGAAATCTATTGCACCATGTATAGAACATGTAAGAACGAGAACTCAAGGTTTAGCTGAAGGTTCTATCTGTTATACTGGAGATATTCTAGATCCAAAAAATTCTAAATACAATTTAAAGTACTATATAAATCTTGCAAAGGATATTGAAAATGCTGGAGCGCACCTATTAGGAATTAAAGATATGGCTGGGTTACTAAAACCTTATGCGGCATACGAATTGGTTTCAGCTTTAAAATCTGAAATTAATATCCCTATTCATTTACACACACACGATACGTCTTCTATTCAATCTGCAACTTATTTAAAAGCCATCGAAGCTGGAGTAGATGTTGTAGATGTTGCTTTGGGAGGATTATCTGGATTAACATCGCAACCCAACTTCAATTCGGTTGTAGAAATGTTAAAATTTAATGATCGAGAAAACCCTATAAATACGGAATCTTTAAACGAATATTCTAATTATTGGGAAACCGTAAGAGAGTATTACTACCCTTTTGAATCTGGATTAAAAGCGGGATCTGGAGAAGTGTTTAAACATGAGATTCCTGGAGGACAGTATTCTAATTTAAAACCACAAGCACAGGCTTTAGGTTTAGAAGATCGTTTTCATGAAATCACTAAAATGTATGGCGAAGTAAATACCCTCTTTGGAGATATTGTAAAAGTAACACCTAGTTCAAAAGTAGTAGGTGATATGGCACAATATCTAGTAAGCAATAACCTTACTGTTGAAGATGTTATAGAACGTGGAGATACGATATCGTTCCCACAGTCTGTAGTAAGTTTCTTTAAAGGTGATTTAGGACAACCCGTTGGTGGATTCCCTAAAAAGCTTCAAAAACTTATTTTAAAAGACATAAAACCTTATAAAAATAGACCTAATGCCCATATCGATCCTTTAGATATTGAAGAAGAGTATAAAGCATTTAGAAAAATATTTGAAAAGGATTTAGGAAGACCTATTGATATTACAGATTTCTTGTCTTACAAACTCTATCCAAAGGTTTTTACTGATGCTTTTAATAAGCACAAGAAATACGATAATTTAATGAATCTCCCTACTAAGAATTTTTTCTATGGAATGGAAAGAGGTGAAGAAATTATTGTTGAGTTGGATAAAGGAAAAACCTTATTAATAACGCTGGATTCTGTAGGTAGACCTAACAATGAAGGAATGGTTACTGTATACTTTAAAGTTAATGGGCAAGGTAGAAGTGTTCAGATAAAAGATGAAACTATAAAAACAAGCAAAATAGAAAATATAAAAGCAGAAAGCTCAGACAAGAAACAAATTGGAGCACCATTGCAAGGCATGTTATCTACCATTTTAGTTAAAAAAGGCGAAAAGGTTGTAAAAAACCAACCGCTATTTATTATTGAAGCTATGAAAATGGAAACAACAATTACTGCTACAGAAAACGCGACTATTAAGCAAATTGTTTTAAAATCCGGAAAAATGGTTAACTCTGAAGATTTAGTGATAAAACTAGAGTAATAAAAAGACTATTTTCTTTAACAATTATAAACCCGCTATAATGCGGGTTTTTTGATTTTTAATTTAAAAATATTGTCCAATACCAAAAACTAACCCTTGAGTATCTCCATTGGTCACACCTACTCCATAGTCAATTCTAAAAACAGCATTGAATATTGATTTATGTATAAAACGTAAACCTAAACCTGGATAGATTCTTATATTTTCAGACTTCCCAAAATCACCCAGATCACCTCCAGGATTTCGCCATGTACCAGCATCTATAAACGTATTACTTTGTAATGCAAACCATTTTTTTTCAAGTAATGTATATCTATATTCCGTATTTAATACAATAACACCAGTACCACGATCAATAGTATTTCCAACGCCTCGTATATTTAAATTATTATCTACAGAGAAAGGTGCGAACGGACTATCTGCATTTGAAGAAAGCCCTACACGTAATCGGCTCGCCCAATTCCCCTTTTCTGTCACCCGAATAAAACAGTTAAAATCATTCCACCCAATTCCAAATTCTGGTAATTTCTCACTTGTAGAAGTTACAAATTGAAAATTGAATGTGCTTTTAAAGCCCGATACATATTGATAATCATAGTCTAGATTATTAAACTCATAAATGGCTTTATAAAGTAATTTTTTCACCTCTAAACTTTGAGGAACAAAAGGGTTTGTTATACCCGATTTGTATTGATAATCTTCAGAAAAATAATTAATCCCAAGCTCTAGCCTATTTTTTGCATTAATTTCATACAAACCAAGAACTTCATAAGATGTATTATTGTATTTATAATCTGCAGTAGAATTAATAAAAAATACAGGCTCTTGAGTCGTTAAATCTTGATGATTAATCGCCAAACCAAAATGCCTACTAAATAAATAAGGTGCTCTAAAATTAATACCATATGAACTGTAAATATCATTTTGATAAAACCCACCAAGAGTTATATTTCTCCCTAATAGATTAAACTCGTATAAACCTATTCTATAAGCAAATTCATCATCGCTGGAAGTGTAAACACTTGCAGAAGGTATAATTGTAAAATTTTCTTCAATATTATATTGAACGGTATATGAATTATCTTTTAAGAGTATAACTTCATAATTTGCATTTGAAATTGAAGATAAACGCTTTAAACGTTTTATATCTTCTTCGATAAGTGTAGAATCTAAGGTTACCCCTGCCTTTATCTTTGTAAATTTCTTTACAAAAGAAGATTTTATTTTTTTATTTCCAAGTATTTTTAATTCAGTTACTCTTTGTTCTTGCGAATAGCAATTAAAACTTAAAACAATTAATAAAAAGACAACTGCGCTTCTTAACCTCAAAACAATTTAATTTATACTATTTAAAAATACTGACCTATTCCAAAAACAATCCCATTCGTCGCTTCATTTCCTATCCCGTAGCCATAATCTAATCTAAAAACAGCATTAAATATTCGTTTATGAATAAATCTTATTCCTGCTCCTGGATAGAGTCTAAAAGTACTCCCATCTATCAATTCCTCCAAATTACCACCAGGATTCCTCCAACTTCCAACATCTATAAAGGTATTACTCTGCAATACAAACCAACCCTTTTCATAAAGTGTATGCCTGTATTCGCTGTTTATAACAATAGCAGCTGTACCGCGGTCTATAGTATTTCCAACGCCTCTTAAATTAAGTTGATTATCTACAGCAAATGGCGCAAATGGCGTTTTATCGTTAGAAGCAAACGCTAATCTCATTCGATTTGCCCAATTCCCCCGGTCTCCTATTCGCTTAAAATACTCGAAATCGTTACGACCAATAAAAGAATTTTTCAAAAACTCATTTCCACCAGTAACTAATCGACTAGTAAACAAGCTCCTATACCCTTCTTTGTATTGATAGTCAATATTTATATTATTATACTCATACTCACTTATAAGTGCTAATTTATTTGCACTTAACGAAGCAGGTGCTTCATTAGGTATTACAACTTCATCTTCTTCTATAAAATTATATAGCTCTTTAGAAATATTAACTCCTAATTCAAACCGATTATGAAAATTATGCTCGTACATAAATTTTGCTTCAAAAGCCCTACTATCAAACTGATAATTAACGGTGTTATTGTTTTCAAAAAAAACAGGTTCTTGAGAAATTAAATTTTGATAGTTTATTCCAAATCCGAATTTACGAGTAAATAAATAAGGAGCCTCCCAAAAAGCACCATAAGAATCAAAAATATCTCGGCTATAAAAACCGCCTAATAATTGATTTCTTCCTAATAAATTAAATTCAAACAAAGAGAGTCTAAAAGCAAATTCTCCATTATTAGCTGTAAAGACATTTAATCCAGGAATTATTGTGAAGTTTTCTTCAATATAATAAGTGACTTCATAATTATTACCAGATTTATTTACAACTTTATAGGTTGCATTTGCTACAGAAGGTGATAATTTTAAACGCCTAATATCGGCTTCAATTTGAACTGAATCTAATATTGAGTTCGATTTTACTAACGCTAACCTTTTAAGAAAACTTGTTTTCGTTTTTTTATTTCCTTCTATATTAAACTCTGATATTGTATTCTGAGCATTCAATGTCACAGAAAAAAGGCTCATAAAAATTAGTAGTGTTACTATTCTATTCATTGTGTCGTAAATGCTTTTTGAGAAACTAAATTCACCCAATTATCTATACTTACATCCATTAATGTAAAGTTATATAAAGTATTATTTTGTAATTCGGGAGGTGTTTGAGTTGTGATATTTAAAACCACGTTAGATAGTTTGTAATATTGAAATTGATTTTCTAATGTATAGGTTCCAGAAAGCAAGTCGTTTTGCGCGTTTGATAGCACTTGAAAATAAATAGCATTATCGCCTAGTACATTAGCTTCCCAATCAAAACTAGGCATTAAAGTCGTTTCTATAGTTACTGCATCATTCCAAACAGTAGGTTTTGTTATTTGTTTACTTCGAATTGGGTTAGATAGTTTTATCTCTCCGTTCAATTCGAAAGTAACTATTATCCATTTTTCTTCTGAAGTTATTCTAGTAAACTTACCTAAATAACCATTAAAAAAAGGTTCACTTATTAGATCTATTTTTGTGTAATTTATATAATCTGTATTATCTATAGAAGTTGTTTCTGTTTCAAAAACTTGAATATTAGTCGCGCCTTCTTCAGGATAAAAGAAAACTAAAATAGCATTGGTATCTTGTTCACTAGCAGCACACGCAATAACAGCACCTGTTTCTATAATGCGATTATTAATATACCCTTCTAAATTATTTACAGATACTTCATCATCATTAGATTTTGAACACGATGTTATAATTATAAAAGCAAATATGAATTTTAGTAACTTCACTTATAAATGGCGTAATGCGTTTTTATTAATTGTTCTACAGGTTTATTTTGCGGTGTAAACTGAGTATTTTCTACTCCTCCCGATTTACCATAATCATGAAACCATTTCCAGATAAACCCTCCAGCAAACCATTCTTCTTTCCAAAAGGCATCAAAAAGGGCTTTTGTTGTATTGGTTTGCGCTTCTAAATTAACTCCGGTCATACTTCGGTCTGATTTCCAAGGTTCTTTACCTGAATAGTCAACACTTCTGTATCCAAATTCTGTAAATAATACTGGTTTAGCCTGTTTATCAGAAATCTCTTTTATCACTTGTTTATGCAATTTCCAACCCTCTAAACATTCTTCAACCGTTGGTGTTTTAGATTCGCTTACAGGGAAATAAGCATCAACACCAATATAATCTAGATCTTTCCAAAAAGGCGTTCTTTTAAACTCATCCCAATTTGCTGCATATGTGAGTTTACCCTTGTATATTTTTTTTATTTCTAATATTAAATTAGCCCAATACTCAGGTCTATTTTCAATAAATTTCTCTAATTCTGTTCCAATACAAAATATTTCAGCGCTAACTTCATGAGCCAAACTGGCATATTCTAAAATAAAGTTGGAGTAAGATTTTTCTAATGTTTTCCAATCTTCTTCGGTTTCCATTTTTATGTATCCCGTAAATTCGCCTCTCCATACCCAAATTTGAGGCTTTATCATTATTTTAATGTCTTTACTTCTTAAGGTTTCAATATACTGCTTTGCTCCAGCTCTGGTTTCTCCAAACCATTGTCTATCTGTATTGTGAGCTATTTCTGGATGTTTTAGATCTTTAATAAAACCAAAAGGCATTACTGCTGCATAATTAGCATTAACAGAAACGACAGGGTTAACATGTTTTTCATTAACAGGTATTCCTGAGGCAACAAAACTTACGCCATTAATTTTTGAAGGTTGTCCTTTACAAGATTGAATTATAAAAAATAGAATGAGAAGCTTAATATATTTCATAGTTATTATTAGAATAATTAAGCTTCTAATTTAATATATCTATTACAGTAAAGCTCTTAAACCTATACTAAATGTTTGACCTAGACCTTGAAAGTTTGTTCCTCTTACTATTTTATTAACAGAGGCTTCAATATTCAATGTTTCGGTTAATTGATATTTCCCTCCTAAACCAAATGCTGTAGAATTTTGCGAGAACCCATTACCTAAATCTACGAGAAAAGCTTGTTGACCATTAACGAAAATAGTCGATTTAGAGCTTGGAAAATAACTTAAAAAAGCACTTAATGGTACGTTTGCACTATTGTTTGCAAATCGTTCTGAAGCATTTTGTCCCTCATCTGCATCTTCAGATTTTTCTCCAAAATTATATTTAAAATCAGCTTCTGTAAAAACTTGCCATTTATTACCTCCAAAAGTTTTATCGAAGAAAAATTTAGTTTCCCATGCATAACTTCTAATATCTAAATATGAAAACGCATTATCGTCTACAGTATCTGCTTGATCTTTAAAAACAGGAATGTAAAAAGAACTTGTAAATGAAAAGTTACTAATACTCTTAAAAGGCTGAACTCTAATTGATGGAGCTATGGTTGTTAACCCAGATCGTCTATCATTACCATTATCTTCAAAACTAAAAACATCTAAAGCTCCTTGTCCTGCAAGACTGTTTGATCTAACTTGAAAAACCAAACCAACATTTATTCTAGCATTATCACTCACTCCAGTATAAATCTCATTTGTATTGGTAAAGAACGTTTGTCTTGCTACTTTTCCTGATTCACTTTCTGCATTGGTTTGCTCTGTTTGAGTATATAATCCTGCAAAAACTTTTATATCCCACTGTCCTTTACTTAATAATTTAGAAGGTGTAAATTCTTGAACATTACTTTTTGTTGTTTCTGTATCGTCTTCTTGAGAAAACCCATTGAAGGATATCACTACTATTGCTATTAATGCTAATACTCTTTTCATTGTTTTGTTTTTTTACCCCCAAATTATTTTTAAATTATTGGAGAATTTGATAGTTATTGTTTTTAATGTTTTGATTACTTAAAGACTCATTTAATGAGATCCCTTTTTTCAAAGAGATGTTATTGTTTGTTTACACTCCAATTATAAGTAAAGTACGTTAATTTGTAGTTATTTGGTATTTTTTCTGTTCTAAATGTATTAATGTATTCTATTTCGGTCATACCATTCATTGTAAAATCACCCTTATACCATTTTAATATTTCAGAACCTTCAACTTTCTTTTTCTTAGCATTTACTTTAATAAAATAGTTTCCGTTAAGGGCCAATTCTGCTTGCTTTTGTAACTGCGCTTCTAATGTTGCTGGATTGTATGCTTTATTAATTAATGGAGGACAACCAATAGCACCACAAACCAATACAAAATGAAACCTAGCATCGTTAAACTGTGCTCTTAATAGTTTATGTTCTATATCATTTAATGTGATTTTTTTACCTCCTAAACTGTGTTTTGTTTTGTCAAAAAATCCAGCATGATCTAAAGGCGACTTTGTAGGATAATGGTCTATAATACCTCTGATTACAGATAGATTATATGCGTTAATCCAAAACGCTTGATAATTTGCTGCATCGTCTTTAGAAACAGAAATACCTTCTGCTAATTTTAAAACTTCTTCTAATGCTGCAGTGTCACTCTTAATATTAGAATACGCTACTTTTCCGTTAGACACATTCGCTTTAAAAAAACTATCTGCTTTTTCAATAAAGGAATTTAAATTTTGAGCTGAAATCGAAAGACTTCCTAAAAACACTATTATTATAATTGCTATTTTTTTCATGATTTAATTTTTACGTTTATTATTCAACATTACCTAAGTCAATATTTTAACTATAAACTTTCAAAAAAAATTAAAATTTTTTGCGTCTTAAAATCGCTTTTCAACTTACATTACTTCTCTAATTTAAAATCATTCTAAATACTCTTAAGCTATTAAGTTATTATCTTTATGAACGACACATTATAAAACCAAAACCGCAAATATGGAGCACATCGTTATAATAGGAAATGGAATTTCTGGAGTTACTGTTGCACGGCATATTAGAAAACTATCAGATAAAAAAATCACTATAGTTTCTACTGAAACCGACTACTTCTTTTCTAGAACTGCCCTTATGTATATATACATGGGACATATGAAATTTGAACACACACAACCTTACGAGCCCTATTTTTGGAAAAAAAACAGAATTGAATTAAAAAAAGGTTACGTAAAAACTATAGAAAGTCAATCTAAAACACTTCATTTTGCAGAAGGCGGTACTTTACAATATGATAAATTAATAATTGCTACTGGAAGTAAACCTAATAAGTTTGGTTGGCCTGGGCAAGATCTTAATGGTGTACAGGGTCTTTATAGCAAACAAGATTTAGATACTTTAGAACAGAATGCACCTAATAATAAGGTTTGTAAAAGAGCTGTTATTGTAGGTGGTGGTTTAATAGGAATAGAATTAGCAGAAATGCTTAATAGTAGAAATATTCCCGTTACTTTTTTAGTTCGTGAGTCCAGTTTTTGGAACGGTGTTTTACCTGAAGGTGAAAGCGAAATGATTAACAGGCATATTAAAAATCATCATATTGATTTACGTTTAGGAATGAACTTAAAAGAGATAAAAGCTGATGAAAATGGCCATGCTAAATCAATAGTTATTACCGAAACTGAAGAAGAAATTGAATGTAATGTCGTTGGATTAACCGCTGGCGTATCACCAAATATAAACTTTATTAAAGAGTCTAATATTGAAACCAATAGAGGCATTTTAGTAAACAGGCATTTAGAAACAAATATAAAAGACATATTCGCCATTGGAGATTGCGCAGAACAAAGAGAAGCAATTGGACAACGCAGACCTATTGAAGCGGTTTGGTATACTGGAAGAATGATGGGGGAAGCATTAGCACAAACAATATGTGGAAACCCTACAGAATACAAACCAGGACATTGGTTTAATTCAGCTAAATTTCTAGATATCGAATACCAAACCTATGGATGGGTATTTGCTAAGCCTCGAGAAAATGAAGCTCATTTTCATTGGAAACATGAAGATGACACCAAATGCATAACTGTATGCTACGATACTTCGAACAATAAATTTCTAGGAATTAACACGTTTGGGATACGCATGAGACATGAAGTATTTGATCGCTGGTTAACTGAAGAACGCGATGTTGATTATGTCATAAATAATTTACCTGAAGCGAATTTCGATCCCGAATTCTATACCCATTTTGAAAAAGACATTCTATCTACCTACAATCAAAGTTTACAAACCATATAATCTAGAAAAATGAGCAATAAAATAAATCACAGTATGTCTTTAGCATCACCAGATGCTCTTGAAATATCAACAAAACAGAAAGTAGCTTTAGCAACAGGCTTAATTGGATTATTAATACTAATCTTGGCTTTTTTTAATGTGAATTTTCCAAATAGAGCTGTATTTTTAGCGCTATCATTAGGTCTTATCACTCTTGGAACTGTAATCTACTCTAGAGATGCTTACCTAACAAAACTCGAAGGCATAAAAAATGATGGCGTTTGGTTTAAATCGATATCATCTCGTGGTGTTTTAGGATGGGGTCTAGGTGTTGTATTAACAGCTTTTTATATCGTACTTTACTTTTTTGAGGAACTTTTGGGAGCAGGGCAAGGAGCTAACGGAGCAAATACAGGCTTAATAGCACTTTTTGATCCCTTAAGTAATTTATTAAGTGGTAGAAATGCGAGCCAATGGTTTGTATATGGTACACTTTACACAGTAGCAATTGCAGCTTTTGGTTATAAATTTATATTAAAATACCGTCATAATAAATACCAACAGTTACGTACCATATCGGTTATCTTTTTTCAATTAGGTTTTGCTTATTTAATTCCTGAATTTATGCACGTGATGAATAGTGACTTACCGTACTACGATTTAAAAAGTGTATGGCCACTTAATTACTATCTTTTTCAAGATTATCACTTAAACGAATTTCTTAACGCTGGAAACATAGGGATTGCTTTAATAATTTTTGGTGTTGTTTCTACATTAGTTATCACTCCTATTTTAACTTATAAGTATGGAAAACGTTGGTACTGTTCTTGGGTTTGTGGTTGCGGTGGTTTAGCTGAAACCGCAGGAGATTCTTTTAGAAATTTATCTTCTAAAAAAATGTCTGCATGGAAACTAGAACGCTGGCTAATTCATGCTGTATTGGTTTTTTCTGTTATAATGACTGTTGCAGTAGTTAGTACTTTCTTAAAAGGGCATTGGGAAGGCGATACATTTGTTAAAGCCAATTATTGGTTAAGCAACGAAGTCTTTCTTATAAGTATAGGCCTATTTTTAACAGCTGTGTTTACTGGAATAATGCTTTTTAAAAGAAATGAATTAGGTAAAGACGCACGCTATGGAGCAATTGGATATGCAATAGTAATCTTATCGTTATTTGTAATTTATTTTACTGGAACTAATGAGCAAATATTTTTCATTAAATCCGATTCTCTTAAATCTGCTTATGGTTTTGCAATAGGCTCAGTATTTTCTGGTGTTATTGGCACAGGGTTTTATCCTATTTTAGGAAGTCGTTCTTGGTGTCGTTTTGGATGTCCTATGGCTGCTATTTTAGGCTTTCAACAACGTATGTTTTCGAAATTTAGAATAACAACAAATGGCGGACAATGCATCTCTTGCGGAAACTGTTCTAATAGTTGTGAAATGGGAATCGATGTTCGTGCTTATGCGCAAAAAGGAGAGAACATTGTTCGTTCTAGCTGTGTAGGATGCGGTGTTTGTAGTGCAGTTTGCCCTAGAGGTGTGTTAAAATTAGAGAATGATAGTATGGAAGGAAGAATAAATCCGACAGAGATATTATTAGGCAACGATGTTGATTTAATGGATTTAGTAAACCAGAAGTAATTTAAAGATTACCGCTTTCGCGGAAAATGAATATGAAAAACATAATATTAATAGTCATTTTCATGGTAAGTCAATACGCTTTCGCTGAAAAAAACTATCAAAAAACATATTATGATAATGGTAATTTAAAAACTGAAGGCTGGCTAGATAATGCTGTTAAAACTGGATTTTGGAAATATTATTTCCCTAATAAAACTATTGAAAAACAAGGCGAGTATAATAATGGTTTAAAAACGAAGTATTGGCAATTTTTCTATGATAATGGAAATTTAAAAACTGAAGGTTCTTTTTTAGAAGACAAAAAAACGAACCATTGGAAACTTTATTACGATAACAACACCTTAGAAGAAGAAGGGAATTATATAAATGGAGAACGTCATAACTATTGGAAATTTTATTATCCTAATAAAACTCTAAAAAAAGAAGGAGCTTATATACATGGCAAACATAGTAAATTTTGGACCTATTATTATAATAATGGACAAATCGAATCTATAGGTGCTTTTAAAAACGATAAAGAGCATGGTTATTGGAGCTATTATTTTAATGATGGGCAATTAAAAAAGGCTGGAGAATATAGTCTAGGAAAAACTACAAATTACTGGTCATTTTATACCTCGAACGGAAAAAAAACTCAAGAAGGCCATTTTATAAATGGAAAAAAAGCAAATTGGTGGCTCTTTTATGATGATAATGAGAAGATAAGACACAAATGTCAATTAAAAGATAATGCAAAAAACGGATATTGTTTAATGTATAAAAATGAAAAATTAGTTGCTGCCAAAAAATTTGAAGCAGGAAAACAGATTAAAGAATGGACAGACTTAGTATCTTTCAAAAAAGAAAATAAACTTAGCGATCTTAAATGACCAAAATAAACGTCATCATTCCTGCATTTAATGAGCAAGATTCTATAGGAAGTGTCATTAGAGATATTCCAAAAACGGTACAGGAAATTATTGTAGTTAATAACAATTCTACAGACGATACTGAAAAAAACGCAAAAAATGCTGGTGCCACTGTTTTAACCGAAAATAGAAAAGGTTACGGTTATGCGTGTTTAAAAGGAATGGAATACATTGCTCAACAATCTCAAAACACTGGCAGCAAGCCAGATATACTCGTGTTCTTAGATGGTGATTATAGCGATTACCCTGATGAACTCACCAAGTTAATCGCTCCAATATTAAATGAAGACATTGATTTTGTAATTGGAGCTCGTGTTAAACGACTTAGAGAAGGTGGGTCTATGACACCACAACAAGTATTTGGCAATTGGCTGGCTACTTTTTTAATGTCTCTATTTTTTAATGCAAAATTTACAGACTTAGGACCATTTAGAGCCATTAAATATAATAAACTAATCGCTCTTAATATGGAAGACAAAACTTATGGTTGGACAGTTGAAATGCAACTAAAAGCTTTAAAACAAAAATTAACGTATATAGAAGTACCAGTAAAGTATAAACAAAGAATTGGCATCTCAAAAGTGTCTGGTACTGTAAAAGGTACTATATTTGCTGGTTTTAAGATATTAGGTTGGATCTTTAAATATAGTTTTAAAAAGTGATTATAAAAAGCATCATTATAGTAATATACTCTACTGCGCTCTTGCTTATCTTTATGTATGCATTAGCCCAGCTAAATTTACTATTCAACTACTTGTCTGCACAAAAAAAAGTATGTAAATCTCCTAAATTTGACTTAACAAATACCGAGGAAACTCCATTAGTAACCATTCAGCTTCCTGTTTATAATGAGTTATATGTTATGGAACGTCTTTTAGAGAATATTGCGCTAATGGATTACCCAAAAAATAAATTAGAAATTCAAGTTTTAGATGACTCCACTGATGAAACTGTAGAAACCACTGCTGCACAAATAAAACTATTAAAAGATTCTGGTTTAGATATTGTTCATATTCGCCGTACAAACCGCCAAGGTTTTAAAGCTGGTGCACTAAAAGAAGGTTTAGAAATTGCTAAAGGAGAATATATTGCCATATTCGATGCAGATTTTCTTCCAGAAAAAGATTGGCTAAAATGTACTATTCCCCATTTTAAAGACCCTCAAATAGGTGTGGTTCAAACTCGTTGGGGGCATATAAATAGAGATTATTCTGTACTTACAAAAATTCAAGCTTTTGCTTTAGATGCTCACTTTACATTAGAACAAGTAGGACGTAATAGCAAAGGCCATTTTATAAATTTTAATGGTACTGCTGGTGTTTGGAGAAAAGAATGTATACTTGATGCAGGGAACTGGGAAGGAGACACCTTAACGGAAGACTTAGATTTAAGTTACCGAGCACAATTAAAAAACTGGAAATTTAAATACTTAGAAGAAGTTGAAACTCCTGCCGAATTGCCTGTAGTGATTAGTGCTGCTAGATCTCAACAGTTTAGATGGAATAAAGGGGGTGCTGAGAATTTCAGAAAAATGATGTGGAAAGTATTAAAAAGCAAAAACATCTCTTCTAAAACGAAAGTTCATGGTATTTTACATTTATTAAATAGCACCATGTTTTTAAACGTACTTATAGTTGGTGTACTAAGTATACCTATGCTTTATATAAAAAATGAATATGCGCATTTAAGACCTTACTTTTATGTTATGAGTTTCTTTGTTGTAAGCACTATTATTTTCTTTATTTGTTATTGGACCATGTACAAAAGAGCTTATGGTGGTGGTATAAAAAACTTCGTACAATATATTGTTATGTTTTTCACCTTCTTTTCTATAGCTATGGGATTCTCTTTACAAAACTCAATAGCCGTTCTTGAAGGCCACTTAGGTAAACGAAGCGATTTTGTTCGTACGCCTAAATTTAATATTAACTCTATAAAAGACAGCTGGAAAGGAAATAAATACCTTACAAAGAATATTTCTTTTAATGTCGTTTTTGAAGGCTTACTCATGTTATATTTTGCCTTTGGTATGTACAGTGCTTTTATTGTTGGAGATCAAGGTGGTGATTTTGGATTATTTCCATTTCATTTAATGTTATTCTTTGGTTTTGGTTATGTCTTTTTTAAGTCATTAACATCCAAAGTTTAATAAAAAAAATATCTCTTAAAAAGATGTAGCATATTCTTATATTTATTTAATGCTAAATATACCTTTATTAAAAAGCAGTAAAATTCCAATAGTATTGGCTGTATTGAGTATTATTTTCTACGCAATATTCGCCTATGATTTAGCAAGAACAGATTATATAAAACTAGTAACTCTATATTTTGGATTATTCTTTTTGTTTTATAAACTCGTTCAGAGTAATAAAAACAACTTTAAGTTTCTAGTAGCTATCGCTTTTATTTTTCGATTTATTTTTCTTTTAGCCATTCCAAACCTCTCGCAAGATTTTTATCGTTTTATTTGGGATGGCAGGATGATCCTAGAAGGATACAATCCCTATTTATATACCCCAGAATCTTTTATTAGTCGTGGTGAACTTCCAATACATGAAGCTAAAGAATTATATATAGGAATGAAGCAATTAAATGCGAGTCATTTTACAAATTACCCACCAATTAACCAACTGTGTTTTATTATTGCGGGTCTTTTTTCTGGTAAAAGTATTATTGGATCTGCAATGGTCTTGCGTTTACTTATTATTGCTGCAGATTTTGGTACGCTGTACTTCGGAAAGAAACTTTTAGAAAAACTAAAAATCCCTATAAATAATATATTCTGGTATATTTTAAATCCGTTTATTATTATTGAACTCACTGGAAATTTGCACTTCGAAAGTGTTATGATTTTTTTCCTAGTCTGGAGTTTATATTTAGTTCACATAGGAAAATGGAAATGGGCAGCTGTTATTTTTGCGTGCTCTATTTCTACTAAATTAGTCCCTCTTATTTTCTTACCCTTGTTTTTTAAATGGTTTGTTCATTATAAGAATAACAATAAACCTATCGACTATGCACGAGGAGACAATAAGAATCAAATGTCTGGTCGAGCGCAGTCGAGACCTCATAGTTTTATCAAACTTTTATTATTCTATTCAATAATTAGCCTCACTACCCTACTCCTTTTTGCCCCTTTCTTTTCTTCAGAATTTATAAATAACTACTCTAAAACTGTTGGGCTTTGGTTTGGTAATTTCGAATTTAACGCAAGTATCTATTATGTCGCACGCAAAATTGGGTATTGGTTTAGAGGTTGGAACGAAATTGCTATTATTGGTAAAATACTACCACTTATAGTCTTCTTATTTGTTTTAGGCCTTGCGTTCTTTAAAAGAAATACCACTACAAAACAATTAACTAAACACATGTTATTTGCATTTACCTTTTACCTCTTAATGAGTACTACAGTTCACCCTTGGTATATTGCTACAATTTTAATTATTAGTGTGTTTACCAACTACAAATTCCCTTTAGTTTGGAGTAGTATTGTCATTATAAGTTATCTCGCTTACGCAAATTCAGACCACACAGAAAACCTTTGGATTATAGGTTTTGAGTATCTCGTTGTTTATAGCGTTCTTATTTGGGAAGTGTTTATTAAGAAACCACACAAAAAATTGTATGCTAATAAAGCATAAACTATTCTATAATTTACTTCAATTTATAAAACAATAAACGGCTTTGCTTATTCATTGGTAATAAAAGCAACGCTTTCTCTTTTACATAAGCAATATCGCCTACACTTTGCCCTACTTTAAGTATTGTTTCGGTATTACCATTACGATCTATTAAATGAATATTCCCGCTGCTCCAATCTGATATAATTAAGCGGTTTTCATCGTAAGGTCTAATTCCATCTAAATTCCCAATAATAGAAGATATAGAATCAATCACTTTTGTCTCCATATTTATTTTAGAAACTCTGCCACCTTCTGGCTGGCTTCCCCACGATGCCACATACATTGTATCGTTTTGTATTAATAAGCCATTGGGATTATCTAAAGCAGCATTAGCTAGCCATAGACTAAAATTGCCTTCTGTGTCTAATTTATAAATCTCTGAAGTTGCAGTATCAGAAACAAAAACATTTCCTGTTTTATCAATAGCCACATCGTTTAAAAACTGAATCCCACTAAGCGTGTGCTTTTTAATTATTTTTCCGGTTTCTAAATCGGCTTCTACGAGCTCGGTAACATCAGACACGTAAAGTTTATCTTTTGTAATAGCTATACCTTTAGGGTCGTTAAGTCCTGCTACAAATTTTACATTAATAAGTTTCCCGTTAATATCTACAGTAGCAATAGAACCATCTCCATCCTCACGATCGCCAATTACAGAGGCATAAATAATACTATTTTCGGCATCATATACTGCAGATTCGCAATGGGTTAAACCAATAGTTTCACTAATAAAAGTGGCCTCTGGAATTTTTGAAATTTCTTTAATCGTTTCGTCTTTGGTTATGCTTGCTGTTGTTGTGTTATTGTTTTTACAACTGGTTGTAAAAAATAGGGCTGCAAATAAAATATAGAAAATCTGTTTCATTTTAAGTTTTTTTGTTTTCTAAAGATATTAAAATTAGAGGCTGGATATACTTTGATGATGTTGTTATTTTCATTTACTATTTTATATTGTGTTTTTTGTTTAAACTTAATTCTGTTTCGTAAAAACTATAACTTGCTTAAAGTTGAGTTTTTATATTTTTGTATTGCGAAAATAGTATTGGCTGCGAAGTTATAAACCAAGGTTTTAAGACTTTATAATTTCTTTTTTTTTAAACACTTTCAAGTTCCTCATGCAGTTTATTTGTGAATCTGGGATTATTATGTTAACTGAGAAAAGTTAACCAGAACACTTGCAGTGTCGCATTCCTAAGTTTTTTGCTCTTTTAACGGTAAGATTGTAAACTTTAGACTTACATCTTTTAAATGAACTGTGTGATGTTGTAGGGTGATATATTTTACTTTGCCCGCAACGATAAACAGTGTCTGTTTCTTTTTCCCTTAGTATTAAAGTATCCTCATTAAAATTAGTATGAGCATCTAAAGCGTAAGGTTCGTATTGTTCTTGTTTATTATGAGATGATTTATAATCTCCATTGAATCCTTTAGATTCTCTTCCTAAAAAGAAAGACAAAACAATGGATAGTATAACAGTTGTCTTATTTGTTTTTTTAGATTTCATTTTAATCTGAATTATAATATGCAACTGCCTTTAGCAACTGAATTTAAAACTTGTTACTTATTTCATCTGCTACTACTTTAAGTTCATTTTGTCCTTCAATAAATTTAATTTTCTTTTATTGCCTCCTTAAACTTTCCTGAATTATCGTATAAACCTAAATTCCCATTCTCTTCTATAATGTAATATTCACCGTGATTATTTTTGCAATCATATTGAACCAATCCATTATGCGTTTTCTGGGTTACTTTTTCAACGAGTTCTCCTGAAGATGTCAAGCTAGATTTTGCGTATACAGTCTTAATGACTAAATTTTTATTTTCTTCAACTAAATATATTTTGCTTGGCATTATGGCGTCATTGTCCTTCCATATATGAATAACATGACCTGTAACTTTTCTTGAGTTTAATTCGATTCTAGACTCTTTAGTTGCTCCTAAAATTTCAACTTTGAGATCAGGTTTGAAATGAGTTGTAGCCCAAGCTCCATTACCTAACTCATGTTCGGGTAAGTAATAAAAGATCCATAGTTTTTTTAAAGATGACCTTTCTTTTTTTAACTTTAAAGCTATATGTTTTAATTGCACTAAACTAACTTCTTCTTTCAATCTTATTTCTATGTTTGTTTTTTGAAACGTAAGATCTTTTTCCTCTTTAATTATTTCAAAATCTATACTGTTGTTATTCAAATTCATACTATTGTTTCTATTCTGAATGTCTCCTTTACAAGAAACAACTACACTTAAGACAGGTATTGAAAACACTACAACTAAAAGCACTAAACATCCACTATTTTTAGCTTTACCAAAAGTTTTTCTATAACTTAATCCAGGAATACCTGTCCTTAAAGAGTAGCCTTTAGGACTCAATGATCCTTTTTTGTTCCTATAACTAGGAGTTATGCTAGATTTGCTAATATTTAAACCAAATCCTTTTCCTAGTTTAATACGTTTTTGAAATCTAAACCCCACAATTATTGCTTTTGGATAAAGTCGGAAATCACCTTTTCTATATTAGATGGAATTCCAGCATTCTTAATCTTATATTTTTTTATACCCATACTATCTAACCACTCACTCCAATAGGTTTTAATAATATCTTTTGCATAAGGATTATCATTATGGCTTGTTATACCAATAACTAATATTTCTAAATCATCTAAACCGGAGGTTGCTTGAATAAAACCGAATTGCTCCTCTTTAATTTTTTGCTTCCAATCACCATTATTTAACTGCAAGTTTTTTAAACTTTTTGGTGTTAAATATGACGTCTTATTTTTTTCTTTCATTACCGTTTTATTATAAAACATATAACCATCGGTAAGAATTACTAATACGTTTCTATGGCAATCATCAATACAATAATCCTTTACATTATCTTTAAAAAAACTCCAAATATCTGAGCCAGGATAACCTTTAACTGCTTTTGCATCTTCTTGAGCTAAAGTGTATAATTGCGATGGATATTCAGAATATAATTTAAGTGCATCTTCTAAATTAGACTTTGATGTTTCTTTTGTAAAAGAAATTTTTAGTTTTTCAGCAATCCCATTAATCCTATTATCTGATGGTTCTGGGTTAAAGAATAATTGCATTTTATCCTCAAGCAAAATCAATTTTTTACTTTTTACATGATTCACAAAAACCTCTGCTAAACTCGATAAATAGGCTGAATCTTTTTCCTTTATTTTTAGATTTTCTATCCTATCGGAAAGGTCTAATAGAATACTAATGTTTAAGTTATTGTCTTTTCCTTTTAAAATATAATCAGGACATTTATTAGATCGTTTTATTGAATTCTTTTTTTCTATAGTATTGCTAATAGGCTCTTTTTCATCTTTTGCACAACCACTAACCATCACATAGATCGTTAAGAATAATACATAATGTAAATAATATTTTATAGTACTCATAGTTATAAGGTGTTTGTATATACTTTGTTTTGATAAGTATCTGTATCTATGTCCAAATTTTGAATGTGTCTATCGTACACCTTTTTACAATCAAGCAATAAGTTATCCTTACCTTCTCTTCCCATTCTTAATTCTGATGCGATATAATATTGCCAACCTTGAAGATATTCAGTAGATAAAGCTTTGTAGTTCATTACAGGAAGTATAAACCCATCTATTATATTTTGAAGCTCTGTTATTCTAGTTTTTATTACAGCAACTTCTTCTTCTATCTTTGTGATTTGTACTTTAATTTTTATAAGCTTCTTTTCTTTCTCGAAAATGGCTTCTTTTTTCTCTTTAATGAAAGTTTTAATTTTATCTCTATCGGCATACTCTTTCATTACAAAATCGAAAACCAATCCCCAAACAATATAAGAGACAAAACCTGCAAAAATGATCACCCAAAAACTAACACTTTGAAAGGCTACTGAAACATTAAAAGCTTCGCTTTCAAATGTCTTATTAAGATTATATAATTTCTCATCGATTAAGTAAGCTAATATGGCATCAAACAAGAACGTAATAACAAAAAGCATTACTATTTTTAGTTTACTAACTACTCCTCGTTTCTCTTGAAACATATGTATTAAATAACCTAAAGCGAAAAACACAAAAGGAATGAAAAGAATGAAAATTAACTCGAGAGCACCTGCTTCGTAAGCTTTAGAAAGTGCTTCTGGATCAAACATACCCTTAAACAAACTCGTTCCTGGATCGAACTCTCTAAAAAACGCAGAAAATGAAGTTGAAATGTAAAATACAAAAACGTAAACGGCTAATGGTATAAGAAAACTTATCCCTATCCAAAATTTAGCACTTGCCTTTTTGTCAACATCCAACAAATAGTCTTCTGGATTTGTTTTTACTTTTCTACACTCTTTATTTAAGTTATCTATTTCAGTATATACAGCATTAACATTTTTTTCTAATCGCCTTAATTCTTCATCTTTATTTAATAATGTTGTCTTTTTGCCCTTTTGTTCTGCTGAATAAGGTTGTTTTAACTGATGCTGAGATAAAGCATCTCGTTTACATTTGTTTTCGAATGCTTGGTAAATAGTTTCTAAAGAAATTTCTAAATTATAAGGATTCCCAGAACAGTCTTCAGAATTTTTTTTACCATCTTCTTTATAGGTAATTTTTTGTGTTTCTATTGATTCTGTTTTAGTTTCTTCTTCGTTCTCTTTTTGAGAAGTTAACTGTGTTAGTTTTTTTAATAGTCCCATAACTTTATTCGTTTAATTCTTTTAAAAGCGATTCTTTAGATTTATTTTCTTTAGCACTTTCTAATAAATAAGCCGATAATGCATCAACGTTTTCTTTTTCAAATTCGAATTTTAGAATGTATTTTTTTAACGCAATTTCCTCATCCTCTGTTATTATTCCATCTGCCCAAACCATCATTGCAAAATCGTATAAGTATTCGAGTCTTTTCTCTAAAGTTTCTGGTATAGTTATGCTTCCAGAACTTCCTTTTAATATGTCTTCTAATTCTGTTTTAGACACGTCTCGCTCATCTGCAAACTTGTATAGTAATTGCATTTCTAAATGACTAAAATTTTCGTCGGATAATGCGATTTGATACAAGCGTAGAAAATGACTTCTCAATTCCATTGTAATGGTTGATTTTTCCATGGTTTGTAAATTTTATGATGGTTAATTAATAAATTTTATCTCTGCTATAGACTTTTTCCTCTTTCTTTTTAACCTCTTTTTTCTTTTCAGTTGGTTTTAAAAAAGCGATTAATAAAAAGAGTATTGCTGTGAAAATATCTATAGGAATCCAATACGATTTCTCGTATAAATAGATTGGAAATATGGAATTAAATAGAATGGCTATTATAGTAAAAATCGCAATCCAATGTAATTGTTTTTTATTCATACTCGTTATTACCAATAATGCTCCTATACAAACGATTACTCTTAAAAAAGTATAGTATTCGATTGACCAATAAAAAACGGCTATGGATAGAGTGCTAGCGCAAATAATTGTTGTTGGTTTTATAAAAGGTTTGAGTTTCATTTGTCGTCTATAATAAATGGTTAGCAACTACATTCAGATCTATCAACATAGGTTTTATTTCCATTACTATTATTATAGTAACAACCATCTTGCGGTCCTGTATATAGTGTATTTCCGTTATGAGAACCACACTCCCATTCTGTTAATGTTTCAACATCATCATCTTCATTCTTTTCACTTGGTTCACACGATATTAAAATTGAAAGATTAAATAGTAGGACTAGTATTAATGTTAGTTTTTTCATTTTATTTCTTTTATGGCGTATGACATACATTTGAACATATACTACATCCATTGGATTGGCTATATGTCTTTTTTGATTTTTTAACTGCATCATCGCAATTACTGAAATCTCTTAAATATTTTCTATTTTAAGTCTTAGGCATATAAGCGCATTCTGACTTATGAACTTCATGATCTCCATTATTTTGACTATTTTTATTTACATAATAACTTGCCATAAATATTTATTTTAAAATTGATTTACTGATTTCTTCTTCTTTAAATACTTGATAGGTTTTAGTAATTAAAACTTGCCTTCCATTTAATTCCATTAAACTATAATTAGAGTTACAATTTTGAACCCTAAATTTCAATGCCCTCATGCCAGAGAATAATCCTTTTGTTTTTGTTTCTTCATAAACATAATTTGAACACGATGTCTTAAACAAACATTTTCTACGATTAGATTTTGGTATTAAAAACCAATACAATTTGATAATTAGTAGAAGAAAGACTTTCATTACGCTTTGCTAAAAACAACCATTTGTCTTTCTGTTGTATATCCTGGAGTTGCACCAAAACCAAAGCAACCAGTATTTGGTTGAACTAATGTTGATACACTTTCTAACCTAATATATTTCCACCCTTGATTAGAATAATGTTTAATGATTTGTTCTAATTGATCCGCTACATGATTTGAATTTCCTTTTTTTGAATCTATTGACGCTACAAATGGTATTACTTTATATTCCATAATTGTCTTTATAAATAATTAAATCCTTCTATTTTTTCTTTTTTGGTGCTCGTTGAGACAATGCACTTCCAGCTGCTTTCTTACTGTCTTTACCAGTTCCTCCATCTTTTAACACTCTTGAAGCTGCAGAAGCAGCTCCTTTACCTGTTTTTCTTTGTTTAGCCATAATATTTCTATTTAATAATTGGTTTTGATGGTGTTATTGGTTTTAATGGTCTCGGTGGATTATTATCTCTTCCAGAACCTGAAGGTTTATTAGAATTTCTGCTTGGCCAATTTGCTGGTTTTTGTGGTTGTTTACTCATTGTTATAAAGTTTAAAAGTTTAACACTTCAAACTTAAACCCATTAACAAACAAAGCCTTACGGGTTTCCGTAAGGCTTAAAAATTTAGAAAATAAGAATGTTAAGTTAGATCCTCAGTTCCTGCAATTGGAGCATCTCGCTTTACAGCTTCAATTCCATTATCTCTTCCCTGCGCTGTGTTATACATTTCGCTAGTCCCTATAATCTCTCCACTAGCTGCTTTTAAATTAAAATAATACTGCCCATTTATAGCTACTTTTCGTTGGTAGTTCTTATCGAAAGGCGCATTTACTTTTACAGATGCAATTCCACCAATACAACCTTGTTTTGCTTTGTACATTTCGCTAGTTAAAATAACCTCTCCATTCCCTGCTTTTAAATTAAAATAGAATTGATCGTTACTGCTTTTTTTAATTTCAAATTTTGGTTTTCCCATAATCTTTAGTTTTAAATATTAATAAATACTCAAAACTAAATCTAAGACAAGAACAATCCTTACGGTAAACCGCAACACATAAAATAGATTCCTTTTTTCAAAGGAATTAAGAGTAATTATATTAAGCCTAGATCTTTCATTTTTGCGACTAAGTGTGTCGCATTATCGGCTTTAAATTGAATACGAAGTTTGTTTAAACGTTTCTCAATAGAACTTACGCTGCTTGGAGAAATATTATTGGCCTTAAAATAATCGCTTATTTCATTTTGAAGTTGCCCTAAAGAGAGCTGTTTTACTAATTCAATATCAAAATCGTCAATTTCAATATTGGTTTTGGGGCTCAATGCACGTGCAACTTGGGTAGATAAAAACTGTTCATTATTGTAAACGTTTTTTATAGCTTGAGATAACTCAACAGAGCCTTTTCTTCCTTTGCAGACGTAAGCATTTACATTGTGTTTGCTAACCAAAACTCTTACTTTTTGTAAAAGATCGATCATAGAGTATACTATAATTGGTAACTCCGGATAATCTATTCGTAATGCAGCAATTAAATCGTCTCCATTTTTTAATCTAACCTCTCGGTGGTCTTTTTTAAATGATAAATCTGTGATTAATAAATCGAAAGGTTGTTTATCAAAAATCGCTCTCTTTATTTTTAATTGCGCATCGTCGCAATACTGTGATTGCTGTATATTTTTTATACCTAACGCACTTAGTATTTCTAATACGCCATTATTAATATCGTCATGATCATCTACTATTAATACTTTTACAAACATTTGTTATACAGTGATTTCGGCTTTAAAACCATTATTAATTTCTGATTCAAAAATAAATGTTCCATTAATAGATTCTATACGGTTTTCCACATTTTGTAATCCTGTATTCTTTTTCAATTTGCACCCCACTCCATTATCTTTATAAGTGATTTTTATTTTTTTTCTAGTTTCATTAAAAGTTAATACTGCTATAGAAGCTTTGCTATGTTTCGTCATATTAATCATAAATTCTTGGAGCACTTTATAAATAGTCTCTTTTTTAATTTTTGAAATAGATTCCCAATTCACTTTAGTAATCGCTTTAGAAATCACATTCACGGTATTACTATTATAACTTAGCAACAAATCATGTAATACCTGTTCAAAATCACCATCATAATCTAAAACAGCATGTTCTTTAGCAATATCTCTTGTTTTACTATAAATATGATCTAAATCGTCTATCACATTTTCATTTATAGCAGGTTCACTTTGAAGTTTAGTCATAATTTGAAAAACATCGTTAGCTACCTCATCATGAACTTTCTTAGAAATACGTTTTTCGGTATTATAGACTTGCTGGAGTTTTTCTTTTTTGTGCCTGACCTTTAATATTGTATACAAGAAAATTGAAAGAAATATTATAAATGCAGCTATTGATAAATAAAGAAGTTTGAATCGTTTTTGTCGTTCCGCATTAAGCTTATTTAAATCTGCCCTTTTGCTTTGTTTATTGTAGTTATATTTTGCTTCGGCGTATTTCTTATTATTTAAAAGTTCATTCGTTTTTAAGCCATCATTCAATATTAAAAACTCTTTAAATTTTTCATCCTGATTCAATTTTAAAACAGAAGCTAATGATTCTAATCTATAATCAAGGATATTACTGGAATCTGCTATAGTTAAAGCAAGTTTTGCATAAAGTTTAGCTTTATTTAACGACTCTCTATCTGAATAATATTCTGTTAAATTTAAATAACTAGTAATAATACCTTGAGTAAATTTTTTTTCTTTTCTAATCTTTAAAGCATCTAACATGTTATTCAAAGCTTCTGGTAAATTTAACTTCGATTGAGCTAAACCTAAATTGTCTTTAAACCTAGCTTCCATTTTTGGTCTGCCTTTTTTCAAAGATATCTTTAGAGCTTTTCTATATTCTTTAATCGCCTTGTCATAATACCCTTGCTTTGAATAAACATTACCCTTATTACCATAGGCTTTTGCTATATCTACATCTTTTGTAGTAATGCTTAGAACACTATCGTAGTTTTTTAATGCTTCTGAGTATTTTAACTGCCTTTTATTAAGAATACCTAAATGATTAAATATTGTTATTTTATTTCTTAAAATCCAATCGTTCTCTTTTAACTCATCTAACAATTTAAGTGCTTCAATAATTGAATTCTCACTATTATATATCTCTCCTAATTTATTTTCAACTCTAGCTATCTGTATATAGTAATATATTACCTTTTCAATTTCCTTCTTTTCAATTGAAGAATCTTTACGATTCATAAAAAACAAATAAGCAGAAGATAAATCTCCTGAATTTTTAGGGGCCCTAATTATATTACTATAGTACTTTAAACTATCAATTAATTCTTGAGCACTTAAATTATTCAATGAGAATAATAGCAAATAAAAAAAGAGGAATGAAGTTCTTAATCCTTTCATTCCTCTAAAGTACTAACTAATTTTAAGTTAAGTATTATCCTCCAACAACTCCTCCTCCTGGAGGCGGTGGTGGTGGTGGTGGTGGAATTTCAGAATCTTCATCACAACACGCTTGAGGTGTTTGTTCTGTGTCATTAATACTAGTTGGCGTACAAGACGTAAAATTAACGCTCATAAAAAGAGCTATCATTACATATAAAATAGTTTTCATCTTTCTTAAAAATTTGACAAAAGAGTGCCTCCTCGAGATTTTACTCGAACAATTTGTAGCAACCCTTTCAGGTTATTAAATCTTCTAATTTTGGAAAGTGAAAATCTTAATACAGTAGCGTTTAGCTACTTTCCAATTTGGCTATTACAACCGCATTATGGATTTCCGTAAGAATCTATTGTATACATTAATTATGTTAGCTTTACATAGTTAGGGTTGATTCTTGAGTGCAAGGTACATTGGGAAACAAGCCTTTTTTGAATGGAAATCCGAAGAGTCCGAAGAATCCAACAGAGTCCTATAAAATCCTGAAAAGCCATAAAATGAAAACTGTAAAAACCGATAAATCCTATAAAGATGATGTAAGAAAGAAGTATATAAATGATAAAGAAAATGGTATTATAGGAGGTGATTTAAGAAACTTAACTCCTGGAGGGCTTAAAAAAATTTGCTTGAATTCTATCGATAGAAACCTTTCTGTTGAAGATAGAAGAACGATCGAAAAGTTTTTTGAATTAAAAAGCGGAGAGAACCTATTAGTTAAGATAAAGAAATATGATATTGATTGCTTTAGACCAATTTGTAGGTTTTTAAGAAAAAAAACCGAAACCATTCAACAGCATTACGCCATTGAATTAATAGCCATAATTATTGATTTTAATCCAAGACCATATAATAGGTATTATAAAAACGAATTGGATGAAAAAGTGATCGAAAATGAAGATATAGAAGCTTTTGATACAACGATAAATTATATTTCAGAAAATGAAGCTAATCCGGATATAATTGTTAAGTCTAAAAACAAAAAAATATTTGCATGGTATAGTTCTGCTTCGGCTATGAATAAAATATCATTTAAAATTATAATTGCAACTATTCTTATTGTTACTACTACATTATTTACAATAACTATAAATAGCAAACCCAATTGGATGATATGGAAAGATGATCATTATGAAAAAGTAAATTTTAACCTTAACAAATATGATTTTAATCAATTAAAATTATATCAAAAAGATCGCATCTTAAATTTTAAACTAATTGAAGCAAATTGCGATACTACATTTTTTAAAGAAGATGGAAGTGAAAATATATGGTATGGAAAGAATAAAAAAGGAAAGTTAGAATATTTTACTGGTTTCGGACTTCATCCAGAAACAGCAAAAACATTAAAAAAAATCACAAAACATATGATCAAAAAATATATTTGCGAAACTTATTAGCACAAAAAAAGACTATCTAAATAATAGATAGCCTTTTTTTGCTCTAATTGAATTTATACATTTAATACTGAGGTTTCAAAGCTGAAATCGTTTTTGCTCCATCTTCTGCAACTGTAAATGTAATCTCATAGGTTGTCCCTATTACCGATTTAGAGTCTAAGTCATTAGACTTAGCTACTGCTTCATCTACACTTGAAAATGTTGTTAAATTTTCTACCCCTTTTTCGTCTACAATAGCAAAGTTATATCCAGAATCGTCATGCCCTTTATATACTCCTGTTACTGTTGCTTCTTGATTGTTTATTTCAAGTGCAATTGGATTTACTGAATTTTGAACTGTCGCATAAGTTGTTGTACTAAAAAAAGCGACACATAACATTACTAATAATACTTTAATTCGTGTTTTCATTTTGATAAAATTTAATGGATTAAAATTATTTAATATTTAATCGAAAACCCTTCTACCATAAGTCCGATTTAATACAATTTCATTTTTTTAATAAAACTGTAAGTAGTTTGTAATTACACAATCATATACGCCACTGTTTTTAATTTTAGATTCCGAACAACCTACAATTAACATGATTATAACAGTTTATTTAACAATTAGTTATGTTAAATACAATCGATTTTAAGCACCAATAATTAGCCGGACATATTATGTTTACTAGAACTTTCTCATAATCCTTCTTTAAAAAAAAATAATCGCCTATAAATAGATTTTTGCAATATAACCTGTTGTGCTTTTTGAATAAAATTTGTCAATTCGAATTGTTCTGTAGATATGCAATGGAAACAAAATATGCTTCTCGATACAAATTTCCTAAGTTACTCTTCGTAAATTCACTCCAAGTGACGCCTGTTTGTAGATGGTGTATTAAAATAGCAGAATGATCGTCAGTTCGAGTGAATTTTGCTCATTTTTATGAGTAAAATTAGTATCGAGAATCAAAATCTTGATTTTAAAACCTGTTCTCGATATCATTTTCTATTGAAAATCTCCCGAAGTTTCCGGACGAACTGACACTTCGTTCGCAGATGAAATAAAGACCGTTCGAACAGGCCAATGGAATAATTATACCGTTTTAGCTTTAGTCTCTAGGTAGCTAGCAAATTATCAAGTACATTATGAAGTCTGGTCGAGCGCAGTCGAGACCTCTTTATTATTGATGTATTCGATATATAAAAACCTCTCGACTGCGCTCGAGGTGACAGCACATCTATACTAAAATATTGATATACATTTGTTTAAATACGATTCATTGTTTTTTATCATTTACTTAACTTTAATCATTAAACTCGTAGGTAATATGTCCATCTCTTAAAATAGCTTTAGGTCTATTCCCCGTATCTGTAGAAGTCGTAATTACTCCATTTTCATCGGTAGTAATTGAAGCAATAGTAGCAATAGGCACCTTATTTTCACAGGCTCTAATACTCACAAATTTTTCTGAAGGTTCTAATTTATATTGCTTTGCGAAATTGGCATTAACATCTATCCATCCACCATTTTCTTTTGAAAGTTTTCTATAATCCAATTGAAATTTGCTTTTAGGATTTACTAATTTTACTTCTATTCTTACATTTTGTTCTGTTAACGTATCAGAACCATCCCAGGCAAATTCTCGAAGAAATTCTTTAGTTTTAGGGTTTGAGTATTTCACCATATAGTATGGTCGTTCCCAATACTCATAAAGATCTATAACTAAACTCGACCAGTATTTTTTATAATGTTTTTTCCCAAATGCTTTTTCATATTGTTTTATATTTAAAATATCTGAGTATACTTTATCACGTCCACTATCAAAACTCACATCTTTACAGTTTACAATAGCATTGTCTTTGTTTAATCGACTTTCTAAGGTACCTTGAATTGAAAACAACATGCCTTTCTCTTTAGTATCAGGAAAAACCTCTACATAATCGCCACCACTAACAATAGGTAATTCGACATCTATACTTTTAAAATCTGGAAAATCCATTTCAGGATCAAACACTATAAAACCTTTAAATTCTTCTTTTAGAGCTAAAAGATTACAATCGTTAAAATCTGATTCGCAATGACGCGTTAAATCTCTTAGTTTTTCTATTTTACTATAAAGTTTAGGAATTTCTTTTTCTGCATTTATCGAATCTATTTTTGAAAAAAACAAGTGGTTTTTCTTTACAAATTTAGCGTTAGACATAGACTTGCCTACTAAATCAAAATATTCATTTGTGGTTTCTAAATACTCTTTTTGAATAATTCTTATTTTATTAAAATCGACATCTTTAGGGAAACCAGCAATAGATTCGTAAGGCGACAATTCTACATAAAGAACTATTGCTCTTCCATCGGTTCCTACTTGTTCTTTAAACGCATTAGCATAACTAACAAAAGCCTCTAAACTTGTATTGTCTGGTGTTTTAGCACCGCCTTCTGTAATAATAGACGTTTTAATATTTGTAATGTCTTTTTTAGATTCGGTTAAATCTTTAACATCAACTTCTACATCTAACTTTTGCCCCATATATTTATTTGCACTTTTAAGAAAAAAATCGTTCTTTTCTTTCTCATAATCGTCTCTTTGGTGCAAACTATATATAGCATACATACTCCCTCCTGTATAAATTCGGCTCACAAACATATCTCCACACGTTCGCATAAACTCATCTGGATTTTTTTTAGCCAACTTAATCCATTCTTGTTTTATCGAAGGATTAAGTAATACTAATGGTTCATTTTTATATTGTGCTTTAAGTACGGCATTTTTACTAAAACTACTAAAATTCGTCTCTCTATATATGTTGACTTTTGCAGAATTATCTGATGTAAACGCTCCTAGTTTGATGCCTAAATCGACCTTAGCATTAATGTCTAAAACTTTTTTTAAGGATTCTCTATCTTCCACAATTTCTAGTGTTACGATTCCCGAATTACCTAAAGCTCCAGCAATAACTTCGGTAGATTGAGCCGCATTTTCATAATTTATAACACCAAAATGTTCTCTCCCAGTAACGGAGTTATAGCCGTTTCCGAAACTTAATTTATCATAAACAATTTTATTAGGAGGCGCTGCAGTATAAAGTCCAATTAATTTAGAAGTATCTCCTACTATAGATTTATCATTCCTATCAGAATCGTTATTACAGCTTAATAGAATAGACAAAAGGAGAAAGAGGGATAAAACTTTCATAATTATAGAATAAAGATTAATTAGCGAATAACAAGATAATAAAAATTCTTTATTTTAATTTAATGAATAGAAATCGATAGACTAGATTCGTACTTTTCAAAACGATTTCACAACAATCTATGTCTGGTCGAGCGCAGTCGAGACCTTTTTAAGATAAACAGTTCTCGAGTTTAGCCTGTCTTGAGCGATAGTCGAAAGGCTCGAACGGACAAATACAAAAACATTTATCAATTAATAACATAGCTAAATCAACATAAAATAACATGAATATTTTGCGTTAAAAAGCAAATTTCATCCTTAAAAATTATTCCCGTAGCTATGGCTACGCATCAAATTTTTGCGTTGAACCTTACTTTTTATCATCAAAATCTTGTATGCCATTTTATATCAATTTAGCTATAAGTGATTTATAGTTTATATTTAAAATGAATCCAATAAAAAAAGACCACCATTAAGTGATCTTTTAAGCAAGTATATTTTTTATTATTAAATAGTCTCTAAATCTGTAATTGTATAAACATCGGTTTCTATTTCATTTCCATTAGGATCTTTAGTTGTTACCATTTCAAATGAAATTAAAAATGTTTTCCCTACCAAATCGTCAGATTCTAAATTATAAACCTCTTTAACATTAGATTCTAACTTATTAAATGTAAAGATTACTCCTTCTCCATCTTCTAATGAGAGAATAAAAGTATAACCAAACTCATCTGCACCATCAAAAACACCTTTAATTTGCTCTGTAACACAAATATTAGCATTATTTGTTACTAGGTTTGCTTTAGTAGAAGTTGCATTAATAGAGAAAGTAGATAGGGCAATTAGTAAAAATAAAATTTTGGTCTTCATCGTATTTTAATCTTTTAAAAAGGTAATAATTAATATACGGGGCAGTATCCTATTTCGGATCATTTTATTAACGTATTGTAATTTAAAAAATTGCGTAAATTGAAATGAAAGACTTAAAAAAATTTTAGTTTCGATAAATTATGTTACATTTGTACTGTAATAATTTAAATTACAGTTATATTGATTAAGACAAAATTTTCAATAACATTACATATAATGACTCTATTGGCTCTTTACAGAGATCAATGGATGAATTCTGTATTAATAGCTAGTAGTTTAAATATAAACCCGGTTTTAGTAAGAAGAGAATTAACACTTTTAAAAAAGGGGAATTTAATTGAAAGTAAAGAGGGGAAAAATGGTGGAGTACGCCTAATTAAAGACCCAAACACCATATTATTATCAGATATTTTTAACTTAGCCAAAGGAGAAGAAACTGTTTTATCCTTATCAAAAAACACCCCTAATCCTTCTTGCCGAGTAGGAAAACAAATTAATGAAAATTTAATGTTAATAATGAAAACAATTGACGACTCAATAATAAATACTTTAAAACTTAAAACTTTAGAAGAATTCAAAAATAAATTTTAGCTTTTTTTTTGAATTAAACTGTAACAAAAATAATTACAATTAAATAATCATGAAAACAAAACACCATATTATTAAAGTAAACGGACTCTCAATTTTTTATAGAGAATCTGGAAAACAGAATAAAGAAACATTATTATTATTGCATGGTTTTCCATCTTCATCTCATATGTACAGAGACATTTTAGAGATACTAGCCAACGATTATCATGTTATTGCGCCAGATTATCCAGGATTTGGTTTTAGCGAAGCGCCATCTGTTTCAGAATTTGAATATAGTTTTGACAATATTACGACGATAATGAATCAATTTATAGATGAATTAAATCTTAAATCGTTTTATTTATTTGTGCAAGATTATGGCGGACCTATAGGATTTAGAATCGCTACGGCCAGACCAAAACTAATAAAAGGTTTAATTATTCAAAATGCCAATGCCTATAAAGAAGGATTAGGAGAATGGGCCATGAAAATTGGGGGTTATCAACAAAATAATGATCTTGAAGGATTAAATAATTTTAAAGATTATCTAATGTCTCTAGACGGACTTAAAGAACAATACTTAAATGATCTTGACCATCCTGCAGATATTGATCCTATTGGTTATTTAACAGATAATGCTTTTCTAAATAGAAATGGTGCAAAAGAAATTCAAACGGCTTTATTCTTTAACTATGGTACAAATTTTCCTAAATATCCTGAATGGCAAAATTATTTTAAAGAACACCAACCAAAAACATTAATAATTTGGGGAGAAAAAGATAAATTTTTCTCTAAAGCTGGAGGTGAAGCATACGGAAAAGATTTAAACAACATTACTTTTCATTTTTATGATGGAGGACATTTTCTATTAGATGAATATGCTAATGATGTCGCACAAAATATTAAAAAATTTATAAACTAAAAAAAATTAAAACTATGAAAATTACCATTTTAGGAGCTGGTGGAAACATTGGCACAAGAATCTCAAAAGAAGCAGCAACGAGAAATCATGAATTAACGTTAATTACGTCTAAATCATTATCACATTTCAACTTTGAAAATAATACTGCTGTAAAAACAGAACAAGCCGATATTTTTGACACAAATAAATTGGAAACAATATTTAAAAACTCTGATGTCGTAATAAGCGCTTACGCGCCTCCTGCCAATAACAATGATATACTTACCGAAGCTTCAAAATCGCTAGCAGAAGCTGCAAAAAAAGCTAATGTTAGACTTATTACCGTTGGCGGAGCGGGAAGTTTGCAGGTCGATGAAAACACGTTACTAATTGATGCTCCTAGTTTTCCTGAGGAATACAAATTAGTAGCTAAAGCACACATAGATGCATTAAATACAGTATTTAGACCAGAATCTGAATTAAATTGGACTAACGTTTCTCCATCTGCTTATATTTTTGAAGGTGAAAGAACAAATAACTTTAGAGTAGGAGAAAATCACCTATTAGCTAACGATAAAGGTGAAAGTGCTATTTCTATGGAAGATTTTGCTGTAGGAATATTGAATGAAGTAGACGATGCTAAATTTGTTCAAAAACGATTTACCATTGGTTATTAAATAATAGTAATTACAACTATTTGTATAAAAAAAGCGCATACCTCATTAAGTATGTGCTTTTTTATGCAATAAATGCTATAACATTTTAAGTGTATTCAACTCTTGCTCTGTTAAATGTTTCCAATGTCCTCTTGGTATATCTTTTTTTGTTAGATGGCCAATAGTTACACAATCTAAACGAGCAATTTCATACTTTAAAGCTTCGAAAATTGTTCTTAAAATAATATTTCCTGTATTCTTAATTTTAACACCAACTTCTTTTTTTGTAGCACCATCAATATAACTTATTTCTTCAACGGTAACCATTTTCCCTTGAATTCTAAAACCTTCTTTTATTTTCTTAAAGTCTTCAAAATTTAAGTTTTTATCTAATTCTACATGAAATAATCGTTCTACACCTTTATTAGAACTTGTAAAACGTTTTACTACAGTTTCATCATTAGTAAATAAAAGTAACCCCGTAGAGTTTCTTCCTAGTCTACCTATAGGTTTTATTCTCGATTTAGTTGCATTAGCAACTAAATCCATAACGGTACGCCCTTTACTTTCACTTGTAGTTGTAGCAAAACCTTTGGGTTTATTTAGCAATACGTATGCTTTAGGTTCTGGGTTAATACGTGAGCCATCAAAACGAACTTCATCTTCCAATTTTACTTTGTAACCCATTTCTGTAACGACCTTACCATTTACAGTAACACTTCCAATAGTAATGTGCATATCTGCATCGCGACGAGAACATATACCAGAATTAGAAATGTATTTATTTAAACGAATCAAACCTGAATCTGTCCCTTTATTAGATGTTGATTTACTATTCTTGTTTGGCTTGCTCATCTCTTAACTTTTTTGCAAAGATAGTTTATATATTAAGAATTAGTTAAAACTATTATTTTTCTATAAAAAATAGTATTAATCTTCGTATTCTACTGTGGACTGACGCTCTCTATTAACCATTAATTTAGTAACATCTGGACGAGAATAATGTCCAACAGCATCAAAGTTTTGACGCTCTTCTAATACTCTATTAAAATCTATGGTTTGAATAATTAAACCTTCTTTATGCAATACTGGTTCTACGACCCACTCACCATCTGGTCCTGCGATACAACTTCCACCATTAGCTAAAACGTCTGGCGCCTTTGGCAAGATTTTATCTAAATGAGGTGTATCTTTAGGAAAGTCTTTTTTAGTCATCAAACTGGATACAGAAACGACATAAGATCTTGATTCTCTGGCAATAAATCGTGTAATATCTTTAGTATTATAATCACTTCCTGGCCATACTGCAATATGTAAATTTTCACCTAAACCATATAATGCTGTTCTTGGTAAAGGCATCCAATTCTCCCAACAATTAAGTCCTCCAACTGTAAACTGCTTTAATTCATGTACTTTTAAACCATTACCATCTCCAGGAGCCCATGTTAAACGCTCTTCGTAAGTGGGTTGTAATTTTCTATGTACAGATTGTATAATCCCTTTAGCATCAATATATACAAGAGATGCATAAATACTATGTCCTCCCCTATTTTTAGCTCGCTCCATAATACCTATATATACAGCTAACTTATTTTCTTTAGCTAATCTGCAAATATCATCTAGTTCTCCTGCTTCTATTTGAATTGAGTTCCTTACATACTTTGCGTGCAATTCTTTATTTACAGTAGTATTCCATTCTGCCCCGCCAGTTAGTGACACCCAAAACGGATAACCTGGGATTAAAGCTTCTCCAAAAACAATAAGTTCACAGTTTTCTTTTGCAGCATCTAGTATAGACTGTTCTACTTTTTTTAAAGTTTCTTTTTTGTTTAAAATAACCGGAGTTATTTGTGCCATTGCAATTTTTAATGTGTGCTCCATATTATAAGATGCGTTTTAAAACTAAATTTATATCAATTAATAATATGCTAAATACTCCTGCTACTATTATTACTTTTAAAATATTATGCAGAATCAGGTAATGCGATTTAGTTGAAGATTTCCATAGAAATATCAAAAATATAATTAGCAAAATTATACAGCTATAAAAGTAGAAATACATGCGGCCAATTTCAAATTTATTAACTAATAAATAAGCAGGTATTAGTGTTAAAACAGTAAATAGAGTTATTATTTTTTTAGAAGTAGTTTCTCCATAAACAATGGGAATTGTTCTATAATTTAAAGCCAGATCACCTTTTAAATTTTCTAAATCTTTAGTTAACTCTCTTATTGCTATTATTAAAAATAAAAATGTAGCATGAACAAAAACTACGGTGTCAAAATTTTTATAATATATAAACACAGCAAAAAAAGGAGTAATTGTTAGAATGGCAGAGATTAGATTTCCTGTAATTGGTATCTTTTTTAGCTTATGAGAATAAAACCAAATGGCAAAAATATATAATGAAAAAAAAATTACTGCTCTAAACGACACATAACTAGCCATTATAATTGCAGAAAAATTTAAAACAAAATAAAAGGATAATTTAGTATTTTGACTTACTAATTTATCTAGCATTGTTTTGTTTGGCCTATTTATTAAATCCTTTTCGGAATCGTAAAAATTATTAATAATATAACCTCCAGCAACTGCAAGAGCTGAAGCTAATACTAACATTAATAAATTAATATCGAATAAAACTTTACGCAATGGTTTTTCTGGCGCGAAAATATAAATTGAGGTTAAATATTGAGCAATTACAATAACTAAAATATTGTAACCTCGCACAACAGAAAACATACTAAAAAACTTAATAAGCACGTGTTTTTGTTTTCGTGTGTACATAAATCTTAATCAAGACATTTTGTGAGATCCTAAAATTGATTGAGGGCAATAAGTAAATTAGAAGTTATATACAACTTCTAATTTATAAGATTTTAAAGCTTTTTGAGCAATATCAATATCTGGAGTAAATCCTAAAATATAACCACCTCCGCCTGATCCGCAAAGTTTTAAATAATATTCATTAGTCTCAATCCCTTTCTTCCACAACGCATGAAATTGTTTAGGAATCATAGGCTTAAAGTTGTTCAATACAACCTTAGATAGCTGTTTTGTATTACTAAATAATGATTTTATATCTCCTTTTAAGAAATCTTCAACACAGGCATCTGTATGTTTTATAAACTGCTCTTTAAGCATGCTTCTAAAACCTTCTTTCTTCATATTTTCCATAAAAATACGAACCATAGGAGCCGTTTCTCCAACAATACCACTATCTAATAAAAATACAGCTCCTTTTCCAGATGTACTCTGGGTAGGAATCCCCGTGGCTTCAATATTATCTTTAGAGTTTATTAAAATTGGTAAGCTTAAATAACTATTTAATGGATCTAATCCAGATGATTTTCCATGAAAAAAAGATTCCATTTCAGAAAAAATAGCTTTAAGTTTTAATAATTTTTCTCGCGTTAAATTTTCAAGAACTGTAATATTATCTTTTGCATATTTATCATAAATAGCAGCGACTAAAGCACCACTACTACCAACACCATAACCTTGTGGTATAGAAGAATCGAAATACATTCCATTTTGAACGTCATTCTGTAAAATTTCAATATCAAAAGTGACAAGAGTAGGATTAATTTTAGTTAGGTACTTTACAAAACGTTTTAAACTTTCATTAGACTCTTTTGCTTCTAATGAGGGGTTTTTATCTGTTTTTAAAGCACCGTTATAAAAATTATAAGGAATTGATAAACCTTTGGAATCTTTAATGATTCCATATTCACCAAATAATAAGATTTTTGAATAAAAAAGAGGGCCTTTCATAATTTTTTAGAAGTTTAGGTTTTTAAAGTTACAATTGTTTTGCACCAAAACCAACTCTGTCGCAAATATAATGTCCGTTTTGACAATACGCAACTAACTCAATCTTAATAAATTCATAAATAGCTTTAGATTCACTTTCAGGATACAAAATATGAACATTAGCTCCAGCATCTAAAGTAAAACAGATATGTAATCCTGTTTTTTTTCTAAATTCCCATATTTTATTAATAATTTCTAATGTATTAGGTTTCATTAGTATAAAATAGGGCATACTGGTCATCATCATACTATGCAATGTTAATGCTTCACTTTCTACTAAAGCAATAAAATCATCAAGGTTCCCTGTCTCTAAGATTGTTTTTATTTTTGAAATATTAGCTTCAGCTTGTTTAAAACGCTCTTTTGCATAGGGATGATTATTCATTAAATTATGACCAAGAGTACTACTTACTTGTTTTTCACCTTTATCAACTAAAAGAATGGTGTCTTGATAGTTTTTAAAATTCTCATGAACTTTATAAGGATATTTTACGCCAAATAAATCTGAACTCCCTTCTATGTCTGGATGCTCTCCCCAAACTACAATATCACCTTCTATACTTCTACAAGCACTTCCTGAACCTAAACGAGCTAAAAACGAAGCCTTTTGATAAAAGAAAGCGTTAGATTGTTCTGGATTTAATTGCTTTTCGATACTCATAAGGCAAAGGGCTAATGCACTCATACCTGATGCCGAAGATGCAATACCCGAGCTATGCGGAAAAGAATTACTCGTTTCTATTTTAAAATGAAAATCATTCAAAAAAGGCAAATAATTTTCTATTCTTTTAAAAAACTGCTCGATTTTTGGTTCAAAGTCTAATTTTTTTTCACCATCTAAAAACACTTCAAAAGAAAATTTATTCGAAGGCTTATCTAATCGATCAAAACTCAACTTCGTAGTCGTTCTACAGGACTCTAAAGTAAAGCTAATTGACTGATTATTTGGTATTTGATGTTCTTTTTTACCCCAATACTTTACTAATGCAATATTACTTGGAGAAGACCAATTAACCACTCCATTATTAAGTTGTTTTTTGTCTATTTTTGTTAGGAATTGAGGAACAATCATCTCGTTTAAAAATTTTTATAAAGATACTTCTTAATTTTTGAACTATTTTATTATTTTAGCAGCGAATGAAACCGCACGAAACACCGTTAATCGATAAAAAGTGTTCTTTTACAGTGTTTTTTCGAAAAATTTGTGTAGATTTGTTAACTAACTAATAGCTTAAAGACCGCCCCTCAGTCTCCGCCAAGTGCCCCAAAGCTAATAAAACTGGTCTCCCATGAGGGACAAATAATAATGGATAAAAAACAAAGAATTATTCTAACGATGTTAGAGCTCGTTGTAGAACAAGGCGTTCATGCAACACCCATGTCTCAAGTTGCTAAAGAAGCTAATGTTGCAGTAGGTACCATATACCATTACTTTGAAAACAAAAATCAAATTATTGAAGAAATATATTCAATGATTAGCAAAGATTTTGGAGTCGTTCTTATGGCAAATTTACCAGAAGGAAGCTATAAAAAGAAATACCAAGCCATGTGGTTGAATTTATACAACTACTTCGTAGGCAACCCTTTAGCGTTTAAATTCATGGAATTTGTTGGAGTTCCTCCTATTATCACTTCAGAAATTAGAAAACGCTCTATTAAAAACTTCACCAATGTTAGAGATTTTATGCTATCTGGTATTTTAAGTAAAGATCTTAGAGATGTAGATTTAAGATTAATTATGCAAGTTTCTTTTGGCACTGCAGTTTCTGCTGTTAGATTAAAAAGCAAAAACGAATTACCTATGGACGAAAAACAAGTTCAAGACGCAGTAGATATTGCATGGGATAGCGTAAAATATAAACCTGTTTAATTATTTATCTTAAGTTAAAAATAGAAATAATATTACGCATTAACCATTTCAATTAGTTTCATCATTGTCTTATAGTTTCTAGTGGTAGCATTTACCTTTAGGCGTTTTTCAATGAAATTATTATTACATTTAGAATGACTATAACCTTTAGAAGAATAAAAATAAACGCATTGATTAGTTACTATAACTTCTTCATTCTCGATATTTATTAAGGATAATGCTTTAGAAAGTTGTACTTCTGGTACTGTTTTTAATAAAGTAAAATAACTTTTCTCTTTTTTTTCTTCAGCAAAAGGACAAGATTTAAGAATTTCTTGTAAAATAAAAGAATCGATAATTAAAATTGGGACTTCAAACCCAAAATGTTTTTTTATAGCCTCAAAAATTAAATACTCTATAGTTTCTCTTTCTTTAATAGAAGATTGAAATACAACATTACCACTTTGAATATATGTTTTTACGTTTTCGAAGTTTGCACCTTCTAAAAGAATTCTAAGTTCTGCCATAAGAACTTTCTTTTTTCCGCTAACATTTATTCCTCTTAATAATGCGATGTACGTTTTCATTTCAATATGTTTTTTGCAACAATATAAGCTCCAGTCCAAGCATTTTGAAAATTAAAACCTCCTGTAATTGCATCTATGTCTAATATTTCTCCTGCAAAATATAAATTTTTATGTAATCGGCTTTCGTAGGTTTTAAAGTTAACTTCTTTAAGGCTTACTCCTCCAGCGGTTACAAATTCCTCCTTAAAAGTACTCTTACCATTTACTTTAAAAATAGCATTTGTTAGCTGATTTGCTAGAGATTCTAATTGTTCCTTATTAAGATCTGCCCATCTAGCATCTGCATTTATATGAGACGCCAATACTAATTGTTGCCACAAACGTTTTGGCAAATTATATTGCGTAAACTTAAAAACTGTTTTTTTAGATAAGTCTTGTTTTAATTCTTTTAATCCATCTACACAATCTTTAAAATTTTCTTTTATAAAATTAACGACGATATTAAACTTATAATCTCTTTTAGCAAGTTCTACAGCTCCAAATGCCGATAATTTTAATATAGCGGGTGCACTCATTCCCCAATGGGTTATTAATAAAGGCCCTGAAGATGATAAATCACTATCTGAAATAGTTACATCGACATCTTCTACTACAACACCTGGAATATCCTTTATTCTATCATCATCTATATTAAATGTAAATAAAGAAGGAACTGGAGACGAAACGGTGTGCCCAATACCTTCTAAAAGTTTCCATATTTTAGGATTACTTCCGGTAGCAACGATCAATTTTTTACATGAAAAATCATCAGTTTTTGTGTTTAACTCCCAAGAATCTCCTTCTGATTTAATTTTTACTACAGATTGGTTCTTAAGAATAGTAACTCCATGTTTTTCTGCTTCATACAAAAAGCAATCTATAATGGTTTGAGAAGAATTTGAGATTGGAAATATTCGTCCATCGTCTTCAATTTTTAATTCAACACCCCGTTCTTCAAACCAAGCCATGGTATCTCCTGTCATAAAAGTATGAAATGGTCCTAACAATTCTTTTTCACCTCTAGGATAATTTAAAACCAATTCTTGAGGAATAAATTCAGCATGAGTAACATTACAACGACCGCCACCAGAGACTTTCACTTTAGTTAATAAAGCACTACCACGTTCTAAAATGGCTACCTTTAATTCGGGATGTTTTTCTGCTATATTTATTGCTGCAAAAAAGCCAGCAGCTCCACCGCCTACAATTATTATATCTTTTTTGGTCATATTTATAATCGATCAGGATAATCTGTAATTACACCATCTACTTTATAGCCTTGTATTCTTTTTATAGCATCAGGTTCATTTACTGTCCAAGTATATACTTTATAACCATCTTCTTTCATTTTTTTCACATTATTACTCGTTAATAATGTATAATCTGGATGAATGGCTTTTGCTTTTATTGTTTTAGCAAATTGAAGCACTTCCTCTATTGGAACTTCTGTAAGCACTCCTAATGGAATTTTAATATTGGTTTCAAAGACTGTTTTTATTAATTCTTGCTGAAAACTAGACACTATAAAATCGCTGTACTCCCAGCCTTTTTCATCTACATAATACGCTACTATTTTGCTTGTTTTAATTGCAGTATCTAATCCTTTTAATTCGATATTTAATAAACACTTTTTATTTATGATCTCCAGAACCTCAACTAATGTTGGAATTTGATATTTACCATTCACCTTCAATTTCTTTAATTCTGAAAGCGATAATTTTGAAATTTCCCCACTTCCATTGGTTAATCGATCAATAGTGAAATCATGAAAAACAACCAACTCCCCTGAAGCGCATACGTGCACATCTAATTCAATACCATCCACTCCCAAAACTAATGCCTCCTGGATCGACTCTATAGTATTTTCTGTAATATGTCCTTTTGCTCCCCGGTGCCCTATATTTAAAATTCTTTTTGTCATTTTTTATCTATTGTCTTGAAAAACAAATTACTTACTCCATTTATTAAAACCCAAATCCCAATTTAAATGCAACTCGTAAACGTTCGTCTCCTTTAAAAACAGACACATTACCAACAATAATATTTGCTGCATTAAAAAATAAGCCGCCTCCATAATTATTCTTCCATTTTTCGGAATCTTTACTTTTAATCCAAACACGACCATAATCTGCCCCAGCATAAACACCAATGTTTAATGGCAATAATCGGGTTTTAATTCGTCGTAAATTTAGCCGCAAATCTGTGGTTTGAACAAATGCATTTTTTCCTGTAAACCGTTGATTTCTATAACCTCTTAATCCATCACTGGCTCCTAAGTTTGCAGCTTGATAAAACTCAAAACCATTACCAAAATTTATATGCGCACTCGATTTTGTTGCTAAAACAAGCTCCCCACTAGGAATTAATTTATAATCAAATTCTATAGATGGTTTGAGGTAAGCGAAAATATCGAAATAAGAAACGTTAGTTTTAAGACCTCCCACTAAACTTGTTTCCATTCCTAATGTGGGAAACACTTTATTATCTTTATTTTTATAAGAATACGCTCCTTCTACTCCAGCAAAGTTGTTTTTTAAATTAGCCGGATTAGCATTGTAAAAAGAATCAATAAAACGGTTTTCTGTGTTTTGAATTTTAACAGATTCAAAGCTAACCTTTCCTGAAAGTTGAGAACCTAAATCTCCATATCTTTTTAATGAAGGCGCTATAATCACCTTACTTTGTCTTACTCTATTGTATGACAAGCCAAAATCATCTTTGTTTTCAAAATTTAAGTTTTGAGAGTTATTTCCAAAACCGAAAAAGTTTATGCTATAATTAGGACTGGTAAACCCTATTTCAAGACCCAAATTCCAATCTCCAAGTACGTTTGCTACTTCCCCGTTATAATTAAAATTAAATCCTTTTGTGCCTAAATAATAAGCCGTTTCAATTTTATGTTGTTGGGTGTATGGATTTCTCTCAAATCCATACAGCGTATAGGTATTTGTCGCTCCTAATTTTAAACCGTCATCTGGATTTAAGCCAATAGTAGGTATTAATTGATTAGAACTGTTTTTTAGTTTTTTATAATTATAAACGTTGGCTTCATAATCGTTAGAAAGTCTTCTTTTCCCTTTACTTGTTTTAAATTCGTTCTTCTTGGTCTTATAATCATACACCGTTATTTTTCTACCATTATTTATTTTATAGCGATCATTATTTTGCCCGCCTATTATACGTACTGGTATTAAATTAGTTCCTCTTCCAGAGACTTTAAATGAATCTTCTCCATCTAAACCATAAATCCATATTTCTTTACTTGTTCTTTTACTATAGGTTCTCTGAAAAAACTGATCCTCCTCTTTTTCTTTTTTAGAATTATATCCCGTTATTTTAGTTTCTCCATTGGGCAGTCTTTCAATTAAAAAAGAATCCGTTTTATCTGTTCCTCTAACAACTGCAAACTTATTAATATCCTTATAGTACTTATTTGATATTTCCTGTAAGTTTTCTCGCCTATTAATTAGCTTCTCTTTTATTACTTTTAAAGTATATTGATCTACTTCTGGAGGGAAAGAAGAAAATGCCTGAACAATAGCTTCATCCGTTAAATTTGTAGTGATGTGATTGACTTCATTATCCCAAACCAACTTATCTGCTTCATTTATTAAAGCCATATCTAAAGGATAAGGCTCGAAATTAAACCATTTAGGGCTTTTTAAATCACCCTCATAACTTTTAAGCAAGCGTAATGTTGGTACTAAGTTTGTTGCAGTATTTAATAAAGTCCCATCTCCCATAATAGAAAATGCTTGATCTCGGTCTCTTGGTATTGGTCTGTAAATTGTTTTATCATCTTCCTTAAACACAGCCCATCTCCATTGGTCTTCATGGCGATCCCAATCACCAATAAGCATGTCAAATAAACGCGCTCTTATGTATGCCTTTTCATCTACTTTATGTTTTGGGCTTTCTCGTAGCTTCTTTAATAAATCTCTTGTACTTATTACTTTATTAGAAAACCCAAAACTAGGATTATCTCCATGACCAGATGCTGCCCGTTCTTCAATCATGTATAATTCATCACCAAAATCGTTATTATAAGTTTCTAATGCCTTTTGCTTTGGCACATAATACAATACTGGATTGGTGTGAAAAATTCCTAATGCGTCAGATAAGGAACCAATAACAAAGGGAGCATAAGGATGTGAACCTGTAAAAATATCGTTTAAAACACTTTCGGTATACGTATCATTAAATTGTCCTTCTATATATTGATCTTTAAACGCTGTAGATTGTATGTATTTTATAGCATTTTTCTTTAACGCTCTCATTACATATTCTTGTCCCTTTTCATTTTCTAATCGTAAGGAGTTTGATTGATGCCCTCCTCCTTTTCTAACGGGTTTTAAACCACCAAAAAGCGTATCTAAGTTTACTGTAGGAACATTAACTTTTACACCATAATCTTCTCTATATCTATTTCCCCATAAAATACGATGAGTTAATCCTTTTTGGGTTTCTCTTTTTTTATAGATTGAAGCGGCTACACGTTCTGGATAATTCTCACTATAAGATGGAATTGTTTCTTTTTTATTAGCAGGTAGTACTTCAGTTTCAAAAACAATTCTATTTTCTTTAATCGCATAGAATCTTACATACGATGAGCCATCTTCAAAAACATCCAATCTAGCATAACCCAAAGCGCCATAAGAAAACTGGCCTGCTCCGCTATTTCTAGTTGCAGACGTTTTAGATCCTGAACCGCTAACTATTTGCGGCAAATTATCTTGAACCAAATATTGTAAACTATGCTCATGCCCTGAAACAAAAATTACTTTATCATTTTCTTGAGATAATGCAACAATTCGCTTTCTTAATGTACTATATCGTTTGCCAGTAACATCAACATTAGCACCACCACTAGTTTCTCTTAACACATTTTTAAATGTCCCTAAAATTGGTATTGGTTTTAGATGCTGCTTTACAGAAAACTGTCCGCCATGAGGACCATTTGTAAACAAGGGATGATGCAATGCAATAACAGTAGTTTTTCCTCTTGATTTTTTAATAAGGCTCTCGAATTCCTCAAAAAACTGAGCTCTTGTTTTTATATCGCAATCGTCATTTATAGTTGGGTGCTTATCCCAATTCGTAATATACCAATGAGAATCGATAACAATCATTACGATATCATCATTTATATCTACTTTTTTAATAGGGCAACCATTTTCTGGTAAAAACGTGTTTTTACCTAACGCTTTTTCTACGAATTCTTCTTGACGTTTTAAACCTTTAAGTCCAGAATACCAATCATGGTTACCTGGTATAAAAACAGCTTTTCCTTTAAATTCTTTTACAGCATCTGTTTGTACTTTTAATTGATGCATTGCAAATGCGCGCTCTTTATCAGTTTTTTTAGGAACCCCAGCAGGATATACATTATCTCCCAAAAAGAGTGTTGTGCTTTCTTCACCTTCTTTTTTTAATTCGGCTTTCAATGCTTTTAATACTTCTGATTGAGAACCTATTGGAGAATTTCCTGCATCACCAATTAAATAAAAAGAATGTCTTATTATTTTTTCCTGCGGAAAAGATGCTACTTTATATTTATCTTTATACTGTAGCTTATATGTTGCACAAGCATTTAAGATAATTATTAAAAGACTTAAAATGAGGGATTTTTTAAATCGCATATTAATAGAATAGATTAATTATTATGCAAAAATAACTCATTAACTCGTTTACTAATTAAGAAACTAGACGTAATTTGTTATTCTAACCTTCAAACTACGTCTAAATGTTATAATTACCTTAGTTTCAAATTTATTTTAATACTAAAAATGATTCATAAATTAAACATAACACTAATTATTATACCGTTTCTTTTTTCATCATGCGGCACTGGAAAATTAGACGTTATAGCTAACGTAGACAGTAGTTTAAAAGAATTATCAGCGGTAGAAACAATTCCAAACTCAAACTTATTATGGAGTATCGAAGACTCTGGAAATGCAAATAAAATTTATGGATTAAATACCGAAGGAGATATTGTAAAGAACATTAGTATTACTAACATAAAAAATAGAGATTGGGAAGATTTAACCAGCGATAATCAAGGCAATTTGTACATTGGAGATTTTGGAAATAATAGTAAAAAATATAAAAAATATTTCATTTATAAAGTTTCAAATTTAAATACAGTAGATAATGAAACCACTGCAGAGACCATCGCTTTTAAATTACCAGATGGTATGAAATTAAAAAACTTTGAAGCCTTCTTTCTTTGGGAACAAAATTTTTATTTATTTAGCAAAGAGGAAAAAAAAGTAACATTAATTAAAGTGCCAAATCAAGTTGGAAAACACACGGCAGAACTAATTAGCACTTATAATCTAAAAGGAAAACACTCTCGAATAACGGCTGCGGACATTAGCGAAAAAGGTGAAAAAATAATATTATTAAATAGTGATAAAGCAATTGTATTAGATAACTTTAAATCGGATAATTTTTTTGAAGGCACTATTAATTATCTAAATTTTGATCATGATTCGCAAAAAGAAGGCATTTGTTTTAAAAATAATACGACAGTAATAATCACTGATGAATATAATCATTTAACAGGTGGAAACATCTATGAATTTAGCCTTATACCATTTTAAAAAACTATAGTTTTAGATGAAAGACTTAATAATTGAAACTGAAAAATACGTTTCACAATTACTTAGAAGTAAACTTCCCCATACGTTTCTTTATCACAATTTAAACCACACGCAACGTGTTGTTAAAAACGCTAAAGAAATTATTGAAGGTCAATCTGTATCTAAAATAGACGCTAACCATATTATTTTAGCAGCTTGGCTTCACGATATTGGGCATATTAATGGCTGTGAAGGTCATGAAGATTCTAGTGTTGAAATGGCATCTACCTACTTAATGCAACAAAATGTAAGTAGTAAAAGTATTGAAGTAATATCTCAATTAATTCGTGCCACTCGAATGGGTTATGAACCACAAAACGACATTGAAAAAATTATTCGTGATGCTGATTCTGCTCATTTTGGAAATAAAAATTATACAGAAATAAGTGAATTACTTAGAGCCGAATGGGAGTCTGTAATGAATAAAAATTACACAGATAGCGAATGGACACAAGAGAACCTTACCTTTTTTACTAAACACCATCAATTTTACACAGATTATGCCATAGAAAACTGGCAAAAAAGAAAAGACAAAAACATAAGTGCGCTACTAAAAAAAATTAAAAAGCAAAAATTAGAAGAAAAGAAAGAGAAAAATAAAGCTGAAGAATTTACACTTAAAAAAAACAAAGCCACGTTGCCAGAAAGAGGTGTAGAAACCATGTTTCGCGTTACACTTCGAAATCATATTACCTTAAGTGATATTGCAGATACGAAAGCAAATATTTTACTTTCGGTAAATGCTATTATTGTTTCGCTTGTACTCTCTAATTTAGTCTCTAAATTAGATAATGAATCTAATATGTATTTAATCTGGCCTACTGTTATTTTTGTTTTATTTACTGTAATATCTATGGTGCTTTCTGTATTAGCAACGCGCCCAAATGTGACTAGCGGAAAATTTACAAAAGAAGACGTAAAGAATAAGAAAGTAAATTTATTGTTCTTCGGAAATTTTCATAAAATGAGTTTAGAAGATTTTGAATGGGCCATGGGAGAAATGATGCAAGACCGCGATTATTTATATTCTTCAATGAAAAAAGATCTTTACTTTTTAGGTAAAGTTTTAGATCGTAAATACAAAATATTACGAGTTACTTATACCGTTTTTATAGTAGGGATTGTTGTTAGTGTTTTAGCTTTTGCTATAGCTTTTAAAGTTGCAGGGAATTAGGTGTGGATCAAACCTATCGATTATGATTTTCATGTTTTTAATCTCTAAAGGTTAGCAGATAATTACTTATATTTTAATTTAAATATCTTGAAAATGTCTGGTTAAGCACTTCGATGGAACCTGTACTGAGCGTAGTCGAAGTGTACAGGACAAGCCAAAGTCGAAACCTACTTTTAACAAACAAATAGTTCTCGACTGCGCTCGAACAGACAATAGAATTTAATTTAAATATTCATAAAATCAAATAGTTACAAATATACATTGATAACATTTAACTACTAATCTCTATTAATCTCTTCCGTTTATCCAAATCATTGCTTTTTCTATAACCTTATCACTCGATTTTCCAATCGTATTGTGGTCGTACTCTACGAGTACATCTGGTTCTATTTCTTTTCCAAATTTAACACCTTTTCTATCTGCATAAACTGAAACCGTTAGAAAAATCATAGAACCATCACTTAAACGAAAACTTCCATTTCCAGTGGAGAGTCCAGCTGTATTTGCACCAAAACTTTTGGCATTATCTTTATTATGAAAAGCAGCCACTACGACTTCTCCAGAACTTGCCGTTTTAGAACCTGTTAAGATTGCTATGGGGTTAGTACTATTATAAACTTTATATGGTTTATTGCTCAATTTAACAACCGTATAATCATTAGTTCCAGATTCACCATCGTTATAAAACCAAGATGATTTATTATCATTTGCTTTAACGAAATAACCACAAATTCCATCTCCTAATAAAGGACCAATTCCTGCAAGCATAGGCCAGCAATTCCCACCTTTATTTCCTCTTAAATCGAGAATCCACCCCTTAAGACTCTTATTATCAATCGATTTTATTTTCTGCTGTAAACTATCGGCATATTTTTGAATTGATGAAGAATCTCCACTACTAATACCATTCATATTTATATAGCCTATATTATTATTTAAGAGTGCTCCAGAAAAAGTTATTAATTTATGAATATCCTTAGGTTTAACTTTTGATCTCCATTTTCCTATTTGCTCTTTCGACTTAAAAGAACTGTGATTATCGTCTAATTCTCTCAAAATTGATTTCACTATGGGATAGCAGTCTTCAATAGTCTTAGCATCTGATAGTTTTGAAAAAGCTCGTTTTTTTATTTTTCTAAAGTTAACAGAATCCTTATTAATAGAGTTTTCTTCAACGATTTTTAAAACTTCAGTCAAGTATTTTTCCGGTATTGATTGCTCCAGTTTTAAACTTGAACAGTTAAAAGTTAAAATCAATAAAAGAATGATTAATATGTGTTTCATAGTAGGTTATTTTTGTCAAATATTAAACAACTTTAAATCTATATAGTGCGTCTACATTATACAAATTGTTTTACTTATTTATTTTCACTGAGCATCCAATTTATCAACTCTTTTTTGTCAACAATTGACCAGCTATGAGGATGTCTTTCACCATTTGCTCTATAGCCTTTATTTGAAGTAGCGATATACTCAATTTTCGTTTCTCCAAATTCTTTTTTCAAAACCTCAGATAATTTTTTTATAAAATAAGCATTCATATCTTCATAGTCGACCTTTGCATGCTCTTTCCACCAATTAGTATCCGGTTCAGTATAAAGTCTAATTTTAGTGTTTTTTAGTTTGCTTAAGTTTTTAATAGATCCTGTTTGTGAGGTATAAACAGAATAATCTTCAAATGCATTGATACTATCTTTTGGGTTTCCAAGTTGCTTTCCTAATGTCTCAAATAACCAAGTACTTTCTTGAACAAAGGGAGCATCTGCATTTTTTTTAATTGTTCTCTTTGTAACATGGTATAAACCTAATAAATCAATTGGAGAATCAATTATAAAAACTCCTTTGGGGTCAATATGAAATTGTTTCATTCCAACAATGAAATCACTTATTAGTAAGCTTATAGCTCCTCCGCTTGACATACCTCCTATGTAAATATTGTTAGTAGGTAATTTGTTTTTCAGAATTGCATTCTGCAATAACGTAGCTAATTCTACTTTTTCATTTTTTTCAAGCCAAAGCTTTCTATTAAAGTTCATAAAAAGAACAGCAATACTATTTTCTTTCGCAATATCAATAATTTTGAATTCTCTTTTTATATCGTCTGCTCTTTCAGGAAAACCTCCAAACAAAACCAATACTGCATTAGATTTTACAACCGGCTTTATTAACTCGTAATCCTCATTACTAATTATTTCAGTTTTTATTTCGATTTCCTTTTGCTCTACTTGTTTTTTTTCAGTTTTACAAGAAGTGAACAATGGAACAATTATTAATATTAGAAAGAGTTTTTTCATTTGTTTAAATTATTTCTTCTTGTTTTAATTACATCAAATTAAAAAACTTGGACTTTAGATTTTTTCGGTTTAGTAATAATAGTACTGCTATATATAAGTATTGGAAGAATTAATTCTTTTAATTGTCTGTTTGCAATCATATTTTTTGTGTTACAACCTTACATGTATGGTTCCGTAGCATCCTCCGGGGTGCTATGCAATATAGGACATCTTGTTGTATGTCGTTTTTTTATTTTTCAAAATTTAATAATGTTTCTCTTATTGAATCTCGCTGTTTCTTATTAACATTTACTTTATCAGCATAGTTGTTCCAATTTTGCACCTTAGTATTAATTTCAGAAATAATATTCGCTGATTTTTTAATATTCATAGCCTTGGCAAAGTTTATCAAATCATCTTTTTTAATGCCTTTCCTTTTTCCATTAATACTTAATGCGTGTTGACTCACCAATATACTGCCAGGTCTATAAGCATGGCAAATGTCATATGCTGGTGATAATTCCCAATTAGCTCCCTCTCTAAGTCGAAAAGCAAAATTTTTAGTATGATCATCACAATTTCTAGCGATAATATTAAAGACCATTCTACGATACATTTGTTCTGCATCTGGGTACGGCAAGCGAAGTATTCTCATGGTTTGGAATAGCTGTTCGTAACTGTAGCTTCTAACTTCATTAAAATCATAATGTTGTATTGCGCAAAAAGTTTGAATATGGTGTTTAATTGACCCTTTCTCTCTATCAAACCTTTTTGTCATAAAATGCGCTCTACCATTCTCTTCCAATAATTCAGATTCCATCATATTTAAACCACAATCTTTTGCCATATTGTAATAAGCCATTTCAATTCGTCCATAGCCTTTGCTTTCTCCGAACTGGGCATCACTCACACCGTCTAATTTTATTAGCCAATGTTCAAACCCTTTTGGTGAAATTGTTTGTCCTGAACGGACTTGTCCTGTTTTTTTATTATATGCAATAATTGCTTTTGGTCTGGCGCCACCTGCTGATGTTCCTATTTTTAAAATCTCCATTACCGCCTGTTGTTCGTCTTCATTTAAGTTAGTTTCAAATGCCTTTCTTTTATTTAACATTCGTTGGGAAATATCTACTAAACTATTGATTTCAACTTGAAAGCTTTTTTTAGTCGATTTTAGTTGAGTAGGTTCGAATTCCAGAGCTCCCATTCCTCTTGTACCAATAAAACAAAGTTGTTCTATTGGGTTCATGCTATTTTCTGGGCGTCCATTTTGTGCTAACCAAATATTTATTAATTGATTTCCATACTTATCAGGTAATACATCAGCCAATAAGCCAGGTAGGCCTTTAAAGGTATCATATTCGCTGTTTTTAGAAGATCTTAATTCTGGAAATGAAAATATACTTTGATTTGATTTGATAGGCATTTTTATTGGAGCTAAATCTATGTTGTTAGATTTAAACTTTGGCTCATATTCGAAACTAGCAAGTCCTTGCTCCTCATCCCAGGCTACGGCTCCAATAGTTTGCCCCCAAATTTTAACAAATGCTGTTTTTACTTCTACCATTTGCTCTTATTTTGTTTATTCATTTCATTGTCTGTGCTAGCTCTTTGTCTTTTTTGTTTGTCTAGCTTCGCCAATTCCAAAGGACTTAATTGGGATTGAATTTTAAAGACATTAAGTAAATCAAGTAGATTAAGAGCTCTTAGAATCTGTATTAATGATGTTAACGATATAGGTTCTCCATTTTCAATTTTACTCATGGTCCAGCGATTAATCCCTGCGGCTTTAGCAATATTTGCTTGAGTTTTATTTTGAATTAAACGTTGGTGTTTTATGTATTCACCAATTATGGAGACTATTGATTTGTCACTCATGGACAACCAATTTATGTTGGTATTTGCCATCTTTAATGCTTTTAATTGTGTTTATTGTTGGTATTTACCAATTCAAATATATATATAATATTTGAAATAAATAATATATATGTTGGTAATTGCCATCATTACACTTCTTTAAATACCTTTATGCTGGTAATTACTATCACTAAAAAGAATATTTAAAGTTATAGAATTGAGTAGCACTAATGACATACAACGTTTTTGTATATGGTTTGTTGCGTGTTTTAAGCAAATAATTTAGTAAATAATTACCGACCAAGAAAGTCCTCGCGGACTTTCGCAAGTAGGCAAGAATAAATTATATCGTGTTAGGTTTAGTTTTTTATTAATTTATAATATACGTCACCTAACGGTGTTTTTTTAGCATCAATTTCTTTTTTTGGATATTCAACCCATCTTGGATATCTGTTGTATAAATAGATTGTACTTTCATTAATTCTTTTAAAAACAAAACCTTTACAATCTGGATTATAATCCTCAATTTTATCGCAAATCAAAACAAGTTCATCTATAGCTGTTGGTCCACAATAAATATCTGTAGAATAGTATATTTTTTTATTTTCAAACTCTGAGTAACCTTCAATTATTCCATTAGGGTTTATTTTTAATTCTGAAGAAATGACTTTATTTGTGCTATCTTTTAAAGTGTAATTACCTTCTAAGAGTGTTTTTCTTGTATAAAAATATATTGGATTTGGATATTTATAGTTAATGTCAAATGCTTTTTTTACTTTGATAAATTTTATTTTTCGCTCTTCGAAGTCTTTATTTTTTGGTCTGTAGAGAATTATTGTATTCTTGTCAAGAATTAAACTTGATTTCCAATTATCGCTGAAGAAAATAATTTCTGTCGTTGGAAATTCATTTGTACTAATTTGTTCCGAAAATTTTATTTTAAAGTGACCTTGTTCGCTAATTGTATCTTTTCCATTAACAATATATTCAGAAACTTCTGGTCTCAATAGGTGGTCGTGAAGGCTAGAAAATCCAACATTTAAAACTCCGTTTTTAATTTCAGATGAATTTATTCTTAAACCAACGGGCTCATTTGAGTCAAACGAATTTTTTGATTCAAGACAACTTTTAGTTTTCTCAAAGGAATTATAATATTCTTCTGCAATCCAAATTCCGTTGTAGTCTTCAATTTTTTCTTTTTCTTGTGAAAAACAAAAGTTTGATATAAATAATAATGTTATTAATGTTCGAATCATTCTTTAAATTAAACCCAACGTCTCGTATATGAAATGTAGCGTATAAGAATTTATATAATTCTCCGTTTAAATATAGCATTAATAGACTAAACTGAAAAATTAAATTTGGCACAGATTTAGCTATGTTTTATATTTTAATTTAAATTTCATATCTTTAATGTATATTTGCAATCCATATTTTTCGTTTCATACACGAATTATTACTCATTATGTTAATAACAAGAACAGACATATCGACTCTTAAAGACTTATCTTTTACTAAAGATTTAGTTTCTGTGAAAAGAATTCCAAGTTCATTTAAAATGGATTTTGATAAATTTTTTTTCGGAAAAACTTTAGTTAAAGAGAATGATGTTTTGTTTGCTTATCCTCACGATATAAAGAATTGGGTACGTTACATTTTTGCTAAATATAACGACTAAGTAAATGCTTTCTGATTGCCTTAAAAGGTTCAATATAGCTTTAAAAAAATTTAAAGAAACATATCCTAGACCAGAATGGACTGAAGAGTTCAAATCCAGTTTAGTAAACGATTATTCATTTTATTCCGCAAGAATTGAAGATGAAAAGTTACAATATGGTTATACGATAAGATTTTTAAATGGAGAGTTGGTTAAGAAAGGAAAAATGAAAAGCTTGTTAGATGTATCTAACCATAAAGATGTATTAGAATCTGTGATAAATAGATATGATACGTTTGAATTGTCAGAAACAACAATTAAAGAAATTCATAGAGATTTAATGAGTAGTGAATTGGCTTGGGAAGTTGATTTTAAGCCTCATTTAGTTGGTGAATATAGGAATGTTCCAACTATTGGATATAGAGAACCTTTTTTTGAAAATAAAGAGTATGTTCCTCATTATAATTTAGGGATGGTAATGTCATCATACATTAATATGTTTATTGGAAGATTTGAGAATATAGATAATTCAAAAAATGAGAGTCATTTAATTACTGTATTAGCATATTTTCATAACAAATTTTTGAATAAAATTCATCCTTTTGCAGATGGAAACGGTAGAGTTTGTAGGATAATTATGGGCACTATTTTAATGAAAAATAATTGCCCTCCAATTTTTGTAAAGATAACTTCAGATGAAGATAGATTCGATTATATTAGTAAAATAGTTGATTGCGAAAAAATAAAATCAGATGTTCCATTAATTGAGTTGTTATCCAATGGAATGTCAGAATATTTAGAAGAACGCATACTGAGTGCTAATTAATGCTAACAATTCAATATAGTTATTAAGAACTATATTTCTGTTAAAATAACCTTAGGAAGAAGTATAAATATATAATAATTTTACAGAGATCAGTAATAATTATATATAGAACTCATTTAAACTTTTTCAATTTGCTAAAAAATTGCCCTTTTGTCTCTAATTATATCCTTTTTTTCATTCCGTAGCTATGCTATGCAACTCAAAAAAGTCGTCAATTAAAACCAAAATGACTAATTTTCGCTTAACCCGAAAAATTCATTGAAATAAAAGAAATCTGAGTGTAAAGCGTTATATTTAAGTATCTAAGATCAAATATTTCACTTTTAAAAACTTCTAGTATCTGAAAACGATACTTAGGCGTGAACACAATGTGATAATCGCATTTGTAATACGCATGTGTTAATTTTCTATATTTACTCATCTTAAAAGTTTTAGATAGGCAAAACTAAAAAATGGAAGAGCCTTTAAAACATGACCACCGTCAAAGACGGTGGTTTTTCAGTGTGAAATAAAAACTATAAATCGCTTATTATAAATTGATAAATGTAGTTGTTCGTTCGAGCTTTTCAACTAACGCTCAAGACTGGTTAAAGTGGAGAACTATATCGCTTAAAAAGGATCTCGACTGCGCTCGACCTGACATAGATAGTTCTGATTGTACTTGACTAACAACTATAAACTAATAACGATTTACTCTTTAATCGTTTTCATTAAATCGTTGTAAGTATAAAATTCTTTTTCGTCTTTGTTTTTATTGTATAATATCGTTGCTCTAATGGCTTTAAGTCCTGTTACGGCTTGTAAATCTTCTAGTTCTACGATTTCTACATCGGTATCTAAATAATGTTTCGATTGTAAAAACTCAATGTATTTTAAATACTCTCTTTCATCTTCTTTTTGAGAATAGACGATCGTTATTTTTCCTTTTTCGGTAATGCGTTTTTTAGTGCCTTTAATAAAAGCTTTATCTACCCGCTTTTTTACTACTTCATAGCGTGCGTTATAGGTGCCATCTACATCAAATTGTTTTTCATCCATTCTAAAACTAACCGATAACGGTTGGTTAAAAACTAAAATCATAGAAGCGACATTTAAAGCGACAGGAAACTGAGGTTGCATCTGGTAATATGCATTTTCCATTTCACACATGACTTGCAATTGCCACAATCTTAAATTGTATAAATAAATAGGGTTAAAATTGTCTTCTTTAGTGATTGCTTCTCCTATATACATGTTATGCTCAACACCATCAGTTTTAAAACGTTCAAAAAAGTGCGGATACATTTTTTGAGCCTCAACTTGTTTCTCGTCCAATAAATTGGCCATTCTTTTGTTTATTAAAGTAACCGTTTCATCATAATCTTTACGGTGCTTATACAATACGTGTAGTTTATCGTCTATGCTTTTAAAATAAGACGCTATTTTATTTTCTAGCTTTTTAGCAATACGCATGTGTTTGAAAAGCGTATTAATTTCATTTTGAAAAAACGCATTTATTCTCTGTTCACTATCGACTTGAAAATTAGAATTCAATTTCGCTAAGAAACCTTCAATGCGATACAAATACTGCTCATAAATAGGCAGTTTTTCTAATTCAAAAGCTTTTTCTAATATTACTCTCGCTGCATTTAATTGTAATGATAAATCTTCTTTTGTGGCCCAATTTCTGGCTTCAGAAGAGCCTTTTATATCCATTTGTCCAAATAATGGATACACATCATCAAAAGCTATTCTATTAAATGCGACTTGATTCCCATTTAATTGTTCTTTTATAAACCGTTTTGCTTCGCTTTTAAATTTCCAATGTACACTTGGGTGAATAGAAGTACATTCTTTTTGAATAATGGCTTCAATTAAATTTTCTTCTTCCTCTTTAGAATGTTCTACAGCAGCGACAATAAATGGCATGACATCTACCAATTTATTAGCATTAATACTATTTAAAACTTTAGGCGTTTTTGATGCCAATTCTAAGACTCCCATAAGTCCATCTTCATTTGCAATTGGTGCTAGAATAACACTTTTAAAACCTTGCTCATAAAATGCTTTTACATGGGGCTTTTTATCTTTATAAAGGTTATATACTTTATCTACATTTGAGATTGCAACATATTTATTCTCATATAATAACTGCTTATAAGAGCCCTTACATAATGCATCTACACATTCCTTAGCGTCTAATTGATTTAATAAAAAACTATGCATTTCGGAGCCATAAACACGTTCAAAAATAGCCTCTTCGTTATTATATATTGAAAAACCTACTTGTAAATCTTTTAAGTTTAATAACGATCTAAAAATAGTTTCAAAGCTTTCTATAAAATTTTCATCCTTGCGCTTGTCTTTTCCTATTAATTCTGATTTAATATCTGAAATCGCTTGATCGTCTGTAACATCAAAAATATTAGAAATCACAAAGCCATTTAGCATATAACTTTTAGCAGGGAATTTGGCTTTCCATAATTCAATATTGTCAAAATTATCTATTAACTCATCTACATCTTCTTGAGTGATTTCAATTGCTTTTTCTGTAGGTGTAATTTCCATAAAATCGGCATTGTACAAGATTTTATAATGACGTAGTATGCCATTCGCATCAGGGATTTTATAGAAAAAAGGACGTTTACTATTTAAATTATAACCGTAACAAAAACTTAAGATAATGGTACACGCTATAATATAACGATCGTCTTCTGGCATGTTTTCGACAATCAATTCAAAATCGTCTCCTGCCGTTTTTATAATGTTTTGAAAACGTTGAGACTCATTAAAAATAATATTGTGATAAGGAACCGAAGCCGTTTTAATTTCATTTAAGGTTAAAACCTCACTAAACGAATCTTGTAAAATAAACCGTATTTCTTTTTTGTAGGTTTCTAATAACGAAACCTCACTAAAACCTTCCCTGAGTATTGGAAATGATTTTTGAACCTCTAAAATACGTTTAGCCTTTATTGCGGTATATTCGTCATCGCTTTTAGCTAGTGCTTCATAACGCTCTAAAAACTTGTTAAAACTAACTTTTATTAAAAAAGGGGAATCGAGATTATCGTTTAAGTCTTTCATACTACAATCTTTTACATCTCTAAATTTACGAAATTATAATATTACACCATTAGTCATTGAAATGACCGAAATAAAACATCCATTTTTCCTTTATATGAAGAAGAAATTATTATTCTATTTTACAGCAATTTCAACACCTAGTGATGTTAGTCGTGAAATTATAAGCTTATTGACATAAATTTTAAAGTAAAAAGAAATAATCTAATCCTTTACTAAAACCATAAATTCAAAAGGTTTTAATGTATACTCTTTATCTGGGTTTAATTCTATTATTTGCTTATTAAAATAGTTGGTATACGTCCCCGCCTCTTTAGTTGAAAAGATTGTTTCTTTATCTGAAACATTAGAAATATACACGACTTTATCATTTTCTTTTTCTCTAGAGAAAGCTAAAATAGATTTATTAAGAGTCGTCTCTATCTTAGTATATTTAGCTGCATTTTTGCCACCATGTAACGCCTTATTTTTACGCTTTAATTCTCCTAATTGTTCCAATAACTTCCATGTGCTTCCTTTAACATGAGGAAAGGAATCTTTTTCAAAAAATAAGAGCTTGTGATCTAAGTCGTACTCTTGTCCAGAATATATTAATGGCATTCCTCGTGTTAAATAACTTAAAACCGTCATGGCTTGGCTTGCTTCTCCCATTCGTTCTTTAATGGTTCCATTCCAAGAATTTTCATCGTGATTGGTTACAAAATTCATAAGTATATCATCATTTTCATAACGCTCACTCTTTTCAATAATATAATTATCCCAAGCTTTAACTTTTTTCTCTCCTTTGGCTAAAGCATTCATTACATGATGTCCATCCCATGCGTAGCCCATATCAAATAAGTTATTCTTAAACAATTCTGGTTCCCAAGCTTCAGCTAACATAAAAATGCTTTTTTTAGCTCTTAATTGTGGTATGGCTTCCTCCCAAAAAAACGTAGGTACAGAACTAGCAACATCACATCTAAACCCATCTATGCCTTCATTTTCTATCCAATGCGACATGTCTTTTACCATTTCAACTCTCAATCCTTTGTTATCGTAATTTAAATCGGCAACATCTGTCCAATCGGTACCTTTAGGGTGAATGACTTCTCCTTTTTTATTTCGAGTATAAAATTCTGGATTCGTCTTTAACCATGTATGATCCCAACCTGTATGATTAGGCACCCAATCTAAAATAATATAGATTCCATTATTATGTGCTGTTTTAACTAATTCTCGAAAATCTTCAATGGTTCCAAATTCTGGGTTGATTTTCTTAAAATCACTAACAGCATAATAGCTTCCTAGGTACTTCGCTTGCTCTTCTTTAGGAAACTCTGAAGCAAATTTACTATCCTCGCCACCAGTTGCTTTTCTTTTGGTTTCTGAAATTGGAAATATTGGCATTAACCAAATAATAGTCACTCCCAATTGTTTTAACTGCGGAATGTCTTTAGTAAAGGCTTTAAATATTCCTTCTGGCGAGTATTGACGAATATTCGCTTCATAAATAATGCCTGTTTCCATTAGTTCTGGAGTTACGGTTAATTCTACATTTTCAATTTTTATCTCTTGGGCCAATTCAGGAGTCTTTTTCTCTTGTGCGCAAGACATTAAAACACTTGTAAATACTATTAACCAAATTACTTTTTTCATGATTCTTATTTGTGATTTTTTTAGAAACCTTTCGACTGCGCTCAAGGAGACATTCTAATTATAACTTTAATATATTCAGAATTTAAATCTACTTTTTCAAAAGGCTTTCTAATAGTACAATATCAAATTCTGAAGTGATAGTTACTTTACCATTTTTCACTTCTACATTTTGATTTGAATACCTATCGTGTAGTTTTTCACCATCATTAAAAACGGTAGATACGGCAATCACTTTTTCTCCTTTGCTTAAATTTAACCCAACGACAACGCGGTCCTTGAATTCATTTTTCTCATAATTTCTATAAAAAATATAAGGTGTTTTCGAAATCATGTGATGCGTCCCTGCTCCTACCGCTGGATGATCTCTTCTAAATTGACCTAGTTTTTGCCAATGCGACAGCAACTCTTGTGTTTTCACATTCTTACTTAACATTTCCCAGTTCATAAATGAACGCAAACTTGCATCTCCATTGGCTTCTTTAATATTAATTGGCCTTGCCAATTCATCGCCATAATAAATTTGTGAAATACCAGGAGCTAACAACAATTTTGTACCAGCTTCAAAAGATTTCTCTCTATTTCTATCGAAAGGTTGTCCATCGTCATGAGACGTTAAATAATTAACTACTCCATAATTTTTCAGGTTAGAATGCAATGCTGAATCGTAATATTGAAAGAATTCTTCAATAGGCTTTTGGGCTGCATTCCATTTAAATTCAAAGTTGATTAAACTATTAAATGCCTTGTCGAAATAATTTACTTTTTTATCTCCAAAATCGAAGGCTTTCCCATTAGAAATCGAATAATTATAAACCTCACCTGCTAAATAAAAATCGTTGTTATCTAAAACTAAACTCTCATTATTACGTTTCCACTCTGCGAAAGCATAATCACATTCATTTCTAAATTCTTGCCAAACGTGTTCCTCAACATGTTTTACGGTATCTGCTCTATAACCATCAATACCATATTCAGTTATATAATCGGTTAACCATTTAATAATGTAAAAACGAGGTGCTCTAGGATGTCCTGTGCGCTTAAAAAAAGCATCCAATTCTGCAACTTCTTGCTTATAACGCCCTTCTTTTTTCCATTTAGCCACTAAATGAGGAGGAAGTGACACGTCTTCATTACTTTCCGTTTTAATATCTGGAAGGTTTTTTACTAAAGTACACGGTATTGTAGATTCGTAATCTTTATAGGTACATTGTGGTCCTGTTCTTACCCAATCGTTTGGCCAAACTGGATCTTTCATAGTAACTGGCCCTGTATGATTTATTACAGCATCTAATAAAATTCGAATTCCATTTTTATGAGCCGTTTCAACTAATACTTTTAAATCGGTATTTGTTCCATAATTAGGATCGATAGCCGTCCAATCTTTAGTCCAATAGCCATGAAATCCATAAGTTACACCAGAACCTTCATCTACACTTCCATGAATTTGTTCTACAACAGGTGTCATCCATATTGCATTTACACCTAAATCATTAAAATAGCCTTCATTAATTTTTTGAGTGATTCCTTGTAAATCCCCACCTTTAAACCCTCTTAAAACAGCTGTTTTATTTGTTCTATCTAAAACAATATCATTGTTCGGGTTTCCATTGTTAAACCTATCGGTTAACAAGAAATATAAATTAGCACCTTCCCAAACAAAAGGTGTTTTTAATTCTTGCTTTATGACTTCTGCCATTACTTTTTCTTCTTTTTTACATGAAAAAATAAAACAAGCTGCTAGTGTTAGTATTAAAAGATTTTTCATGTGTTTATAACTATTATTTTTTTCAATGGTCACATGCTGTTCGCAATTAATCATTCCGTTGGGCGACAATACTTTTAACATGCTCGTTTCATTCTGTGCTTCTTTAAAATTTCAAAACTGCTTTACTATTTTCTGATGTATTCCATTTCATAGAAAAAGTTAGCCTTTTTGTAGTTTCATCCCAATTAAATACTTTGTTTTTTTTATTCACTTTAACACGTTTCGGTGCTTTTGGAAAATTATGAATTTCAACAGTAATCGTTTTTGTTGTTATTGAATAATTAGATCCTAATTTGGCTTTAAATTCTAATACTAAACTATTTTTTTTAGTTTCTGATTCAAATTCTAATAATTCGTAATCCCCTTTCTCAAATGCCTTTCGGGTTTTTCCATCGTCGTTATATAATTTACGATTACTTTTTGCTACTGAAGCATCAAAATAGTAATGTAAATCGAAAATAGCGCCTTTATATTCATCTGTACTTTGCATGGGTTTAGCCATAGGGATAAACGCGCCTCCTCTTACATAAGTTGGAATACTATTCTCTTTCGTTTTAATTTTTTCTGTTTGCCCACCAGTCACTTTTTCATCGGTATAAAAATTAAACCAATGGTTCGTTTTTGGGAAATACATTTTTACTGAAGTTGCTCCTTTTTCTGTAATTGGTGTGACTAAAAAATCATTTCCCCATAAATAGGTTGACGCATTCGTTAATACTTGCTCGTTATTCGTTTCTTCAAATAATAACGGTCGCATTAGTGGTGCTCCTGTTTGCGAGTTTTGAAAAGCCAACGTATAATTATAAGGCAATAATTTATATCGTAATTCTATAGCTTGTTTTGCTAATGCTTTTGTTTTAAGCTCCCTAAAAACGGGTTCGGCTGGCACTTCTTCTTGAGCGTGTGGTCTGTAAACAGGCTGAAAAACGCCATACTGTAACCAACGCGTATATAATTCGTCATCCAAATTAGCTCCAGCAAAGCCTCCTAAATCACTATGCATATAAGCCAAACCTTGCATTGACATTTGTAATGCAATTTCTGTTTGACTTTGTAATCCGCCCCAAGTTCTATTTACATCTCCAGACCATGGAATCATACCAAAGCGTTGTGACCCTGCAGCTCCTGCTCGCATTAAAATGAACGGGCGTTTATTAGGGTAATCGCTGGAATACCCTTCATAAATTAAACGCGCCCAATCGTGGCCATAAATATTATGAACTTCATCTGCAGTACCTGTCGCATGTAGCAAATCTGAAGGATGCACTTCTGGTTCTCCTAAATCTCCCCATACGCCTTCTACTCCTAGATTGGCAATCTCTTTATAAATGTTCCAAAACCAAGACTTCCCTTTTGGATTATAAATATCTATTAATCCGGTATTCCCAAAATAAAAATCATAGCGATATGGGTTACCTATAGAATCTTTAGCCAACACTTCTTTTTCTACGGCTTCTTCCCATCGTTTTGACGTTTTTAAGATAAAAGGTTCAGTAATTACGACTGTTTTAACACCTTGCTTTTTAAACTTAGATGTCATGCCTTTAAAATCGGGAAACGAATCTTTTTCAACTTGTAAATTACCCATCGTGCCTTTCATGGTTTTCCCAAACCAATATAAATCTAAAATAACAGCATCTACAGGTATTTTTTCTTCTTTAAATTTTGCTATAGTTGCTTCTGTCTCTGCTTGTGAATGGTATCCAAACCGGCTTGCAAAATTACCGAATGTCCAACGAGGTGGCAACGGTTGTTTTCCAGTAAGATTGGTGTAACTATCTAATAGTTCCATCCAAGAATCCCCAGCAATAACTTGATAGGTTTTTCTGCCAGAAATGGTTTCGTAGGTTAATGTATTATCGTGTTTACTATCTAAATCTAAAAAACCAATTGGAGCATTATCAAAATGAACCATATATTGTTTAGAAGACAGTACAATTGGTAATGTAAAGTTCATTAACGCACTACGGTTTTCATAACCGTAATGTGCTTTATTATATAATTCTAGACGATTACCACGTCTATTCATTCCTAATGCTCGAGCACCTCCTCCATATAAAACCTCATCACTTTTCAGATTAAACTGAATGGTTTCTAAACTATCGTTTTTTACGTACCCTTTTTTTTCAGAAATAATTGATTTTCCTTTATAAGCGTAAGAAATTTGAAACGGTTCTTTTTTAATCGTTATAGAAATTCCTTCCGTTTTAAAATAGACGTTTTCAGAATCATTACTATATCTGGCATTAGCATATTCTGGAGTTAATACCACTGCATGAGATTGATTCTTAAACGCCTCGTTTAAAGGAATAAAAGTGGTTTCTACACTATTTTTGGTATACACCTTGATTCTATAAACGCCATCACTTACTTGCACTTCTAAGAACTCCCCATCTTGAAATGCTGCACTCTTAAAAACACGATTTACATTTTGCGAAAATGAAACCGTAATCACTAAAAACAGTGCTATAAATGCTATTCTTTTCTTCATAATTATCGATTAAAATGATAATCTAATTTAGTTGACAAAGGTCAATAGACAAGTCGTACTTTGTAAACTTATTTCGCAACTATCTATGTCTGGCCGAGCCTTTCGACTCCGCTCAAGACGGGCTAAAGTCGAGACCTCCTCATTATTTATGCTTCTATGACAGAAAACCTCTCGATGGAGCCTGTACTGAGCGCAGTCGAAGTGCTCGAGGGGACAAATTAATAACAAATCTATAATTAGTTTCATTTGCATTAAACCATTATCAATTCATTTGGAATAACTTCAACTTGTTTTTCATTAACTATAATGATTAGTGGCTCATTACCATTAATTTCGAAAGTTGTTCCAGATTGTGTCACTTTTACATTTAAAATTTGATCTCTAAAATTTACTTTAAAAGAATAACCTTGCCATTCCGCAGGAATTTTTGGCGTAAAATTAAGCCTATCATTAACAACTCTCATTCCTCCAAATCCTTCTACTATACTCATCCAGGTTCCTGCCATAGAAGTAATATGTAAACCTTCTTCTACTTCTTTATTATAATCGTCTAAATCTAAACGAGATGTTCTTAAGTAAAATTCATAAGCCTGATCCATTTGCCCCAATTTAGCAGCTTGAATACTATGCACACAAGGCGATAATGAACTTTCGTGCACAGTATACGGTTCGTAAAAATCGAAATGACGTTTTAATTCTTCCGTTGAAAAATGATCTTCAAAGAAATAGAACCCTTGTAACGTATCGGCTTGTTTTATATAAGGCGATCGTAAAATGCGATCCCAAGACCATTTTTGATTTATTGGTCGTTCTGTTTTTGGTAAATCTGAAACTGTAATTAACTCTTTATCTAAAAAACCATCATGCTGTAAGAATACTTTTTCTTCTTCTGAATATGGAAAATACATATTATTAGCAACGTCTTTCCATACTGTTAATTCAGAATCGGTAATTTTAGTTTTACATTCTATTCTTTTAAAGTCTTTTTTGTAACCGTCTTTAACTTTATCTATACATTCTAAAGCATAATTTATGGACCATTGCGCAATATAATTTGTATACCAATTATTATTTACATTATTTTCATACTCATTAGGTCCTGTAACTCCTAAAATGACATATTTGTTTTTAGTTGAAGAAAACGTAGCGCGTTGTTGCCAAAATCTAGCAATTCCAATAAGCACTTCTAATCCCATTTCTGGAATGTAAGAGAAATCTCCTGTAAAACGATAATAATTAAAAATAGCAAAAGAAATGGCTCCGTTTCTATGGATTTCTTCAAAGGTAATTTCCCACTCGTTATGACATTCTTCACCATTCATTGTTACCATAGGGTACAATGCGGCTCCGTTTTTAAAACCTAACTTCTCTGCATTTTCTATCGCTTTATCTAAATGGTGATATCTATATTCTAATAAGCTTTTAGCAACACTCTGGTCTTTAGTTGCCATATAAAAAGGGATGCAATACGCCTCTGTATCCCAATAGGTACTTCCTCCATATTTCTCTCCAGTAAAACCTTTAGGCCCTATGTTTAATTTGGCATCTTTACCTAAATACGTTTGATTGAGATGAAATATATTAAAACGAATACCTTGTTGTGCTTTAACATCTCCTTCAATCGTAATATCTGCCATTTCCCAGATTTTACCCCAGGCACTTTTTTGTTCTTCTAGTAATCCTAGAAACCCCTTTTTTAATGCGTTTTGCAGCGTTTTTTTTGCGACAGAAACTAACTCGTTCTTATCGTGATTTCTATCTACAACGTAACCTCCTAATTTATGAATTGTATACGTTTCTCCTTGTTTTACATCGTACTCATAACTAAAAGACGCATTTGTTGCATCGGCATGAATATTAGGTTCGATAAGCACACTATTACCATTTATAAAGACCTTAGACTCCATAAAAGTACAGGTGTAAAAATCGGTTTTCATTGTTTTGGCTTGAATGAAAGCTTGATGATTCTCATGGCTTACATTTAAGGTGTCCCAAAACTTATCATCCCAATTGGTGTCTTCATTGGTTATTCCTGAATCTAAATAAGGTTGAAAAACAATATTAGCATTTCCATTTAAAGGCGTCACTTCATAATTAATCGCACCTACTTCATCAGAATCTAAACTTAGAAAACGTTTGGTCTTAACTTCTATTACAATATTATTTTTTAATGTCGCAACAAATAAGCGAGATAACCAACCTTCTTTCATGTTAAGTTCTCTTCTAAACTGCGTTACCTTTTTACAAGTAAATAAATCGAGTGTTTCGTCATTAATTATAACATTTATCCCAATCCAATTTGGCGCATTTAATACTTTAGCAAAATACTCTGGATACCCATTTTTCCACCATCCTACTCTAGTTTTATCTGGATAATAAACCCCAGCAATATAACTACCTTGAAATGTAGGTCCAGAATACTGTTCTTCAAAATTTGCACGTTGCCCCATAGCCCCGTTACCTATACTAAATAAACTTTCTGATGATTTTACACGATCTGCATCAAATCCTTCTTCGATTATAGACCACTCATTTGGTTTTATATAGTCTTGATTCATTAAAAATATGTTTAGTTATTTCCGCTTTCGCGGAAATCTTATTAATTTATATTCTGTGTTTAAATAAAAGTCACACTACTTATTAAATCAATTGATTTTATTAAAGCTTCTAGTTTGAATGCATTTCTACTGCGCTCAATGTGACATTTTTTATTATCTATTTATTAACTCTTGTAAAAACTCTGGAGTAAGCGCGGTAAAGTCTTTAAAGATATAATCGGCTTCATGAAGTACTTCTTTTTCTCCAATTCCTATTGAAATCATATTAGCAGTATTTGCTGCTTGAATACCTGCAACAGAATCTTCAAAAACAATACAATCTTCTGGTTTTACTCGTATTTGATCTGCTGCAATAAGGAAAACTTCAGGATCTGGTTTCGCTTTAGAAACATCGTTTCCATCTACAATAGCTTCGAATTTTTCTATTAATTTTACTTTATCTAAAATCATTCTTGCATTTTTACTTGCAGAACCAAGGGAGATCCCTTGTTTTTCTTCAGTTATATAATCCAAAACACGTGGCACATCTGGTAAGATCTCCGTCGTATCCATTTTATTGATATAGCTTAGATATTCGTCATTCTTTTCTCCCATTAATGCAGCAAACTGGGTATCACTTATAGATTTATTACCCCAAGCCAATATTTTTTCTAATGATTTTACGCGGCTAACCCCTTTAAGTTGCTCATTTTGAGTTTCAGTAAAATCGATATCAATCTTTTTTGCTAATTTTTTCCATGCTAAAAAGTGATATTTTGCAGTATCTACAATGACACCGTCTAAATCGAATATGAATCCTTTTCTCTTCATTTTATTCTTCTTCATTTATTTGATATGTAATGGCTTTCTTGTCTGTAATTAAGAAACTACAAAGCCCAGCAATAATTAAACTAGATCCAGCAACTATCATCGCATTAATTGTTTTATCTCCAAAAAGTTTTGATATATAATTAATACCGCCCAGTGCAGCAATAATTTGAGGAATTACAATGAACATATTAAAAATACCCATTACAACACCCATTTTATTTGGATCTACGGAACTAGATAACATAGCATAAGGCATTGATAAAACACTACCCCATGAAAAACCTATTAATATGAATGACAGTATTAAATATTCTGACGATGGAATAAAATACATTGAAATAAAACCTATCCCACCAGCAATTAGCGAAAATAGATGTACGTATTTTCTATTTATTCTTCTTTTTGAAGTGTACAATACAAGCAGTAAGGCAAACATCATAGAAGATAAGCCATATATCCCCATGTATTTTCCAACTTGATTTGAAGATTCTTGAAATGCCGTATTTGCTATATTATAAGCTTCAGATTGTGCTGCAATTGTCATATCGAATGCTGACTCTATAGGTGCAGGTGTATTAAACACATGCTCGGTAAGTGCAGGGTTTGCTAATGTCCACATAGTAAAAAAGGCAAACCATGAAAAAAACTGAATAACGCCAAGCTTTTTCATTGTTAAAGGCATTCCGCTTATGTTTTCTAAAATATCAGAAACGAAACTATTTTTCTTTTTCTTTTCTTCTTCAAAAGCATCCATATCTTCTGGCGGATATTCTTTTGTAGTAAAAACAGTATAAAATATACTTGTAAGAAAGACAACAGCTCCAATAGCAAATGCAACTTTAACCGATGCAGGCAAAACTCCAGATGGTGCAGAATCACTAGCTCCAAATTTAGAGGCAATCCAAGGCAAACTACTTGCTACCCATGTACCAACACCAATAATTAACGTTTGAACAACAAAACCATATGAACGCTGTGAACTTGGTAGTTTATCGGCTACTAAAGCTCTAAAAGGTTCCATCGAAATATTTATAGAAGCGTCTAAAATCCATAAAAGACCAGCTGCCACCCATAATACAGGAGAATGCGGAATAAAAATTAATGCGATAGAACTTAATATAGCTCCCACTAAAAAATAAGGACGACGCCTTCCCCATCTTGGACTCCAAGTACGGTCACTCATGTAACCAATAATTGGCTGCACTAATAATCCAGTTAAGGGTGCTGCAATCCATAAGATAGGTAAATTGTCTATCTCTGCTCCAAGGGTTTGAAAAATTCTTGTCATGAAACCACCAGTTAAGGCCATTCCAAATTGAATTCCTAAGAAACCAAAACTCATGTTCCAGATTTCTAAGAAACTTAGCTTACGCTTTTTCATCATAGTATTATTGAATTTATACTAATGATAAGCGGTATTACTTATCAAAACTATATTACCTGAGAAGTAAAAATATAAGTCTTGATTGTGCCGTAAATATATAAAAGTTATTTAAATGTAAACTATTATTTTTTTATTTTGTTGATTCTCGCTCTATTAATTCGGTCTCTATCACTACGGTTTGGTATTGATCTTCTTCATCTTCTCGCTCTAAATTATCTATTAATAATTCCGCAGATTGCTCTCCCATACTTTCTGCATGTTGACTTACTGTTGTTAAACTTGGATTAGCATGTTTAGACAAGACACCATCAGTAAAACCAATGATTTGTACATCTTCTGGGATATTTAAGTTTAGTTTTCTTGCGACCTTCATTGCAGATATTGCATACAATTCATTTACGGCAAAAACACCATCAATTTTCTTATTATTGTTAAACAACTTTTCTATCTCTAATTCAATGCCTTCAATATGGTCTTCAGAAACAACTTTATCATCAATTTTTAATATTAAACTCGATTCTGGGGCTATTTTATTTATTTCTAACGCTTTTAAATACCCTTGTGTTCTCAATTTACCAACACTAACATAATCTTTAGTGGTTATTAATGCTATATGTTTGCAACCATTAGTAATTAACTTATTTACTGCATCTTTAGAACCATTACTATCATTTACAATCACTTTATCACATAAAATCTCATTAACCACACGGTCAAACATTACAATTGGCATGCCTTGATTTATAGTTTCATTAAAATGATGATAATCTTGAAGCAGTAGTGTTTCTTTTGAAAGTGATAGGATAAATCCATCTATACTGCCATTAGCAAGCATTTGCATATTAATAACTTCTTTTGAAAACGACTCATTAGATAGCCCTACAATAACATTATAACCTCTCTTGTTAGCTACATTATCAATACCTTGAATCACTTTTGAAAAAAAATGATGTACAATCTCAGGAATAATAACTCCTATTGTCTTTGTTCTTCTATTCTTTAAACTTAATGCTATATTATTTGGTCTGTAATTATAAAGCTTTGCGAATGCTTGTACTTTCTGGCGCGTATCTTCACTAATTTCGATACTGTTTCTTAACGCTTTAGAAACCGTAGAGATAGAAACATCTAATTCTCTAGCGATTTGTTTTAAGGTTATCTTTCTCTTCATAGCACTTTTCTGTTTATTAAAAAACCAAAAATAGGCGCTTTAATTATTTAATCGTAAAAATTTGTGCTTTAAAATTATTTAAACATCGCAATAAATGTTAATTTTTTTTCATTTTAGAACTTAAATTCACGAGAATTACAAAAGTTGTCAACACGAAAACGTTTGCGGTCTGAGTAATATCGGGGATAAGCTAAAAGTTAACCTAAAAATTACATAGATTTAGCTCCGAGAAGTAAAAATATATTTTGATTATAACAAACTAATCCCTCTAAACGCATTGTATGGAACAAAAAATAAATAGTTTACTGTTGCTCTTTTTCTTTCTGCCGTTATTCGCTATAGCGCAGTCAGTTTCTGGAACAGTAACCGAAAAATCCTCTAATTTACCTCTGCCTGGTGTAAATATCACTATTAAAGGCACTTCAAATGGTACTGCTACAGATTTTGACGGTAATTATCAAATTAACGCAAGTTCTGGAGATGTTGTTACATTTTCCTACGTTGGTTATTTAACTCAAAAAGTTACATATAACGGTGAACCCAAATTAAACATTAGTCTAGAAGAAGATGCTGCGCAACTTGAAGAAGTTGTAATTATTGGTTATGGTAGTACTAAAAAAGAAGATCTAACTGGATCAGTAGATGTGGTAACTTCTAAAGACTTTAATAAAGGTGCAATAGTATCTACAGATCAATTATTAACCGGTAAAGCTGCTGGTGTTAGAATAACAAATAATGGAGGATCGCCAGATTCTGCTCCAAACATTAGAATTAGAGGAGGTGCATCTTTAACAGCAAACAATAGCCCTTTAATTATTATAGATGGCATACCTATTGGTACACAAAATCCAGCGGGTGTTAGTAATCCGTTATCATTAATTAATCCAAATGATGTCGAAAGTTTTACTGTTTTAAAGGATGCTTCTGCTACTGCGATTTATGGGTCTCGAGCTTCTAATGGTGTTATTATTATTACTACTAAAAAAGGAACTTCAGGAGGCGTGAAATTTAATTTCTCTTCAGATGCTACTGTTAGTGGTGCTGGTGATGGTTTAGACGTCATGAATAGTGAAGAATATGTTCGTTTTATTCGTCAATTTCATCCAGATTTAGAAAACAGCTTGGGAGTTCCCGTAGGATCGGTTTCAAACAATGCCCCTTTCTCTGTTATTACAACAGTAGGTGGTGAACAAAGAGCTGTATATTATTCTGATTGGAGATCGGCAGTTTTTAGAACGGCATTTTCTAGTAATACAAATTTTAGTGCCAGAACTAATTTTGGAGAAAACATGCCTTTTAGAGCTTCTATTGGTTATAATAATTCTCAAGGTTTAGTAAGAACAGATGATTATGAGAGAATTAGTTCTTCTTTTAAATTAACACCAACATTACTTGATGATGCTTTAACAATAGACATTAATGCTAAAACGGTTATCGTTAATAAAAATGCGGTAAATCCAGGAGGTGCTTTAAGTGGTGCTTTAGTATTTGACCCAACTAAACCTATTTATGATAACAATTCAATATTTAGCGGATTGTACACAAATACAAGATTAGATGGTGGCCGATTAATAATAGACGGACAAGCAAACCCATTAGCATTATTAGAAGATCGTACACGACCAGAACGTGCTTTAAGGTTTTTAGGAAATGCAAAATTTAATTATAAACTACCTTTCTTACCAGAACTTAGTGCTATTGTAAATATAGGGGCAGATGCTTCACGAGTAAAAATTAAAGAGCGTTTTAGAGATAATGCGTTATCTGCATTTGGAATAGACACCAATAATGCCAATCAAGTGGTATTTAATCCAGGATTGAATTATGAGGAAAGTCAACACATTACAAATACAACTTTAGATTCTTATTTAAATTATGTAAAAACATTTGAAGATAAAATTATAAGACGTTTTGATATTCAGGCTGGTTATGCTTATCAAAATTTTAAAACCGATGGAAATCAAAATCGATTTATAACAGACCCTGATACGGGAGTTAGAGTTCCAGATATTAATCCTCTAAACCCAAATAACAGGTATTACAATGTATTAAACTTACAATCGTTTTTTGGAAGAACTAATTTAGATATCGCAGACCAATTACTATTCACTTTTAGTATTAGAGCAGATGGCTCTTCTCTATTTGTTGAAGACAATAGATGGGGTTATTTTCCAGCTGCAGCTGTAGCATGGAAACTTTCTAATATCGCAAGAATTAAAGATTCTAGCTTTTTTAATGATTTAAAATTAAGATTAGGTTGGGGTCAAACGGGACAACAAGATATTACCAATGATGTTGGTTTTTACCCATCATTGCCTTTGTTTTCTGCTGGAAACCAAAACAGCCAGTATTTACCAGGTGTAAACCTATATTCTGCTAATCCTTTTAATCCAGATTTAACATGGGAAAAAACAGCAACTTATAATATTGGTTTAGATTTCGATCTTTTCAAAAATCACATTGTATCTGGGTCTTTAGATTTCTTTAAAAGAGAAACTACAGATTTATTGGCTCGTGTAGCAATTCCTCCAGGACAGTTTTTAACAAATGAGTTTATTAAAAATGTTGGATCTACTGAAAGTGAAGGTTTCGAATTGAATTTAAATTTAAGTCCAATACAAGAAGATAACTTTAATTTAGATTTTAATTCTAATATTGCTTATGCAATAACTAAGGTAACAGACCTTGATGACATTACGACTTTAAGAGCTGGTGGGAGTTTAACAGGCACAGGATCAAACTTATTTTTTAATAACTTAAACCAACAACCTCAGGCAGCTGGAGTATTTAAACAAATATACGATCCCAGCGGAAATCCAATTCCTGGTGCTTTTGTCGATAGGAATAGTGATGGTGAGATTACAGATGCCGATAAGTACTTTGTACCAGTAAGACCAAATTGGACTTTTGGATTTGGTTTTAATACCAATTACAAAAATTGGGATTTAAGTTCAACTTTTAGAGGGCAGCTTGACGGAAAAACATTTAATTTCAATGCACTTAACTTAGGAAATACAGAAAGTGCTTTGCCAGGAAATAATACTAGTATTACCAATGTATTAAATTTCTATAACGGAACTGCTAATCCGGTTTTTCAAGATGTTAGAGGTGATAAACAATTTTCAGATCACTTTCTTGAAGATGCCGCATTTTTAAGATGTGAAAACATTGTTCTTGGCTATCGATTTAAAGATGGGTTCGTTAAAAATACAAGTATGCGATTTTATGCCGCTTTAAATAATCCATTTGTCTTAACTGAATATACTGGGCAAGATTCTGAAAATTTTGGTGGCATAGATAGAACATTCTATCCGAGACCAAGATCATTCACTTTTGGAGTTAATTTAGATTTTTAAAAATAAGATTCCCTCCTTCGAGGGAATGATAAATAAATTTATCATGAAAAAAATTATAATAATAGTTATAGGTTTAGTATTACTTAGTAATATTTCCTGTACAGACGATTTAAATACTGAGCCTAGAGTTGAATTATCGCTAGAGCAATTATTAAGTCAAGATCCAGATGCAATTCAAGGCATATTATCTAGATTATATGCCTCTTTTGCTCTTTCTGGTATAAATGGCCCAGGAAGTTCAGATATCACCAGTCCAGATGCCGGTGAAGGTGCGTTTCTTAGAGCGATAATAAACTTACAAGATTTTACCGCAGACGGTATGAAAAACAGATGGGGAGACGATGGTTTAGATCAATTAACGACGACTTCAAACTGGGATAGTAATAATAAGTTTTTTAGATTGTTTTATGACCGTGCTTATTTTACCATTCCGCAGTGTAACAACTTGATTCCTATTTTAGATCGCGTAGATGTTCCAAATGAAGAAGGCGTAAGAAGTGAAATTCGATTTTTAAGAGCATTGGCTTATTATAACTTAATAGACACTTTTGGGAAAGGCGTATTGGTTACCGAAAATGAATTAGGAATCTCTAGTCCGCTTCCAGAAGCAACTCGTAAACAATTATTCGATTATGTAGAAAGTGAATTATTAGCAATAGAACCTATTATAGGAAACAATAATGGCTATGGTAGAGCAAACACTTATGTTGTTGATATGTTATTAGCTAAATTATATCTAAATGCTGATGTTTACATTCGTGAACCACGTTATGATACTGCTGCAACTTATGCTAATAAAGTAATCACAGAAGGCGGTTACACATTAAGTACTAATTTTGTTGAAAATTTCTCTGGAGATAATGATATGTCTTCAGAAATTATTTTTCCTTTAATTGCAGATGCAGTAACTAGCCAAAGTTTTGGTAACACCACGTATCTTGTTAATGGAAATTTAAGTCCAGACACCATAACTATTTCAGATTTTGGTGCAACCCAAGGATGGCAAGGACACAGAGCAACTAAAGCTTGGTATGGTTTATTTGAAGATTTAGCAACATCAAATGATGATAGAGCTGAGTTATTTTGGACACAAGGACACACTTTCGAAATGACCGATTATAGAGAATGGACCAATGGTTATCCATGTATTAAATATAGAAATATCGATTTCAACTCTGTTACCGATCCAACTGATTTTTCTGGAACAGACTTCCCAATGTACCGTTTAGCCGATGCCTATTTAATGTATGCTGAATGTGCTTTGAGAGGTGCCTCAACTGCCAATATGGGATTAGCTTTAGATTATGTAAATAACGTAAGAGTAAGATCTAATGCAGATGCTATAGATGCGGCAGACTTAGATCTCGATTTTATTATAGATGAAAGAGGTCGTGAGCTTAACTTAGAAGGTCATAGAAGAACAGACCTTATTCGTTTTGGGAAATTTACAGGAGGAACATACTTATGGCCTTGGAAAGGAGGATCACTAGATGGCACTTCAATTTCTAATGATTATAAATTGTTCCCCGTTCCACAAACGGCTTTAGAAGCAAATCCTAACTTGAGACAAAATCCTGGTTACTAACTAAATCAAACAACTTAAGATCTTCGCTTTTGCGAAGATGACAAATAAACATTTATTATGAAAAATATAAAAATTTTAAGCATCGCAATTCTCGCAGTATTATGCTTTACTGCATGTGAAGAAGAAGAAACCTTTACCATTAATAGTGCTAATGCTAAAGTTGCAAAAATAACGTCTCCCAGTACCGATTCTTCAATTGTTTTAGATATTGCTAACCCTATGGATGTAGCAACTACAATTGTATGGAATCAAGCAGTTTACGATGTTCCAACGGAAATTAACTATACCGTACAGCTTGCAAATGCGGGAACAGATTTTGCGACTCCAGTAGATGCAGGAACAATAACTAAGTCATTCATTACCTGGACTAATGAAGTATTAAACACTGTAATTACAGACCCTGCGGGGCTCGCTCTAGTTCCTTTCACTGCTAGCGATGTAGATTTACGTATTAAAGCATTTGTAGGAGATAATAGTGAAGTAACATTTTCAGATCCAATAACAATTTCTATTACACCATATACAACAGAATTACCAAAAATAGCGGTTCCTGGAGATCATCAAGGCACGTGGGATCCTCCAACGGCTCCTTTACTTAGAGCTGCAGCTTTTGGAGAAACAGAATATGAAGGATATGTATGGTTAGATGGTGAACATAAATTTGTTGCCCCTGATGCCGCTGGTGTTATTGATTCGGGTGCTGGACCAGATTATGGAGACGATGGTAGTTTTTCAGGAATACTAATAGAAGAAAATGAAGTAAACTGTAATGCTCCTGTAGCTGGTTATTATTTAATAAAAGCAGACACAGATGCATTAACTTATACTGAAACATTGCATGAATGGGCAGTTATTGGAAGTGGCACACCTCTAGGTTGGGATGAAGATACAGATTTAACGTATGACCCAGCAACACAAACCTGGAGCATCATATTAGATTTAACGGCTGATGAAATTAAATTTAGATCTAACGATTCTTGGGACTTAAATTATGGAGATACAGGTACAGATGGTTTATTAGAAGAAGGAGGAGATAATATTGTTGTTCCTGTAGCTGGTAATTATACAATTACATTAGACTTTAGTAATGCTAGAGCGTATACTTACTCGTTAAGTTTAAATTAATACCTTTAAAATAATTAACTGATGTCACACTTAGCGTAGTCGAAGTGCAATTCAAAAGATAATATAAAGGTTGTAAATCGTGTAACTTTACAGCCTTTATCAATTTTAAGTAGCTATGAAAAAAATAATCCTCTCTTTATTATTATTACCGTTATTAAGTTTGGCCCAACAACAAACAATAACCTATACTGTTAACCCAAGTGCTTTTGAAGAAACGGATACCATTACCTTAACATTCGATGGAGATAGTATTGATGAAGCCACTTGGAACATTACTAATAATGCCTTATACCTCTGGTCTTGGTCTTTTGATAGTAATGATAGTAATATTATAGATTGTCCTACTAATGGAGATTGGACTAACTCTAGCGAAACAAATAGATTAACCTATAATGCGACTACAAATAAGTACTCTATTAGTTTTGTCCCTTCTACATTTTACTCAAGAAATGGAATAGGTAGTATTGGTTTTTTAGTAAAAGCTAAGGATGGTACTGGAGATAAAAAAAGTCAAAATATCTTATTAGAAGTCGGTTTATTTCAAGCAACACTTAACGCACCTTTAGCAAATAGTACGTCTATATTAAATTCTGGAGATGATTTAACCATTACGGCGACAAACACTAACGGAAATGCCAACTATAATTTATTAGCTAATGGCGCAAGTATAGATACACAAACAAACACAACTTCATATTCATTTACACAAACTGCTATAAGTGAAAATCAAAACTATGAATTACAAATTACGCAAGCAGGCACTACTATAAGTTACACCTTTAATGCGATCGTTAATCCTGGTACAGTAACAGCAGCGATACCCAATGGATTAAAAAACGGTATTAATTATGATACCGATGTTACTAGAGCTACTTTAGTTTTAGATGCACCAAACAAAGATTTCGTCTATGTCGCAGGAAGTTTTAATAACTACAATCCAAATACGAGTTACGCCATGAAAAAGGATGGCACATCTGGATTATTCTGGTTAGAACTTACTGGGTTAACTTCTGGACAAGTAGAAACATTTCAATATTGGGTAGTCGATGAAACACCTATCGCTAATTCTCCTACACTTGTAAAAACTGCAGATCCTTATTCAACATTAGTATTATCACCTTTCGATGATCCTTCTATTCCTGAAACATCATACCCTAATCTTCCCGTTTACCCTGCCGAACAAGAACGCGAAGTTTCAGTAATAGAAACTGGACAAACACCATTTAATTGGACGGTAACCAATTTTCAGAAACCAAAAAAAGAAGACTTAGTTGTATACGAAGTTTTAGTACGCGATTTTGATAGTGATAGAAATTATCAAAACCTCATCGATAGAATCGATTATTTTAAAGGTTTAAATATTAATGCTATTGAACTTATGCCAGTAATGGAATTTGAAGGCAATGAAAGTTGGGGTTATAATGTATCCTACCACATGGCATTAGATAAATTTTATGGTACAAAAAACAAACTAAAAGAGTTTATCGATTTATGCCATCAAAACGGTATTGCAGTTATATTAGATGTTGCACTTAACCATGCTTTTGGAAGAAATCCAATGGTACGTATGTGGATGGACGATCCAGATAATGATGGTTGGGGAGAACCTAGCAGTGAAAATCCATACTTTAATGAAACACCAAGACATAGTTTTAATGTAGGTTCAGATTTTAATCATCAATCTACAAGAACTCAAGCTTATGTTGAACGTGTTGTAGAACATTGGATTGAAGATTTTAAAATTGATGGTTTCCGTTGGGATTTAACAAAAGGATTTACTCAAAATTGTAGTGAAGCAGACGATGCTTGCACCAATGCCTTCCAACAAGATCGTGTAGACATATTAAAACAATACGCCGATTATTCTTGGAGTATCGACGACGACCACTATATCATTTTTGAACATTTAGGACTCGATGGAGAAGAACAACAATGGGCAAATCATAGAATTGATGAAGGCAAGGGCATTATGCTATGGGGGCAAGTAACTAGCGCGTATACAGAAATTGCTAAAGGATTTTCTACTAATGGTGACATTAGCAGAATAAGCCATACCAGTCGTGGATTTACAGGGAAACGTTTAATTGGTTTTGCTGAAAGCCATGATGTAGAGCGTGTGCTTTATAAAGTAAGTACTGAAGGAAACACCAATGTAAACGATGCGACGACTTTAGAAAATAGAACCAAAAGAATGGCCACTATTGGAGCGGCATTATTAACTGTACCAGGACCAAAAATGATTTGGCATTTTGGCGAATTAGGCATGGAGGATTCTATTTATACTTGTAATGATGGAAGTATTAACAATCCCGATTGTAAATTAGATACAAAACCACAACCGCAATGGGCAAATAATTGGCCTGCTGAAGCTAATCGAAGTAAAGTTTATGATGATTGGGCACGATTAATTCAATTAAAGACTAATGAAGCTGTTTTTGAAGGCGATCATGCTATTAGTCCGTACATAAATAATGTAAGACAACGCATCTATGTTTGGGATGATACTTTACCAGCTTCAGATTTAAAAAACGTTGTGGTGTTATGTAATTTTTCTGTGGCTGATTTAGATATCGTTCCCGATTTTCCTTACACAGGCACTTGGTATGATTTAATGGATAATTCAGGAAGCACCTCAATTTCGGTTTCTAATACGGCTAGTCCAATTAATATTCCTGCAGGAGAATTCAGGATATTTGGAAACCAGGCTTCAGAAACGTTAAGTGTAGACAACTTTAATATAGAGAATACAATTAGCCTATCTCCTAACCCAGCTCAAACACGTTTTAAATTAAACAAACCAGTATCTTCTGTTACAATAATGGATCTTTCCGGTAAAACAATTCAGCATTTAACAGGTGAATTTGAAAAAAATCATGCTTTTAATATTGAAACGCTTTCAACTGGAATGTATCTTATTCTGATTAAAAATAATTCAGGAAATAGAGCTGTAAAAAAGCTTATAAAATTGTAATTATTACAACGATTAACTCAAGACACATAAAATTCTGAAAATTAATACATTATAACTATATTATAATACAAAATAATCATAATATGACTATTTTATATTAAAAACAATTACTTTATAATGAGTAACTTTACGTATTGTAAATGATTAACACCAAATAAACATAAAAACAACCAATTTAATTCGTTTCTTTTTCTTCCAGATTTCCACATAAAATAGAACCGTATCTATAGATATGCTTAGATTTTATATTTCATCTGAAAAAAAATAATTCAAATTTATTCTGGTCATTTTCATATTCATTTGGTATAACCAAAATTTCCTAAATAATGTTTAAGAATAAATTTAATTATTCCAAATCCCCTCTTCTCTTATTTTTTCTGCTTTTTACTATAACATCTACTATTGCACAACCTACACCTCCTAACGGAAAAGAATGGCAATTAATAGATATGATGTCTGATGAATTTAATGGCACAGATTTAAATGGGTCTAAATGGGCAAAATCCGATCCGCAATGGAGAGGTAGAGTCCCAGGATTATTCAAAGAAAATACCATAGCTGTTAATGACGGAAAACTAAAAGTTACAAACTACAAATTATCATCTCCAGAAGGAGATTACACACATGCCTGCGGTATGGTTAGAGGTCTTCAAAGAAATACTTATGGGTATTACGAAACCCGAATGAAAGCTAGTAGAACATTTATGTCTTCAACTTTTTGGTTGTTTAATAAGCGAAATGAATTTAGTGGTTGCGATGTTAGAACAACCGAGTTAGACATCACTGAAACCGTTGGTGTTAATTCTAATGGAGCCACTTGGGTAGATAATACAATACGCCAAATAAACTCGAATACGCATAGTAGAGCAACAACTTGTAATGACACACCAATTGGTCAAGAAGGAAATAACGCCCAACTTGGTGGTAAATCCTGGGAAGCTTATCATACTTATGGTGTATGGTGGAAAAGTAAAGACGAAATTTTATTTTACTTAGACGGTCAATTTGTATACGAAATAACACCTCCAGCCGATTTTAATCTTCCAATGTACCTACGTTTAGTAACTGAGACTTACGATTGGAATCCTACACCTAGCGATGGCGGAATGAATGGATCTGCAGATTCTAGAACCACCTATTATGATTGGGTACGCTCTTATAATCTAGTAGATTCAGATATGAATACAGTAGACACTGTTTCATTTAATAATATGATTACCGAATTAGAGCAACAAGCATCATACACCTTCGATGTGACTTATGAAGCGTCTACAGATCGAGAAATCGTAGTCGAATTATGGTCATCTACCAATTGGCTTCAACAAGGAAAAATCGTAGTCCCTCAAGGTTCTGGTACAGCTACAATAACGGTAAACTTGGATGCTATTCCTCAACCAGGACAAGGCTATGCTTTAAAAACACACATACGCCCACTAGGAACAACTTGGGAAGATGCATTAAACAGAGATCAAATTAATAACATAACTATAAACGGAACATTAAGTAACGATAGTTTTGATACCTTAACCTTTAATATTCATCCAAACCCTTCATGTGGGGTATTTAATATTAAATTAAATCAAGACAATAATATATTATCAGATATTACCGTTTATACGATTTCAGGAAAGAAAGTGTATGAAAATACTTTAAAAACAAATACTATTAATCTTTCTAATTTGGCTTCTGGACTCTATTTAATGAAAATTACTAAAAATGGTAAAGTAGCGACTAGAAAAATAAGTATAAAAAAATAAGTGTAGTGATAATTAATAAAATTTCTTTATTTTATTTTCTAGGTTTTAATACCGATTTAAATAAAAAACAATTTCAAAACATTTGAGTTAGTTCATTAGTTTGTTTCTTTTTAATGGTATCATGAATTCTATAAAAATATATGTCATGTTTCAAAAGCTTTGTATTCTGAGATTTTATAGATTGTTTTTTATCTTTTTTCAACATAGCAGATGGGGCATTGTACTTTACTGAATTAACAACATTTTCAGATAATGACTTACAATTACATACCATTACACAAACAAGAATTAATTTTATTACTTTCATTATTTACCCTTTTATAATCTTGATTTTTATAATAAAACAAACGCGAGCTAGCATCGCATTTGCTTTTCCCTAAGACAACTAATTAATAGATCACTTTAATTATTTGTTGCCGCAAAGGTAGGTTGAGATTTAAGTGTAAAACAAGAGAAGTATGTCTAGATTCATGAATTTGGAGTCCAAATTCATGAATTCAGTGTTATGTTTTTTCTAAGTAAGACGTTGCAAATACTGGAATGATGTTGTATTTGTATTTTTGTATGACATCATTTATTTTTTAGCATTAACCAATTCTAAAAACCCAATAATTATGCTAAAAAAAGTCAATTTTCTATTAAAATTTATCTAAAAAATAATATTTAAGAATTGTACCCTTCAAAAAAATGATTGAAAATGAACTTTAAATAAATCAAAGAATTCTAAAAAAATTATTTTTTATTAAACTTCTTTTTTACATTTTACTTTCTATCGTGAGGATATTTTTTTCAAGTTTTGCATAAAAAAACGCCTCTTTATACAAGAGACGTTTTATCCTTTACAGTGCGGGCGGGGAGACTCGAACTCCCACACCTCGCGGCACTAGATCCTAAGTCTAGCGTGTCTACCAATTCCACCACGCCCGCTAAAAGAATCCTACTTATGCAGTAAGAGGATGCAAATATAAACAATACTTTGAATATTCAAACAACTCCTTACTATAAAATATTGAACTGTGTTTTCGTACTTTTACCTAAATATAAAAAATTACTATGCAAAACATAAAAAATTACGTTAACGAGCATAAAGATCGTTTTTTAAATGAACTTATCGAATTACTCAAAATACCATCTATTAGTGCCGACTCTGCTTATAAAGGCGATGTTATTAAAACAGCGAAAGCTGTAGCCAGTAGTTTAGATAAAGCGGGCTGCGATAAAGTTGAAATTTGTGAAACTGCTGGTTACCCTATAATTTATGCTGAAAAAATGATAGACCCAAAGTTGCCTACAATTTTAGTTTATGGTCATTACGATGTGCAACCGCCAGATCCTATAAATTTATGGACGTCACCACCATTTGAACCCGTAATTAAAAAAACCAATTTACATCCTGAAGGTGCAATATTTGCTAGAGGTGCCTGTGACGATAAAGGGCAAATGTATATGCATGTTAAAGCTTTAGAGTACATGACTTCTCAAAACGAATTGCCTTGTAATGTGAAATTTATGATTGAAGGCGAAGAAGAAGTTGGTAGTGTTAACCTAGCTAAATATGTAAAATCAAATCAAAAGAAGTTAGAGAATGATGTCATTTTAATTTCTGATACCGGCATGATTGCTAACGATGTGCCTTCTATTACTACTGGCCTTCGTGGGTTAAGTTATGTAGAAGTTGAAGTAACGGGTCCTAATCGCGATTTACATTCTGGTTTATACGGTGGTGCAGTCGCAAACCCTATTAATGTATTAACAAAAATGATTGCTTCACTTCATGATGAGAATAATCACATTACCATTCCTGGTTTTTATGATCATGTTGAAAACCTATCCAATGAAGAACGTGCTCAAATGGCAAAAGCGCCATTTTCATTAAACGATTATAAAAAAGCTTTAGATATTGAAGCCGTTTATGGAGAAAAAGGCTATACTACAAACGAACGCAACTCTATACGGCCAACATTAGATGTTAATGGTATTTGGGGAGGTTACACCGGGGAAGGTGCAAAAACGGTTATTGCAAGTAAAGCTTACGCAAAAATATCGATGCGTTTGGTACCAAACCAAGATTGGGAAAATATCACAACTCTTTTTAAAAATCATTTTGAAAATATTGCTCCAAAAGCGGTTACTATTAAAGTAACACCGCATCATGGCGGGCAAGGTTACGTCACACCAATAGATAGTATTGGATACAAAGCTGCTTCAAAAGCTTACGAAGCTACTTTTGGAAAAACACCCATCCCGCAAAGAAGTGGTGGAAGCATTCCTATTGTAGCCTTATTTGAAGAGGAGCTGAAAAGTAAAACTATTTTAATGGGTTTTGGTTTAGATAGTGATGCCATACACTCACCAGATGAACATTTTGGAGTATGGAACTACTTAAAAGGAATAGAAACCATACCACATTTCTACAAACATTTTACAGAACTATCTAAATAACTTATAGCATAATTCTAAATAAAAAAATCCGTTCTTAAGAGCGGATTTTTAAATAATACTTTTAAACCTAACAATCAATTAGGTTACACTTGGAAAAATACTATGTTTTATTCTTTAATAATTTTGAATGTTCCAGATTTTTCTGAAGTTTCAACATTCAAAAAATAAACACCTTTACTTAAATCTTTTAAATTTAAAGTGGAATTCAATACTGAAGACTCTCTTTTTAAAATTAATTTTCCTCCAGTATCATAAATATTGAATGTATAATCTTTAGATGCCGTCATTTCAATATTTAAAACCGTTTTTACCGGGTTTGGATATAGATTAATCTCTCCAGCAGAAAACGTATTTACACCTAATAAATCAATTTCGAAACACTTACTAACCTCTGTACATGTTCCAGAAGTTAACTCTACAGCATAACTACCTGTAGACGTTGGTGTGTAACTTTGATTAGTCGCTCCTGAAATTGGTGAGTTAGTATCACAATTTATCCACTGGTAATTAGCAGCTGTTTCATTAGCTGTTAATACATTTCCTGAAAGACTTACTGTGTTGTCTACACTTACTAAACTTCCTTTAGTAACCATATAAGCCGTGACTAGTTTTGCTAACTCTGTATAATAGGGCATATCTATAGTCGCTTCCCTATCTCTTGATGAATGATAAAAAGGAGTTTGATCGTTTGTTTCCCATGATTCTCCTACTAAAACAGCTGAATAGCCTTCGTTCCAAAAACTACTATGATCACTAGCTGGAGTACCAGGGTTAACCGTTATTGGATCCAAATTCCCAAAAGAATAAGAATTAAAAACCGAAAGGATATCATTTTTCATAGCTACAGAACCTGCAATATTCTGAACGTCAATATCAAATTTATTGTCATCGTTTCCATCATATCCCATCATATCTATATTTAAGACTCCAAGAATATTATCTCCATTATTCGATGCTTGATTAGCATAATATCTTGATCCTGCTAAACCATTTGTTGGCCCCCCTTCTTCTTCATCCCATAATGCATATATAATAGTATTATCTAAACACTGCGTAGATAAAATTCTAGCAATCTCTAAAACAGCAATCGTACCACTAGCATTATCGTCTGCACAATAATCCGCTACGGTATCGTAATGTGCACATACTATGTAAATATCATCTGGATTTGTTTTACCTAATTGTGTTGCTATAATATTTTTACCTCTAGAATTAAAGTTTTGCTCAGCTACCGATATATTATCCATACCTTCAAACCTCTGCTTTAAATAAGCAGCTGCAACATCGTTATTCGCTTGTTGTCTATTTCTAATAGTTACAGTATTTCCATTTACTATGGTAGACTGCTCTCCTGTAAACTCTTTAATTTTAAATTCTAATGAATCTATACTTACTTCGTTTATTATATCTGTAATAGACTGACTATAAGAGCTGAAAGAAAAAATTAATAAAATAATTGCAATTGTTATATTCTTTTTCATTTAATTATTATGTTTTGAAAAATGGCAAAATCACCTTTATGTAAAACTATGTATTTCAAAATGATAAGCACCTATTAAATCGATATAGAACATGATATTTTAGCTCAAAGAGTAAAATTTTCAGATAAAGCATTAAAGAAACAATAGTATTACCTTTTTTTTAAAAAGAAATTCTTAATAACCTGATTTCTATGATATAAAGAAATCACGTCAGTTCGAGTGCTTCGACATTAGGAGAAGTGTATCGAGAACAGTGATTTTCGCATCAAAAACCTATTCTCGATACTATTTTTTCACTCTGTTGCAAAAAAATCACTCGAATTGACAGTTTTTGATCACTAACACATTTATATCGAACTCAGTCCATCAATGGTCAAGCCCATATTATCTATATTGATAACAGACTTAATTACTTATTTTTATTGTATTAAAAACAGGAACAGTTAAATCAAACTTTAAAAAACATTGGTGCTTTAAAGCCCATA
>CALGLR010000071.1 GCA_937959395.1 uncultured Flavobacteriaceae bacterium | reverse complement strand
CACGGAAAAGCGTTGTAACAGGTAATTTTTTCTTTCTATCAATGTATGCATACATCACTTGGTTGATGTCTGTAGCAAACTCAATCCAAGATCCTTTAAAAGGGATAACCCTAGCTGAATATAATTTTGTTCCATTAGCATGGAAAGATTGTCCAAAGAATACTCCTGGAGATCGATGTAATTGAGAAACAACTACACGCTCTGCACCGTTGATACAAAATGTACCACTTGGTGTCATGTAAGGTATAGTTCCTAAATACACATCTTGGACAATAGTTTCAAAATCTTCGTGTTCAGGATCTGTACAGTATAACTTTAACCTTGCCTTTAAAGGAACGCTATAGGTTAAACCTCTTTCAATACACTCTTCAATAGCATATCTTGGTGGATCTATAAAATAATCTAAAAATTCTAAGACAAACTGGTTACGCGTGTCTGTTATTGGGAAGTTTTCCATGAAGGTGTTATAAAGTCCTTCATTACCTCTTTCTTCAGATTTAGTTTCTAATTGGAAAAAATCCTGGAAGGATTTTATCTGAATATCCATAAAATCTGGATACTCTGTTCTATTGATAATAGAGGAAAAACTTAATCTTTCAGCTTGTTTTGCTAACATCAATGGAGTGAATTTTGATTAAAAAAAATATAAAAATATATAGTACTAGCTATATACGACAAATGGTCTAGGTCTTTGAGCAATACTCAAAAGACCTAAACCTTTGTTAGATTATTATGTTAAGCTTACTTAAGCTCTACTTCAGCTCCTGCTTCTTCTAAAGAAGTTTTTAAACCTTCAGCTTCGTCTTTAGTAACACCTTCTTTGATTGCACTTGGTGCATCATCCACTAAACCTTTAGCTTCTTTTAATCCTAAACCAGTTAATTCTTTAACTAATTTTACAACAGCTAGTTTTGCACCACCTGCAGCTTTAAGGATTACATCAAATTCAGTTTGCTCTTCAGCAGCTTCACCAGCAGCACCTCCACCAGCAGCAACAGCTACAGCAGCAGCAGCAGGCTCAATACCATACTCATCTTTTAATATATTAGCTAACTCATTAACTTCTTTTACTGTTAAGTTTACTAATTGTTCTGCGAAATCTTTTAATTCTGCCATTTTTCTATCGTTTTAATAATTTTTTAATTTAATATAATTGTAATAAAGTGCGTACTATTTAATATTATCCTTCTCTTTCGGATAATGTTTTTAAGATACCTGCTAGTTTACCACCACTCGATTTAAGAGCAGAAACAACGTTCTTAGCAGGAGATTGTAATAATCCAATGATTTCTCCAATTAACTCTTCTTTCGACTTAATGTCTACTAACATATCTAATTGCTCATCGCCAATGTAAACCGTTTCTTCAATAAAAGCACCTTTTAAAAGTGGCTTCTCTGATTTTTTACGAAACGCTTTAATTACTTTAGCTGGAGCATTTCCAGTTTCAGAATACATCACTGAAGTATTACCTTTAAGCGTTGTTGGTAAGTCTCCAAATTCTCTATCTGAAGCTTCCATTGCTTTTTCAAGTAATGTATTTTTTACAACTGCTAATTTTACGTTTGCTTTAAAACAAGCACGACGTAAATCTGAAGTACTACCTGCGTTTAACCCCGATATATCTGCTAAATAAATATTAGAATTATCGGCTAATTGAGCAGTTAGCTCTTCTATAACTTTTGATTTTTCTTCTCTTGTCATAATAAAAGTTTTTAACTACTTAGATCGATTTTAGTGTCAATTGCTAAACTAGGACTCATTGTACTTGACATATAAATGCTCTTTACATAAACTCCTTTAGCTGCAGTTGGCTTCAGTTTCATTAATGTTGTTAATAATTCGTTTGCATTACCTTCAATCTTATCAGCACTAAAAGATGCTTTTCCAATTGCAGCATGCACGATTCCTGTTTTATCTACTTTAAAGTCTATTTTACCAGCTTTAACTTCAGTTACAGCTTTAGCAACATCCATAGTTACAGTACCAGTCTTAGGGTTAGGCATTAAACCACGAGGACCTAATACACGTCCTAAAGGACCTAATTTACCCATAACACTAGGCATCGTAATAATAACATCTACGTCTGTCCAACCTGCCTTAATTTTATCAAGGTATTCTTGTAAACCAACGAAATCTGCTCCAGCTTCTTTAGCTTCTGCTTCTTTGTCTGGAGTAACTAATGCTAATACTTTAACATCTTTACCTGTACCATGAGGAAGAGATACAACACCCCTTACCATTTGGTTTGCTTTTCTAGGATCTACTCCTAAACGTATAGCCAAATCGATTGATGAATCAAACTTTGTACTAGTAATTTCTTTTATTAATGCTGAAGCTTCTTTTACAGAATATACTTTATCCTTATCAATCTTCGCTACAGCTTCTTTTTTCTTTCTTGTTAATCTTGCCATTTTAAAATCTTTTGAGGTTAATTAGGTGCTTGACCACCTTTAATAGTTATACCCATAGATCTCGCTGTTCCAGCTATCATCTTCATTGCAGATTCGATAGTAAATGCATTTAAATCTACCATTTTATCTTCTGCAATAGTTTTGACTTGATCCCAAGAAACTTTTGCTACTTTACGTACATGAGGTTCACCTGAACCTTTCTTCACCTTGGCCGCTTCTAATAATTGTACTGCTGCTGGTGGTGTTTTGATTACAAATTCAAATGATTTGTCTTTGTATACAGAAATCACCACTGGTAATACTTTACCAGCTTTATCTTGAGTTCTAGCATTAAACTGCTTACAGAACTCCATGATATTAACTCCAGCGGCACCTAAAGCGGGTCCAACCGGTGGCGACGGATTCGCTGCACCTCCCCTTACTTGTAATTTGACTACTTTGCCTAATTCTTTTGCCATTTTAATTAATTTAGTTTCATATTAAATCCATAATTGAAGCAGACTTAATACTTTCTTTATTGTAACAATTATTATATTTTCTCTACTTGCATATAACTTAATTCTAATGGTGTTTTTCTTCCGAAAATTTTCACCATTACTTCAAGCTTACGCTTTTCTTCATTAATATTTTCAATAGTACCATCGAATCCATTAAATGGACCGTCTATTACTTTCACAACTTCACCTTTAGTGAAAGGTATTGCGACATTAGAATCTGCTTCTACAGATAACTCATCAACTTTACCTAACATTCTATTAACTTCAGATTGTCTTAATGGTAAAGGATCACCGCCTTTTGTTGCTCCTAAAAAACCTATAACATTTGTTATAGATTTAATAATATGTGGTATTTCTCCTGTTAGGTTTGCTTTGATCATTATGTAACCTCTGAAATAAACTTTTTCTTTGGTTATTTTTTTTCCGTTGCGTATTTGAACAACATTTTCTGTAGGAACAAGCACCTGTTCAACATAGTCTTCAAGACCTAATCTAGCGATTTCGTTTTCGATATACGCTTTGATTTTGTTCTCTTGACCACTTACAGCTCTAACTACATACCACTTTTTTTCACTAACTTCTGCCATAGCACTCATTTTATCCGTTTATAAAATCAAAATAAAGCCCTATAACTTTACTAAATACAGTATCTACTCCCCAAATAGCTAAAGAAAAGATTATAGAAAACACTGCAACCAATATGGTCAAACTTTGGCCTTCAGCCCAAGGTGTCCATGTTACATTGTTTTTTAATTCTCCAAAAGATTCCTTTATATAATTTACTATTCCTGCCATTTGATGTATTTTATATTAGAAGAGACGTATTGCCAACTTCTGTAAAATTATTTGATATTACTCTATTTTGCACGGGTTGAGAGACTTACTTCGACTACGCTCAGCATAAACTTCTCGTCTCGTGTTATTATTTGCACGGGTTGAGAGACTTGCTTCGACTACGCTCAGCATAAACTTCTCGTCTCGTGTTATTATTTGCACGGGTTGAGAGACTCGAACTCCCGACACCTGGTTTTGGAGACCAGTGCTCTACCAACTGAGCTAAACCCGTAAATATAAGTCAAGGTGCCACCAATAATGGGACACCTTAACTCTATTTTCAAAAGACTATAAAATTAGTCTAAAATTTCAGTTACCTGACCTGCTCCAACTGTTCTTCCTCCTTCACGAATAGCGAAACGAAGACCAACATTCATTGCAATTGCTTGAATTAACTCAACATGAATTGTTAAGTTATCTCCTGGCATAACCATCTCTACTCCTGATGGTAAAGAAATATTACCAGTTACATCAGTTGTACGTACGTAAAACTGAGGGCGGTAGTTAGTATGGAATGGAGTATGACGTCCACCTTCTTCTTTTTTAAGGATATAAACCTCAGCTTTAAACTTAGCGTGTGGTGTTACAGAACCTGGCTTACAGATTACCATACCTCTAGAAATTTGAGATTTCTCAATACCTCTTAATAAGATACCAGCATTATCTCCAGCTTCTCCTCTATCTAATATTTGACGGAACATTTCGATTCCTGTAATCGTAGATGTTAATTTCTCAGCACCCATACCAATAATCTCTACAGCATCTCCAGTGTTACCAATTCCAGTTTCAATACGACCAGTAGCAACAGTACCACGACCAGTAATTGAGAATACATCTTCAATTGGCATTAAGAAATCTTTATCAACTTCTCTTGTTGGTTCTTCAATCCATGAATCTACAGATTCCATTAATTCCAATACAGAATCAACCCATTTTTTCTCACCATTTAAAGCTCCTAATGCAGAACCAGAAACTACAGGTCCATTATCACCATCATAATCATAGAATGATAATAATTCTCTAACCTCCATGTCTACTAATTCTAAAAGCTCCTCATCATCAACCATATCCACTTTATTTAAGAACACAACGATTCTTGGAATACCAACCTGACGACCTAATAAGATGTGCTCACGAGTTTGTGGCATTGGACCATCTGTAGCAGCAACTACTAAAATAGCACCATCCATTTGTGCAGCACCTGTTACCATGTTCTTTACGTAATCGGCGTGACCTGGACAATCTACGTGTGCATAGTGACGATTATTTGTAGCATATTCTACGTGTGAAGTATTAATTGTTATACCTCTTTCTTTTTCTTCTGGTGCGTTATCAATCTGGTCGAATGATAGTGCATCTGAGAAACCTGCATCAGCTAATACTTTAGTAATAGCAGCAGTTAAAGTTGTTTTACCGTGATCTACGTGTCCAATTGTACCAATGTTTAAGTGTGGTTTTGAACGATCGAAAGTTGCCTTTGCCATGTTTTAATAATTTAATCTTTAGTTATATAATATTATAGTGTTCTTTTTTTTGCTCATTAGAGCCAATGACGGGAATTGAACCCGTGGCCTCTTCCTTACCAAGGAAACGCTCTACCCCTGAGCTACACCGGCGTAAAGTGTTGATTCCTTATTTCTTTAATTATTAAAGAAGAGATTCTGCCTACGCAGAGATTTCAAAATTATAAGACTTCATGTTTTAATTATGAAGACTTTAACTCTAAGAGCGAGAGACCAGGTTCGAACTGGCGACATTCAGCTTGGAAGGCTGACGCTCTACCAACTGAGCTACTCTCGCATTTTTAGATTCTTTTAAAAATCTATTGGTTTTCAATATGTAATGAACTTTTTTTGAGAGGTAAATTGAAAATGTGGGGAGAGCAGGATTCGAACCTGCGAAGACGTAGTCAGCAGATTTACAGTCTGCCCTCGTTGGCCGCTTGAGTATCTCCCCTATTTCAATTTAAACTTTCAATATTTTAATGAACTTCAATGCTTGTATACATATAAAAACATCATCTATTTTAGAACCGATGGAGGGACTCCCTTCGACTACGCTCAGGATAAACTTATCGTCCCAATTAAAACTTCTATTTAAAAATTTTAATTCCTTTTGCGTTTTTCAATAAATTAGAGCCGATGGAGGGACTCGAACCCACGACCTGCTGATTACAAATCAGCTGCTCTAGCCAGCTGAGCTACATCGGCAATTTTTTACATTTTAACATATAAAAAAAGTCCGCTATTTCTAACGGACTGCAAATGTATATATTTTTTATTTTATTCAAAACATTTTAATGATATTTTTCTCAGAAATTTGATCTTAATTTTTCTTTTCGTTTTTTAAGCTGTCTTTGAAGGGATGCAATAGCTACATCTGTTCCTTCTTCAAATGATTTACATTGTTTTTTAACAACGAAACTATCTCCTGGTACACTTATTTTAGCTTCAAAGATCTTATTAAGCTTATTATTAGTGTTTTCCACTTTTAAATACACTTCTGATCGTATCACTTTATCATAGTATTGATCTAGTTTATTCATTCTTTTCTGAATGAAATCTATTAATGATTGATCTGCATTAAAATTTACGGATTGTGTGTTCACTTTCATAAGTTTTGTTTTTTCGATTAAACAATGATAGCTGTATTACTTTTTACTTCTAGGGTGCGAATTAGAATACACCTTCTTTAGCTCTAATATGCTATTATGTGTGTATATCTGTGTCGCTGCCAGACTTGAATGTCCTAAAAGCTCTTTTACAGCATTTAAATCTGCGCCTTGATTAAGTAAGTGAGTAGCAAAAGAATGTCTTAATATATGGGGGCTTTTTTTAACCTTACTCGACGCCTTACTAAAATAGGCATTTATTATTCGATATACAAGTGTTTCGTAAACTTTAGCACCTTTAGCAGTTAAAAACAATGCTGTTTCATCTTGAATTGATAACAAGAAGCGCTCACTTAAATAACCTTTTATTGTTTTAATTACAGAATCTAATAATGGTACAAACCTTTCTTTATTTCTTTTCCCTAAGACTTTTAATGTCTTATTCTCAATATCTAAAGCGTTTAACTTTAAATTGATTAATTCTATACGTCTTATGCCTGTTGTATAAAACAACTCTATTATTAAACGATCTCGAATGCCTTCAAAGTCATCACTATACTTTAATTCATCTAAAACAATAGCCACTTCACTTTCCGAGAATGGTATTTGAATTTTTTTACTTGTTTTTAAAACCTTATGCTTTGCTAAAGGATTCACCTCTATAGCATCTAGCTTCATTAAAAACTTATAATAACTATTTAATGCAGAAATTTTACGATTAATGCTTCTATTAGAAATTTCGCTTTCTACCAATGCTACAATCCAACTTCTTATTTGCCCATAATCAACATCATTTAAATCAAGATTATCATATTCAATATCTATAAACTCATTAAAAGAAGTGATGTCTTTTTCATAAGCACTTACTGTTAGTTTAGAATAGTTTTTTTCTAACAATAGATATTCTGTGAATGATTTTAATGACATTAAGTATATATTACCCTTTAAACAATATTGCTTTTTTACTTAAATCTTGAATTAATTCTTGCTCTTCATCACTTTCTAAGAGGATATTGTAATTCTTCCAAAATTCCTTATCATAAGCTTTAGGAGAGAAAATATCCATATCCCATTTCTTTTTAAGCGTTTTACTAATTTCTTCTTTATCTAAAATAATTTCTGAAAATAGTATTTCTTGAATCGTATAATAATAACGCTTGTCTGATTCGTTTAGAGCTTCCTCTTCTGTAAGTCTCTTTTTTGGTCGACCAACATTAACCAACTTTGGAGTTTCATAATAAATATAATTAGGATACATTCTTCCTTTATACTCTTTGTATGTAATCACTAATTTATGATTAATTTGAGTCGCAAATAATGATTTACTTCTTGTTTTTTGAGCATCTGAAGCTGCAACCAATTCGTACTCTATTTTTTTAAAGGCGTAATTATCCCAATAAATGTATATCCAACCTCTAGCTTCATAACCTTCGTTGAAAACACCTTTAGTATCTAAACCAACAAAATCAGCTCCTTTTTTAATTCTAATTTTATACAATTTTCTTTCGTTATCTACTAAAACGGTATCCAATTCAAATTGATGTTTATCTAAAATATCATCACCAAATAGTGCCTTCTTATTTTTTGTATTTCGAAAAACATTCAATTTCCCATGAAATACATTTTGTAGTCCGTTAATTCTATTATCATTCCATTTAATTGCTTTTATTAAAGATGAAGTCTCAACCTGGCTTCTTCTTATTTTAGTGTATTTTTTTTTAGAGTTTTGATTAACATATGAACTGAAAGAAAACAAACTGTCTACATCTCTTAAATCATAACTTTTTCTTTGCTGATCTACATTAACTTTCAAATTATCCTTCGATGACGTAACATATCCAGAATCATAAACAGAAATAGCGCTTTCTATTAACCATTTAAATTCTCTCTTATTTCGTTCTTTATGTCTTAAAAAACCTTTTTGTATGTAAGATGAATCCGGCATCGTTTCTGGCATTTCTTCTAGAGCTTTCAATACAATATCATTACCCGTTTTTGGCCTAATAGTTCCTACCAATATAACCTCATCTAATGAAGCAACTTCCTCATCTAAATAAATAGGCAATTCTGCATCATAGTATTCTATTGGAATTTTAAATGTAGAATATCCTATAGACGAAATCACCAATGTATCTTTTATGTTTTCATTGGGAACTTGAATCACAAATTTACCATCAGCATTGGTTATGGTACCAATCGTTGTATTTTTAACATAGACACTTGCACTTTCTATTGGCGAATCTGTACTAAAATCGATAACAGCATTTTTTAATTCTATTTTTTCTTTAGCAGGATCAATAAATACTTTTTTAGGAGCTCCTTTAACTTTAGTAGTATCAAGAACTTCTTGTTTAGATTCTACTTCCTCCTTATTAGTATTAATGACTTCTTCTTTTAATTTAACTTTAGTAGAGTCTATTACTTCTTCCTTAAGTTCTACTTTAACTTTAGTCGTATCTATAACCTCTTCCTTTGGCTCTGTTTGAGCAAATGAGAAAGCTGTACAAAAAGCAAAAAGAATAAATGTAATTTTTTTTATGTTCTTCATTATTAGAAACTTTAATCTTATATGTATAACTACAATAACTATAAAAAATTATTTGAAAGCAAGGTTTATACTTTTTTTTACAAATAATTATTTTCATTGAACAAAAAAAGACAGGTTATAATTGTATCCAATTATCACTTGTCTTTTTATTAAATGCTATCTATATTTCAATTACCATTTTTGCAAATTGAAAAACAATTTTCGTTAAAAGATTAATCTAACTAGTGAGCTACTACCGCTGGCTTATAGTCCTTCTTATCGATTACCATTTTTGCAAATTGAAAAAACAATTTTCGCTAAAAGGTTAATCTAACTAGTGAGCGGCTACCGCTGGCTTATAGTCCTTCTTATCGATTACCATTTTAGCGATAATCTCTCTTAAGATTTCAGAAGTTCCACCTCCTATTGGTCCTAAACGACTATCTCTAAGCATACGCGCTAACGGATATTCTTCCATATAACCATAACCGCCTAAAAACTGTAGACAATTATATATAACCTCATCTGCCATTTTAGTCGATTTCAACTTAGAAATCGTTGCTTCTTTTACAACATAGTCTCCTTTATCTAAACGTGCAGCAATCGAGTAATTAAAAGACTTACACATCATCATATCTGCATATCCATCTGCAAAAGTATGCCTTAAAGCTTGAAATTTATTTATTGTCTTACCAAAAGCTTGTCTTTCCGACATGTATTGTTGCGCATATTCTAATGCATATTCAGCTCTGGCATGTGCATTTATTCCCATTATTAATCGTTCTGAAGCAAAGTGCTGCATAATGTATGCAAAGCCTTTATTTTCTTCACTCATTAAATTAGATACTGGAATTGTTACGTTATCAAAAGCAATTTCTGCTGTATCTGAAGCTCTCCATCCTAATTTATCCAACTTAGTCGCTGAAATCCCAGGAGTGTCACGATCCATTATAAAAATACTAATTCCTTTATTTCCAAGTTCCGGATTCGTTTTTGCTGCAACAATTAAATAATCACTATAAACCCCATTAGTTATAAAAGTTTTAGAACCGTTGATTACATAATTATCGCCTTTTTTAACTGCAGTAGTTCTCATTCCTGCAACATCACTACCACCGAATGGTTCAGTTACACAAAGACACCCTATCATGTCTCCAGAAATACTTGCTGTTAAATATTTTTCTTTATGAGCTTCACTTCCCTCTGCATTTAGATGCGTCATTGCTAAGTAAGCATGTGCCCACATAGCAGCTGCAAACCCACCAGAGTTTATTCTCTGTAATTCTTCTAAAAATATTACTGTATAAAACAAATCAAGATTTAATCCTCCGTATTGTTCAGAATAATTAATTCCAAAAAAACCCATGTCTCCAAACTTCTTCCAGATAAAACGTTCTATAGTTCCCGTTTTTTCCCATTTCTCTAGATGAGGCACTACCTCCTTTTGCAAAAAGCCTCTTAAGCTTTCTCTAAATAAATTATGTTCTTCGGTGAAGTACAAGTTGTTCATAGCTATATTATTAAATTTTTATTTTTGTATTAATTTTGGATAGATATTATACGAAATTCACAAAGAAAAGTACACTTTCTAATCAAGTTGCAAATATAACTTAATTATCTCAAATTTATTTAGCGGAAAGTCTTTTACTTTCTTTAAATCCTCAATAGATTTATAACCGCCTCTAAGTGTTCGCTCTTCAATAATGTTAAAGGCGATATCATAGTCTATATATCGTATTGTTACAAGCTCATCTCTTGTAGATAAATTTAAGTTTATTTTATTGATAACCCTAGGCGATTTTATAGAAAATTGGTTTTTAATCTTAATAATAACCTCACTAGACAAACCATAAACCTCTTGTAATTCTATAGTATTATGAAATCCCTTTTGCTTATTTCTATATTTTATGATTCTTTGTGATAATTTATCACCTATACCATTTACTTTTTTTAATTGAAATGCTGTAGCCGTATTTAAATCTATTTTCTCTTCAAAGGATTTGGGCGTACTATTCTTGTTTTTAGTTTTTGAATATGAATTATTAAACTTTTTAGGATTGGTAACCCATTCAGGAAATTTAAAATTCGGAGATAAAATTGCCAACAATGAATCAGATACTTTTGTTACTTTTTGAAATTCTTTAACAGAATTAATCCATTTACTTTGCTTTCTATAATAAAGTAAGCGATCTATTTCTTTAGTTGTCATTCCCAAACTGTACCCCTTAAAATCTGTTATAAAATTAGGGTTAAAAGGATAAATCTTTGGTTTACTTGCTTCAGTTCTTATTTTTTTTAAAGCCTCAATTTCTGTTTCAAAAACGTATAAATCTTGAGAGTTTAAAGCCATTTCTTTTTCTAAACTGTCATTAGCTAGATTAGCTTCTGTAAAAAAATAAGCACATTGAAATATTGTAATAAGTAAAAGCAACAAAAAAATCCCATTTCTTTGTTGCTTACTGAACTGAAAATGGGATTTAATTTGCATTTTTTATATTGTTTTTAAGAGAGCTACAAATTGGCTTCTTTTATAGCGCTTAAGTAGCGTGTTAATTGTTTTTTAACCACTGGGAATAAGAAAAATAATCCAACCATATTAGGGAATACCATAGCAAAAATCATTGCATCTGAAAAGGCCCATATAGATCCCATACTAGCAGCAGCACCTACAATTACAAAAGATAAGAATAGTAATTTATAAACCAAATCTGCTGTTTTTCCTCTTCCAAATAAGAACTTCCAAGATTGTAAGCCATAATATGACCATGATATCATTGTAGATACAGCAAATAATACAACTGCTATCGTTAGAAACACATTAGAATAAGGAATATATTGTGCAAAAGCTTTAGAAGTAATTCCTGCTCCTTCATAAGAGACACCATCAATCATTACAGAACCTTCTCCTCCGTATTCGAAATAACCTCCAAAATTAAATATAATAATCACTAAAGCAGTCATTGTACAAATCACAACGGTATCAATAAATGGTTCTAATAAGGCTACTAAACCTTCACTTGCAGAGTACTTCGTTTTTACAGCAGAGTGCGCAATAGATGCAGAACCAGCTCCAGCTTCATTAGAAAATGCTGCACGTTTAAAACCTACTAATAACACACCTATAAAACTACCAACTCCTATCGCAGTTGGATTAAAAGCTTCTCTAAAAATTAGAGCAATAGCATCATCTATAAAAGAGAAATTACTTAATATGATATATAAACAAGCTACTAAGTACATTACTGCCATAAATGGCACTACTTTCTCAGTAACCTGAGCTATTCTCTTGATTCCTCCAATAATTATAATTCCAACTAAAATAGCTAAAACGACACCAATCCAGAATCCTGCTCCTGAACTTTCTAATCCCATTAAATCTTTTAATACAATTGTAGCTTGGTTAGATTGAGCTGCATTACCACCACCAAAAGAACCTCCAATACAAAAGACCGCAAATATTACTGCCGCTATTTTTCCGAACATTTCAAAACCACGTTCTTTAAGCCCTTTACTTATATAATACATTGGACCTCCATAAATAGTTCCATCTTCTCCAACATCTCTATATTGAACTCCCAATGTACACTCTACAAACTTAGAAGACATTCCAAGTAATCCACATACAATCATCCAGAATGTTGCTCCTGGGCCACCTAAAGCAATTGCTAATGCAACACCAGCAATATTACCATTACCTACTGTCCCAGAAACTGCTGTTGCCAATGCCTGAAAGTGAGTTACTTCTCCTTCTTTACTTTCATCTCTAATCGTATCTGGAATATCTCCATCTATAGCTAACTCAGATGTGCCTGCGCTATGCTCATCTAATTCATCATATTTCCCTCTTACTACATTTATTGCCATTGGGAACCTTCTAACATTTACAAAACCAAAATAAATTGTAAAAAATAAGGCACTACCAACTAGTAATATCAATACAAAAGGAGTTCCTGCAATTTCAAAAAATATAATGTTTGACACTGCATCCGAGAATGGCTTGAACGCTTCGTCTATTTTTTGATCTAGCCCTTTCTCTGCAACTCCTTGTGCTATAGATATAAACGGTAAGATTAGGGTAATTAATGAGAGAAGATATTTCTTCATAATAAGGGTTTTCGTTAGTTTTTTGGATTAATTAATGCAGCAAGATGCAAAAAAATGACGAGTTTTTAAAACTCTTCTTGTTAAATCCTAATCTAAATTATAAACAGAGTTTAATTTTTGAATTTGTTCAGGTCTTCCTAAAACTATTACTTTAGAATTAGGGACTAATTTAAGTTCGGCTTCTGGGTTAACAATATATTCACCATTACTGTCTTTAAAACCGATTACTGTACATCCGGTTTTGTTGCGTAAATCTAAATCTTTTATCGTTTTAATATTTGAGGTATTGTAGAGTTTATTAACGTTAATTTCTTCTATATTAATATTAGAGTCTCCTACTATTGCTAAATTATCTATAAACTCTATTAAATCTGGAACCACAACCAAAGAAGCCATATGATCCCCTCCTATTCTATCTGGAAGTATGACGTTATTTGCTCCTGCAAATTTTAGTTTTTGATATGAGGTTTCTTGAGAAGCCCTACTAATAATTCGCATCTCTTTATTTATTTGCCTAGCAGATAGTACTACAAATAAGTTGTCGGCATCATTAGGTAAAGCAGAAATTAAGGTACTTGCTTTTTCTATTCCTGCCTGTATTAATGTGTCGTCTTCATTAGCATTTCCATGTACAAAAAGAATTAAATCACTTTGAAATTTATCTATGCGTTCTTTATCTTTTTCAACAATCACAAAAGGCTTTTTATACGCCAATAGTTTCTTTGCAGCTTGTTTTCCGTTTCTACCATAACCACATATAATAATGTGATTAGACAAATTATCTACTTTTTTCTGCATTTTTTTTTGATTTAATTCTTCGATGTCATTTTTACTCAAAAGGTATTCTGTAATTACTTTTAACGCATAACCTACCACAACGATACTCGACAAGATTAAGAATATGGTAAATATTTTTGAAGCATCATTTAGTGGCTGTACTTCTCCAAAACCAACAGTAGTAATGGTAATCACCGTCATATACAAAGCATTAACCCATGTATAACCAGAAATGGTTTTAAAACCAATAACACCTATAAAAAGAATGATTATTAGTAGAAAAATAGCTGAGTATATTTTAGATCTAAGAAGTCTAATTAGTGGGTTATCCATTGGCTATAGATCAAAAACTGAAGTTCGCTTTGTATAAATTATATCTTTTATTTTCATCCAAAATGCTAGAAATAAGTATAAGGCAAAACCAAAACCTACAGTTACAAAAGTGAGGTACATAAATGTTGTTCTTACTACTTTTGCTCTAATACCAATACGATCTGCAATACGTTGGCAAACATAATAGCCTCGTTTTTGAAAAAAGTGTAGTGGTTTATAGAAAATTTCCATATTGCAATTTATTAAAAATTAGTTAAGCCTAGCCACATTAAACGCGCTAATTAATTTAAAATAGAATTTCCTATAGCGCATTGTAAACATTTATTCTTATCGCAGTATTCGGTTTTTAATTGAATTAAAGCCTGAGATTGTAAAGCGGATTTTGAAACCTTTTTTAAATTATTAAACTTATCTACAATACTGTTTTTTTCTGATGCAATTTTATTTATAAGATTAATTAAAGTGTCATCTATAGCTTTTCCTTGTTGTTTTGCATAACTATATTTAATTGGAATGATCGTATTAATTAAAAGCAAATCAATAAATGCTTTTGAAAGCCTCTTTTTTATACGTTTTGATTCTTTATTAAACGTATAATGTGTTTCCCAGAATAATGAAGCCTCAACATTAAAAATCGCATATAATTCATCTAGAGTTTCTGCTTCAATAATTTCAGAAAACAAATTAGGCGTTTTATGATATAACATTGATAATTGAGACAATCTAATGGTTGGAAAATTTAATGGCCGCAATCTAAAAAATTGGATTGGTAAAACAACTTCGTTAGACACATTAAATTTCTGTTGTAAAAACTGGTATTCTTTTTTTAATTGAATAAAATAAGGGATTTCATTAACGTCTTCTAATAATTTACCTTGTCCATAAAACAAGGCTTCTAAAACCATTGGTTTAGAATGTAATTTTCTTACTATTGAAAAATCAAACGAATTAGCCAAGCTAAAAAAGGAATCTCCATTTACTTTCAATCCAAAATTCTTTGCTAAAGATTTAAATAATACGCCTTCCCAATCATTCTTAGATAATTCGAGTAGTTCATAAATTTCTATAGATTTACGCTCTAATCTTTCAAAGTATAATCGTTCTAACCAATTAGACATTAGAAATGAGTCTATAGTATTAAAGCTAGTATCGCAATTAATCCATTTTTGATTTGTATTAAATAGCTTCTTATAACCATTCAAAGCTTCAGGATTTACATAATCCTTTAATTCTAATGTAGGAATTAGTGTGCTATCTTTTCTATGCACTTCAATATCATGTTCCCAAACAATATGTAAAATTACATTATCATAATTAGGATCTTTTTCATGATTATGAACAAACCAATCGCTAGATTTTTTATGAATTTCTACATTTCCCGCCCAAAGTTGTTCTCCTATTTTAAGTTGAGCTGCAAAAAAATCTGGTCCTGTATTAAAATTATGAGTACCTACAGATAGAATAGATATGGGCTCTTTTTCCGTAGTTTCTATTTTGGTAACATTAAATTTTTTATGTTTCCATAAGTAGTGAATAAAATCTTCTTGCATTTGTAAAAAGTCAAATTACTGGTTTGAATCGCTAAATTTAGTATATTATGGTTTGTAATAGAATTATTCTAACCAAATATGCAAAATATATTAAAATCTATTTTTATAACAACGCTTCCTGTAATTAGTGCTTTAGTATTCTTTTTTGGGTGCTATATTCTTATTATTAATTCAAATTACGACCTTCAAAACGTAGGTGTTTTAATTATTAGTTTTACCATAACATTCTTTTTTATTCGCATCTATATAAAACCTTTATCCAGAACTAGTAAATATTTAACCTCATATTCCGTTCCTATATTAATAGGAGTAATAGTATCTGCTATTGGACTTACTAATGGAATTAAAACACAGTACACAATTGGTAGCAATGTTCTAATAATTATTGGCTGGCTATTATACTTAAAATGGTATTCTATATTTAATAATAGAGAAAATACAATTCTAAAGGTTGGAAATAAATTACCTGAATTTGAATTAGAAAGCTACGATAAACATAAAATACAATCTTCGAGTTTTATTGGTAATCCAACCATATTTATGTTTTACCGAGGAAATTGGTGTCCTTTTTGTGTGGAGCAAGTAAAAGAACTTGGAGCATACCATGAAGATCTACAAAAACGTAATGTTAAGACTGTTTTAATAAGTCCGCAACCTCATAATAACACTAAATCCTTAGCCAAGAACTTTAATAAGGATTTCAATTTTTTAGTAGATTATAAAAGTAAAGCTGCTAAGCAACTAGGTATTTTATCTCGAAACGGACTTCCTGCCGGTTTTCAAATTTTAGGGTACGATAGTGATACTGTTTTACCAACTGTGCTTATTACAGACCATAAAGGAACTATTGTTTTCGCAGATTTAACAGAAAATTACAGAATAAGACCTGAGCCTGAAAACTTTTTAAACATCATAGATTCAATAAAATAGACTACATATTGTAAAAAAACACCTGTTGAATTAAAAAAATAAAAAAAGCACGCAACCTTTTTAAGTTCTCTGCATCTATAGAGTATTAATATAGACTTATTAGTTGATTATTAGTGAATGGTTAGAATAAAAAAGTCGTTACTTTCTTAAGTAGCGACTTTTTTTCATTTGAATATTCTCTTTAAAATTATTTTTGGTAAACAAAAAAGCTGATGTTATAAGGGAAAACAATGGAATCCATAAATAAAATAGAAAGGAAAATAAAAAAAGCACGCAACCTTTTTAAACTCTCTGCATCTATAGAGTATTAATATAGACTTATTAGTTGATTATTAGTGAATGGTTAGAATAAAAAAGTCGTTACTTTCAGAAAGTAGCGACTTTTTTTATTTAAATAATATCTTAAAAAATAATTTATTCTATATATCCCTTTTCACGCATCCAATCATTATTAAACATCTTACCTACATAACGACTTCCATGGTCATGAAATAAAACGACAACGACATCTTCTTTCGAAAAGTGTTCTTTTAATTGCAAAACCCCTTTAATTGCTGCTCCAGCACTATTCCCAAGAAACATTCCTTCTTTTTGAGCTAATAACTGTGTGTATACTGCAGCATCTTTATCTGTTACTTTAGTGAAACCATCTATAATGTCGAAATCTACATTTTTAGGCAAAATATCTTCTCCAATTCCTTCTGTAACATAAGGATAGATTTCATTCTCATCAAAAATACCAGTTTCATGATATTTTTTAAATACTGAACCATAGGTGTCTATTCCCCATATTTTCACATTAGGGTTTTGTTCTTTTAAATATTTGCCTACACCAGAAATTGTTCCTCCTGTTCCTACTCCTACAATAAAATGAGTAATTTTACCTTCAGTTTGTTTCCAAATTTCAGGGCCAGTACTCTCATAATGAGCTTGTGCGTTACTTGGGTTATCATATTGATTAACATACCAAGAATTTGGTGTTTCTTCACCTAATCGCTTTGAAACTGAATAATACGAACGTGGATCATCTGGCTCAACATTTGTTGGACAAACAACAACCTCAGCTCCTACTGCCTTAAGGATATCTACCTTTTCTTTAGATTGTTTATCTGCCATCACAAAAACACACTTATATCCTTTCACAATTGCTGCTAAAGCTAATCCCATTCCTGTGTTTCCAGAAGTTCCTTCTATAATAGTCCCTCCAGGCTTTAAACGACCATCTTCTTCCGCATCTTCTATCATTTTAAGTGACATTCTATCTTTCACAGAATTGCCAGGGTTAAATGTTTCGTATTTAGATAGTACAAGACATGGTAAATTTTTAGTTAATTCATTTAGTTTAACTAGTGGAGTATTTCCAATAGTTTCTAGAATATTCTTTGCGTAGTCCATTAGCGTTTTTATTTAATCTATACCATTTAGAATTTACTGTAAAAAAACAATAAACTGGTATTACCTTTTCATATTTTAAGCTTAAAGTGTTGCAAAGGTAAGTTTTTAGTATCAATACACGAATTAATAATTTTCTGTATAATTAATCGAACCTAATAGCTTTAACTGGTGAGATCCTTGTAATTATATAAGAAGGAATTAGCAACATTAGTAAGCAAAGAATGAAGGTCCCAATATTAAGTGCTAAGATATAGAATACGCTTAAATAAACAGGCACACTTGAAACATGGTATTCTTCAGGATTAAGAGGAATAATATTAAAATATTTTTGAATTAATAATAACCCCAAACCAATTAAATTTCCCCAAAAGAGCCCAATAATAATTAAATAAGTAGCATTATAAAGAAACACCTTTCTTATACTCCAATTACTACTTCCTAATGCTTTTAGAATACCTATCATTTGTGTACGTTCTAATATTAAAACTAACAAAGCAGTTATCATATTTATACCAGCGATAAGAATCATAATACCAATAATGGCATAAATGTTATTACTAAAAATATTTATCCATTCGAAAACACCTGAATACTTTCTAGTTACCGTCTCTGTATTTAAAATGGAAGGCGTGTTCTGGTAAACCTCAATACTTTTATTTTCTATATCATTAAAATCATCTATAAAAATCTCAAAATTCCCTACAGATTCTTTTGGCCATTTGTTTAATCGTATAATGTGTCTTATATCACCTATAACGTAGAGTTCGTCAAAATCTTTAAAACCAGAATTATATATACCTACCACATTATATGTGATAATACTTGGTGGTTTATCTAAATCGCTCTTTGGAAAATAAGTATTGAACTTACCACCCACTTTAAATTCCAATCGTTCAGCTAAATATTGAGATATCATAACCTCTTGGTTGCGATTTTTAGAATAATCGGGCAAACGACCTTCAACCAAATACTCTTTAATATACTGCCAATTATAATCATCACCAACACCTTTTATAACAATATGCTCAAAATCATTTTCTAAACGAATAATCCCAGACTTTGTAGCAACACCCTGTATATGCTTTATTCCCTTTACCTGTGTGAAATTTGGATAAAACTCTTGCTTTTTAGATATTGATTTAACACTCTCTTGAGAATTATTTTTGTCAAAATTAGAGATGGTAATATGACCGTTAAAAGCAACTACTTTTTCTCTTATTTTTTGTTGAAGTCCAATTCCTGTGGCTATAGCAATCATCATTACAATAATTCCTAATGCAATTGCTGTAATACCAATTTTTATTATTGGCGCCGATATGCTACTTTTATACGCTTTACTATCAATAATACGTTTAGCTATAAAATATTCGAAATTCAATTTATATATGTTATTTACTTTATTCAAAAATACTGTTTTATTCCCGATAATTGTTGGGTTTGTTTTTTTAGAAATTTCTTGTTCAAATACTACAAAAAAAAATAGTATTTCAAAAAAAGAAGTCACAACACAAAAGCAAATAAATTCTGTAAAAGAGTTAACGAAAAGTGCTACAGATATTGTTGTAGGAGCGAGACAAATAAAACGTTACCTACCTTTAATTGAAGGAAAAAGAGTAGGTATTGTTGCAAACCAAACTTCTACAATAGGAAAGAAACTAAAACAGATTCATATTGTAGATCATTTAAAAGAGGATTATAATATTGATATTAAAAAAGTTTTTGCTCCTGAGCATGGTTTTAGAGGCAAAGCAGATGCAGGAGAACTTGTTAAAGATGGTATAGACACTAAAACGGGCTTACCTATTATTTCTTTATATGGAAAAAATAAAAAACCCACCCGAGATCAACTTAAAGGTTTAGATATTGTAATATTCGATATACAAGATGTTGGCGCTCGATTTTACACTTATATTTCGTCTTTACATTATGTTATGGAAGCCTGTGCAGAGCAAAACATTCCCCTTTTAATTTTAGATAGACCCAATCCTAATGGTCATTATATTGATGGTCCCATTTTAGAACAAACACATAAAAGTTTCGTAGGAATGCATCCTGTTCCTATTGTTCATGGTTTAACTATTGGTGAATATGCAAAAATGATTAATGGTGAAGGCTGGTTAGCAAATACTATTAAATGTGATATTACTGTAATCCCTGTAAAGAATTACACTCATAAAACAGCTTATTCCCTACCTATAAAACCTTCTCCTAATTTACCTAATGATAAAGCTATTAATCTTTATCCTAGTTTGTGCTTGTTTGAAGGCACTACTATTAGCGTAGGAAGAGGTACAAATAAACAGTTTCAAGTATATGGTGCACCTGCTTTTATGAAAACTGGCTTTAGTTTTACACCAAAACCGAACGAAGGTGCCAAATATCCTAAACATGAAAATAACGAATGCAATGGTTATGATTTAACCAAATCTAAAGTATTAAATGAATTAGATTTGAGCTTTTTATTAAATGCTTATAAAAAAGCTCCAATAAAGACAAGATTTTTTCTTAAAAATGGTTTTTTCTCAAAACTTGCAGGCACTAAGCTATTACAACAACAAATAGAGAATGGGTTAAGTGAGTCACAAATAAAAGCCACTTGGGAAAGTGGCTTAGAAAATTATAAAAAGATTAGAAATAAATACTTAATATACAACGATTAATCATCGTATGGCTTACCATTTGGTCTTAAGTTATTTTTTCTATACTCTGCTCTAGATTGCTTAACCATTGTCTCACTATCTGCCTTAGAAAGGTTGTAAGATACTTTGGTAACGTTTAAATCTTTAGGAGCATCGTCTCTTATTTTTTTATCAAACTGTCTTTGTCTTATTTCTTCTTTCTTTGCTTCTACTGCAGCTAAAGCATTTCTTTTAGCTTTTGCTCTTAATTTATCTGCTAAAGTTGGCCCTTTTGGTGTTGGTGGCACTTTCTTCTTCGGTTTTGCAGAAGCAACAACTTTCTTCTTTCTAGAAGGATTAGTGATCACCTTTGTAGATCTCTTCTTTTTAGGAGGAGCTACTTTAGCAACAGCCTTCTTAACTGGTTCTGGTTTAGGAGTAACTTTCACAACGGCTTCTTCCTTTTTAGCTTCTGGTGCTGTTTTTGTTACTCTTTTAACAATTTCTATTTTTTCTGGAGTCTTTAATTTAGCGACTCTTAAATCTTCATGATTTTTCTCTAACTCTTTTGTAGGTATTGGCAATAATCTTACTAAACCTAAAACAATAATTTCTCCACCACTTAAATAAACGGCTACTGTGTATCTACCAACACCGAATCCATTTAGAGGCACACTAACTTCTCTTTTACCAAAATCTAGTTTTTTATTGCCTTTACTTTTATGACTTAAAAAACTAACTCTTAAAACTTCTTGATCATTATGTCTAAATAACAAGGAATCTTTAGATGCATTAAGGTCGTGATATAAATCCTTAGCGGTAGGATTCACATTCTTCAGAATTTTTGAGTAGGACGGACTTTGAGCATATGCATTCGAAGAGAATGTTATAGCTATCAAAGCTGCGAAAATAAAATTTAAATTTTTCATAATAATTGGGTTGCTAATTTAGGAGGGGTAATATTTAGCGAATTAATCAATTTACACAGTACAAAAATACTTCATGTTAGTATTAAATTAATAACAATAAATATTTATTTTAAGTTAAATTAGTCAAAATAATCAAAAAATCGACGAAACACTTAAAGTAATAAAAACCGCAACGCTTAAAGACGTATTTAATCGACGAAATACACGCCTGTTTTATGAATAACTTAAAACTAGTTCTTTAATTCATTCTGTAGGTTTTCTATACTTATGAAAAGGTAGTTTCAAAAGATGTTTTAAGCTTTTATTTTCTTCTGCATTTGGAAAAGTATCTACACCGTAAATTAATTGTTCTCGATCTAAAGTCATAAAGGTTCCAAATAAACGATCCCATATAGAGAATATATTCCCATAATTAGAATCCGTATAAGGCAATTTATAATGATGATGTACTTTATGCATATCTGGTGAAACAATCAAAAAGCTAATAATTTTATCTAAAGTTCTGTTTAACCTAATATTAGCATGATTAAATTGTGTAGAAATAAGAGACAATGATTGGTATAACATTACGATTTCAATTGGTGCCCCAATAATAAAAACACCAAATAAAGTAAATATAAAGCGAATAACACTTTCTAAAGGATGGTGTCTATTTGCAGTTGTGGTATCCACTTCATGATCTGAATGATGAACTAAATGAACCATCCATAATACTTTTACTTTATGCTCGGTATAATGCGCTAAATAAGCACCAATAAAATCTAGTAATAAAACGCCTAAAATAGCATACAACCATAATGGCATTTCTGAAAGCCAATTAATAATTCCAAAATCATTCAATTTTACCCAATCGGAAGTTTTTAAGAGCAAAAAAGCTAGTGCAAAATTTATTATTATCGTAGTTAAAGTAAAAAACAAATTTGGCAATGCATGCCTCCATTTTTTATAATTAAAATTAACTAATGGCAAAATACCTTCTAATAACCAAAATAATGTAATTCCTCCTACTAAAATAAGACTTCTATGCAAAGAAGGAATCGTTTCAAAATAGTCTAAAATAGTTTCCATTAGATTTGTTTTTATATATGAAGTTATTTAATTCTTTCTTAGTTTAATAAAAAAGAATGTTCTCACAACAAATTGAAAAAAAATTAAATCACTTCTGTAAATATAATTAAAAAGATAAGTGTTAAATATATCAACAATTGTTTTAACATTTAAACTAAAGTCATTTTTATGTTTTTATTCTTTTTTTCATTTCTTCTACTATATTAAAAGCAGCTGGACAAATAGCAACGTTTTTTAGCGTTAAGTTTCCTATTTGATGAAACTTCTTTCGATCTGTGTGGGGAAATTCACTACATGCTTTTGGCCGCACTTCATATATTGAACAATAATTATCTACTCCCAAAAAAATACACGGCACAGATTTTAGCACATAATCTTTATCCTCGTCTATTCGCAAATAGGTATCTATAAATTGTTGTGGTTTTTGCTTAAAGTGTTTTGAGATTCTAGATATATCCTTATCGGTAAATAATGGCCCAGTTGTTTTACAACAATTGGCGCATTCGAGACAATCCGTTTTCTTAAACTCGTTATCATGTAATTCTTGCATTAAATAATCTAATTGCTTGGGGGGCTTCTTTTTTAACTTTGTAAAAAAAGTTTTGTTTTCCTTATACTTATCTTTGGCCAACTTGGGCAAATTATTTACTTGGTCTTGCATACCGCAAAAATAAAAAATAACATATTGATGAAAGACCTTTTTGGAAAAGCTTTATTAGATTATCATAATGGAAATTATACTGAAGATTTAATAACATGGACCAATATATCTGAAGAAGACAAACTCCCATTAGCTTATTTATTTCGGGATTTCAAAAATATGCCTTTACTAGAACAAAAAGCACTGCACTCTTCTAAAGGACAACTATTAGATGTTGGCTGTGGCGCTGGAAACCATAGTTTATACCTACAACATAAAGGTATTGATGTTACAGCTTTAGACAGCTCTAAAGGCGCTATTGAGGTCTGCAAAAAAAGAGGCCTTATTAAAACTGAAAACACTTCAATTTTAGAATTCGCAGAAACAACCACTAAAAAATATGATACTATTCTTTTACTTATGAATGGTACTGGTATTTTTGAGTCCCTTGATAAAACAAGTATCTATTTAGAAGCCTTAAAAACCTTACTTACTAAAAACGGGCAAATACTTATAGATTCTAGTGATATTAAGTACATGTATGAAGATGAAGATGGTGGTTATTGGTTAGATATGAATGCTAATTATTATGGCGAATTAGATTATTTTTTAAGCTATAAAAAGGAAAAGGAATTACCAATGAAGTGGCTATATCTAGATTTTAATACGTTACATACCGCTTGTTTAGCTTGTGGATTAAAATGCGAAATGCTCGCACAAGGCGAGCATTATGATTATTTGGCTAAACTTTATGTTTAATTGCAACTTGTATTATAGAATTTAACAATAGACTGAAGATCTTCTTTTGTAAATTCTTTCTTATCAATTTTGTTTTTCAGAACTGGACAATCTTTAAAATAATCCATAGCCCTTTTTCTGAATGACTTGGTAAGACTTATTTGGTTAAATATTTCAGGTTTTTTTCCTTCTTTTAAGAACATAACTTGATTATGACTTCCCATATAACCTGGCATATACGTAGGAGCTCCTCCAGGTATATTAGATACACCATTCCAACCACCACCTGACTGCACACTAACTGTTCGACCTACTAATCTTAAACCTCCATCTACTAAAAGCTCAAAAAAGCCTAGTTTTGTTTGTTTTTTATTTAAAAAAACAGGAATATATTTCTCTACTCTAGTTTTCTCTATTTTTTTTCTTCCAACTTTTTCTTTATAAGTTACAGTAAATAAAATCTGTTCAATTTCTTCTGGAACATATTTTTTTGTTTTTGTTTTTTTATTAGGTCTATATTTAAGCTTTTCTTTAGCTATGTTTATTCCGTTAGTCATCATATTCATAGATGCTTGTCCTTTTAAAACGGCTCCACTTTTCAAGGTCACTTCTGCTTTTGTCCACCCATATTGAGAAAACACTGGGCTAATTGTTAAACAAAAGATTAATAATATTAAATAATGCTTCAAGATAAATAGTATTTTACTTATTATAAATTAAATCCTTTTTCAGATAATTTATCGATAACACTTCTATATAAACTTCCACTCCACATTTCTGAGATTTTACTCATAGAATCTGTAATCGATTCTTGTGAACCTAGTACTTTTTTTCCGGTATCACTTTTATAGAATTCTGAAAGTATTACTTTATCCCCTTCAGTCAATTTTTCTGGCTTAAACATGTTCTTACCTGCTTTAGAACTATAAAGACTATTCATGTTTTTAACATCTTCATGAGAAAAGTGTCCTCTGTATGCAGAAACCATCATTTGCCCCAATTCTTTCATCGCATCAGCTTTCACCATTTTAACTTCTTTCCAAGTGCTTTCAGGTACATTTTGACTCTCAAATTGTTTTTCTACCATTACAAACATTTGATCTACGACACCTTCATAGTATGACATGGTCCCATTACTCTTAATACACTTTTTAACATCTTCACTATATGGATCTACTTGCGAAAATGCAGTTGTAGATATTATTAATGCGATTACAAACGTAAAAATTGATTTCATACTATTATCTTTTATTAATTTTAATACCAATTATTGTGCCACTCCGTTAATATAAGTTTCCAAAACTGTAATTGTAGGAATTTCTTTTTCTGAAACGGTCATAACATCCTTATCAAGGATAATAAAATCTGCATATTTACCCACTTCTACACTTCCTTTTTCTTTCTCTTCAAAATTAGAATAAGCTGCCCATATCGTCATTCCTTTTAACGTTTCTTCTCTTGAAAGTCCTTCATTTTTTTGAAAGCCACCTTCAGGATAACCTTTTAGATCTTTTCGAGCTACAGCCGCATAAAATGTAAAAAATGGACTCACTTGCTCTACTGGAAAATCTGTTCCTAAGGCTACTTTACCGCTCTTTTCAAGTAATGTTTTAAATGCATAAGCTCCTTTTACACGAGTTGCTCCCACTCTATCTTCTGCCCAATACATATCACTGGTAGCATGAGTTGGCTGAATACTAGGTACAATATTTTCGTTTTTAAAATACTCGAAATCATTATCTGTAACCACTTGCGCGTGTTCTACTCTCCAACGTCTATCACTCATTCCATTTAATACCTTATCATACGTTTGTAAAACAAATCGATTTGCAGAATCTCCAATCGCATGCGTATTCATTTGATATTCAGATTTTGAAATACGTTCTGCTAATGCTTTATAATCTCCCGTACCAATTACCATAGCTCCAAAATGATTGTGCTTATCTGAATATGGGGCTTTCATTGCAGCTCCTCGAGACCCTAAAGCACCATCTGCATAAACCTTAACCGATTGTATATTTAAACGTTCTGTTTTTACTTTTCCTTTCGTTAAATAATAGTCTAAATTTTCTTTTTTGTTACTAATCATTCCATACACTCTCATATTTAGTGTTTTAGATTGTTGTAAACTATCAATAAGCTCAATAACTTGCTTATCCAATCCTGCATCAGACACTGTTGTTAAACCTAAATCTGTACAGATCTTTTGAGCATCAAGTAAAGCATCTATTTGTTGTTTTTTTGTTGGCTCAGGAAATACAGCTTCAACAAGTTCCATTGGGTTATCAATAAGAATACCTGTTAACTTTCCTTTTTCCTTTATAATTTCTCCTCCAAATGCATTTGTTTTTGTTGTAATCTTAGCCATATCTAAAGCGGTTTGATTACATAACATGGCATGCCCATCTACCCTAGTTAATGCTACTGGTATATTAGGATATAATTTGTCTAATAATGCTTTTGTTGGATACTCTTTTTCCTTCCAATCGTTTTGATCCCAACCGCGACCTATAATGAAACTAGTCTTCTTTTTATTTTGAAATTCAATTACACGTTTAACAACCTCATCCCAGCTATTTGTTCCTACCAAATCTACTTGTTGTTGATTTAATCCTAAACCATAAAAATGACAATGCGCATCTATTAAACCTGGCACTATTGTTTTACCTTTAGCATCTATAGTGTTACCTGCACTGTATTTCTCTTCTAAAGCTGAAGCTTCTGCTATTTCTACAAACTTTCCATCTTTAACAGCAAAACTACTAGCTGTATCAAAAGTGCTATTTACAGTGTACACATTTGCGTTTTTTACAATAGTATCAACTTCTATTTTATTTTTTCCGCAGGATAAAAAGGCAAAAGCAATAAGGACGAGGGATAGTTTTTTCATGTTTTTTGATTAATTTTTCTTTAGTTTTCAGTAAAAGTAAAGAAATTATTTTGTTTGAAAGTACAGACCTTTATAAAGGTTTCAATGTAGATAGTTTGTTAGTGTTACTATAAAACTCTTAAAAAACTTATATGCTTACTCTTAAGAACCCCCATTTACGTTCAAAAGAACATTTATTTACTCTTGCCTACACCCCTGTAGTCCCCTCAAGGGGACATTTACTCATATGTAAATTAGAACAGAACGGCAAAATGGCACCCTCATGATGTATTTGCTTAATAATTATGATTTCAGTAGACCGACTGAGTGTGTCCCCTCGAGGGGACTATAGGGGTGTTTTCAATACAAGAATCCAGAATTATTAACTTCTAAAACATCATTAATACTATTTCGGCGAGTGGTGATTTAAGGTTTAACCCGCATTATTCATCGGAATAATATTTTGGTCAATCATTCAATATTATATTTTACAATTACTTATTTCTTTATATTTTGTAATTTCTAAGCTATTTTTTGAGTTGTACTTGAGTATAATGTGTCTAATAAATTTA
>CALGLR010000070.1 GCA_937959395.1 uncultured Flavobacteriaceae bacterium | reverse complement strand
GATTTTTATGGGGTGGAAAGTTTTGGACAAGTGGTTATTATGTTAACACAGTTGGTCAGTATGCAAATGAAGAAGTGATAAAAAAATATCTTCAAAATCAAGGAAATTCAGATTATGAAAAATTACATTCGGATCAACTCCGATTGTTTTGATACCTCGATGGCTCTGCCTCGAGGTAGTTCATTTTACTACGCTAATATCACTATTCAATATAGTAACATACGATTTCAAAGTTAAAATGGTATTGAAATGTAAAAGGATAAAAAGCTAAAGTGTAAATAGCTCTAACGATTTTAGGTTAAAAATAAATATAGAGAAGTTGGGGAGTGTAGTTTTAATTTATCTTAAAATAAAATATTACAATAGCAATTTACTAGTTTAATTACTTGATTAAATAACTATAGAGAATCTCTATAATCTTTGGGTGTAGTATGCATTATTTGTTTAAACTGTTTATTGAAATTGGTGATAGAATTGTAACCAACGGAATAACAAATTGTAGATATAGAGACATTATCTTGAATTAACATACGGGATGCATTTCTTATACGTACCTCATTTAAAAATTGAGTAAACGATTTATTTGTCATTTTTTTGAAAAAACGACAAAAAGAATTTGTCGTCATGCATGCAACGTCTGCAACATCATTTAAACCAATATTTAATGCATGATTATCAGATATGTATTTAATTACATTATCTATTCTATAAGACTGTTCTGTAGTATACTGTCTCATATCTGTTGAAGATAAAAAAGATTTATCTGCTGTTGTTGCTAATTGATATAATATGCTTAGCAATTGAATACTTTGTTCTGGACGAGATAATGTAGGTAATTCTACAATTTCTTTTTTAAGTACTTCACTTACATTATTACCAAAGCAAATGCCATATTTAGAATCTATCAATAATTTATTAATATCTGAAAATTCTGGATTATCAAACGTATTTTCACCTAAAAAATCTTTAGTAAACTTGGTTACAATAGTTTGTACTGAATAATTTTTATTTTTATTCTTATAAAACGTCATGTCATTTCGCCATAAATGAGGTAGATAGCTACCAACTAATACTAAATCACCTGGGCTAAAAGGGGAAACATCATCACCAACGAAGCGAATACCAAAACTGTTAGAAATATATAAGAGTTCATATTCTGCATGATAATGCCAAGCAGAGTCAAGGCAAGGGTCTTGTTTCCGTTTAATTGAAAGCCTCTTGTTTTGAAGTGTGTCCTTATTATTTATAACCAGTTTCATAGTTCTCAAATATAAAAAAAATAATTTGATAATTATTTAAACTAAATTTGATAATATGTTAATGTTTGCAGGGTTTTTTTAACAAGTTTACAATAGTAAGAACAATTTGTGGTTAAATTATGTTGTTTTTTTTGATTTAATAATTTGATTATCAATTTTTTATAAAATTATTTATTTCAATTTTTATTTTGTCAAAATGATTTTTAAGTCCTTTGAAATCGGCATTATTAATATAATTTTTGTTTAATAAAGAGCTTCCCATGCCAACTCCAACAGCTCCAGCTTCGAAGAATGACTTTATATTATCTATAGTTACACCTCCAGTAGGTAACAATTTTATAGTATTTAATGGCCCTAATACATCTTTGATATATTGTACTCCAAGTTGAGTGGCAGGAAAAACTTTTACTGCAGAAGCGCCAAGTGACCATGCCTTATGAATTTCGGTTGGTGTAAATGCTCCAGGGAAAATAGGGATATTTTGTGATACCGTTCTTTTAATAAGGGTTTCGTTAATTATGGGCGTAACAATAAACTGAGAACCGGCCTCTATAGCTTTATCTAAATCTTCGTTTGTACATACCGTACCCGCTCCAACATTTAAATTTGGAAACTGATGTATTAATTTTGATATTATTTTGGAAGCATCTTTAGTATTCATTGTGATCTCTATAGTTGTTAAACCAGCATCCACATATGCTTGTGCAATTTTTAATACGATACTTAGAGGCATGTTTCTAACAATTCCAATAATTGGAGCTTGGTTATATAATTCCCATGAAAATGGTTTTGTATTACTCATAAAGTTTTAAGATTTTTTGTTGCCCAATAAGTATTGCTTTTTCTGCTGTAGCATTATCAAATACTTTGTAGTTTTTAGATTTTAGAATGTGCTCTAGGGCTATTTTATATAAATTTAATAAAGGATTTGGTGAAGCTAAAAACACGGTTCTCTGTTCATCTTTTAAGTAAGATAGTTCGTCTCCAATTATTAATCCGCTTAAAAAATAATAGTTATCTTCTTTTGTTGAATTACCTAATAAATCACTAGCTCTAATAGAAAATAAACTAGAAGTAAACGCTCCTTTAATTCCTAATTTTAGACCTTTTACAAATGCATCATTAATAATTTCTTCTTTTTTTATAATTGAATTTGTGAGAATACTTTTTTGTGAAATTATTTCAAAGAGTTCTCCAGTCATATAGCTTTTTAGCTCAGTAAATTCATTGTTTTTATATATTAAATGCTTGCTGTGAGTGCCTGGCAATAATAAAATAGCTTCAGAAGACACATTTTCTATATAGTCGATAAGACCTAGTGCTTGTGTTTCTTCTCCGCGCATCATCCCTTTATCGTCTCTTACGCCAGATATTAGAAGGATTTCAATTTCATTTTTCAACTTCATTTTTTTGAAATTCAATGTAGAACCATTATGTCCAAAAGGCATTTTTGCATAATCTAGTTCATGTAATCCAATATTTGCTGTCACCATACCTGCCGAAACAATTAAATGTCTTTGATGGAGTGTAGGAAGCAATACAACTTGACTCATAAGATAGTTTGAGAAAAAATCTGATTGGTTAAGCTTTTTCTGTTGCTGAAATTCAGAATAAAGTACTTTTACTCCTTTGTTAGAAATATGCTCAGATATTACAGTTAAAGTTTCAGTTTTAACTAAACGAAGTCTAAAATTACTTGTTCCCCAATCACAGCTTATAAAATATTTAGGTAAGCTCATTTTCAAATTTAGTTAATTATAAAATTAATTGATGTTAAGAATTGGGATAACAAATATTCTTTATTAAAAGGACTTGAATTCAAAGAAAATCATTGTATGTGAATTACTATTAATAGTATTTATCTTCTTGTTGCATTATTTTACCTTTGTGTACTAGCTCATTTATTCTAGGGTAATTTCTATTTATAAGCGGGTAAATTAAAAGAATACTAAGTGCTAGGAGTATTCTTAAATTTGTAAGAATTGTTTTGTGAATTTAATAAAAAAAATCACAAATAATTAAAAACCAACTATATGAAGTCTGTTTTTTTTACTTTATTGTTATGTTTCTTTTTTGCGTGCAAAACGCAAAAGGATTCTTTAGAGTATAGAGATACTTCAAAGCTTAACGTGTATCCTGTTTCTGATCCAAATAATACAAATGATTGGTTCTTAAATACAGAAATTAGTGATGAATTCAATGCAGACAAAATTGATGAAGATAAATGGTATATCGTTGGGAAATTTAAGAATGGAACTCCGTTTTATAAGCATCCAGATAAACCGAATAAGAAAGTATGGAAAGGAAGAGCACCTTCTCAATTTTCTGGGCGCAACCATAGGCTAGAAAATGGAAGACTTATATTAGAGACACGTTGGGAGCCAGATTTTCCTTTTAGTAAAGAAATAAGAAAACCTGTGTTTGGAGAAGCTTTACCCTATGAAAATATAACAACAGCATGTTTTATTGGGCGTAGAGAATTTAAGTATGGATACATGGAGATAAAAAGTAAAGCTGCAGATGCTCCTGTATCGAGTGCTTTTTGGTCAATGGGAAAAAAACTTGAGTTTGATTTTTTTGAGCTTTATGGAGGCACTGGAAATCCTAATAAATTACATTTAGATAGTCAATTGTGGTGGTCTATAAGAGATTGGAATAAGCCGGTAACTGGTAAACCAACTTATACAGAAAAAAAGGATGTTGGCTTTAGAGTTGCTGATGATTTTCATGTTTGGGGAATTGAGTGGGATAAAACGGGTGTTAAATACTTTATAGATGGGAAGTTGTTTTCTGAAGTTTCTGCAGATCAAGTTACCGCATGGGCGAAAGAAAATAGAACAAAAACAAATCTGCCAGACGATTATAATGGATATGTTGCTACGACTCCTATAAGTCTTTGGATAGATCAAGAAGTCTTTCCTTGGCATGACATTCCAAAATCTAAACAAGAGCTCGAAGCTAAAAGCCCTGAAGGGGAAAAAGAAGATGGTGTTGTGGACTTTGAAATAGAATATATAAGAGTTTGGCAAAGAAAATGATAACAAAAAAATAAACCCTTTAAAATTATAATTACAATGAAAAAAATACTTATTACATTACTTTTATTTGTGACATTTACAGTTGTTTACGGTCAGAATAAATATCAAGAAAGACAAAATAATCATTATGTTGAAGCTGCGGCAAAAGAGTTTAATTTAGATAAAAAGCAACAGGTTGAACTTTCCGAAATTAGAATGGAGATGGTAAGTGCTTACATTTCTAGTAACAAATCTTTTAAAGCAGGAGATATTACTCAAGACGAAAAAAAAGGAATAACTAAAGAAGCTAGTAAAGTGTTTCACAATAAACTTTCTGAAATTACAGGGAAGACATACGCCGAAATGAAAGATTGGCTGGTCGAGATGAGAAAAGAGTTAAAAACAGTAAAATAAACTTTCTTAATATTAGTTTCTGAAATTTTATATTTTTCTGTTGTTTTTAACAAACAGAAAGTTTCTATGTTCTACGTTGGGTAAACATATTCATAAATTTATATTTATGAGTGATCACATTTCATTGGGAGATCAATTTAAATTATTTTGGTGTCCCAGAAGGCGCTACCAGGCGTATTATATTTAAAATCTAAAAAGATATTAAGAGTATATGGGAGGCCACAAACAAAAAACATTTATAAACTAGGTTATAGTTATATTAAGAATAAGTTAATTCTGTGTTAGTTGAAGTTAATTTACACTTAACCTTTTTCGCGAGTAAATTTTAAATTTGTTAAAATTCTAAAACTTCCAATCATGAGATTAGTTAACGATAATAAACTATTAAAAATAAAAAGTGGGTTATTATTAATGATGTTTCTGTTTTTTACAATTAGTGATGCGCAACACTTTCCACTTTCAGATCAATCTAATACAGGTAATTGGGAATTAAATACAGAAATTAGTGATGAGTTTAATGATGGTTTTTTAGATGGAACACGATGGCAAATACAAGGTGAGAATGGTATTTATAAATCTAATTTTATTGGTAGAGCACCTTCTCAATTTAGTACACAAAATGCTATAGTAGAAGATAATAAACTTAAAATTTTAACGAAGTGGGATCCTGGTTTTCCATTTTCAGACATAACCGAGAACGGTGTAGCTTATGAAAATATAACCACTGCTGCGGTTATAAGTAGGAAAAAATTTCATTACGGTTACATGGAGATTAGGAGCAAAGCAGCGAAAGCTGAAGTAACAAGTTCTTTCTGGACAACAGGCTTTCAGTCTGAATTAGACATGTTTGAAATGTTTGGGGATACAGATCCAGGCGAAGCCAGTATTAACTGGAGAAAACGACTTAAATTTAATTTGATAAGCTGGAATCCTAATAACCCATATTATTCGTATAATGGTAATGGACCAGCTCATACCAGAAATATACAAGTAGAACATAATACTGCAGAAGATTTTAATGTGTATGGGTTTGAATGGACATCAGAGTACATTAAAATATATATAAACGGTATATTGCATCCTGAAGGTACAGTACTTCGATCAGAATTAGGTGAAGATAGATGGACAACTAATGTTCCATATTGGATTTGGTTTGATTCTGAAACTTTTCCGTGGCTAGGTATTCCAGAACGATTAGATTTATTAACTCCGGCCAAATATGAAATAGATTACGTGCGTATTTGGGAGAATAAAAACCTTCTTAGTTCAGACTTTTTTGGCTTTGAAAGTTCAATTAATATTGATGGAATTGAGCAGAACTGGTTTATTCCAAATAACTCATCAAATTTTATTAGTAAAACAAGTGAAAAATCTTATCGATGGGATACTTCTTTGAAATTTGAACATAACGGATTGCTACCTAATAATGCAGTAGCTTTCTCACCTTTTAAATCAGTAAATCTTGAGGCTCGAAACTATAATCTTTCTTTTAAATTATGGTTAGAACCTAATAGTTCTATAAAAAATTTACAAATAGTATTAGATGATCCAAGTAGTATTTTGAATTTTGATCTCTCTGGTTTAGAAAAAAGCAAATGGGTTACTATGGCACAAGATTTTTCAAATATCACAAATTCTGGTGATAATGCTAGGTTAAGGGTTAGGATTAGACCAGTAGATGTTTCAAATGGATTAAGCACTCTTTATTTGGATGACTTATTAATAAAGCTTTCAGAAGCTCCATTAAGTGTAGACGATGTCAATCTAAACGATATTAAATTTAAGCTATTTCCAAACCCGATAAATAGAAAATTACAAAGTTATGCTACAGTATCTGCTCCTGATGTAGAAAGTATAATTATCTATTCTATAAATGGAAAAAAGATAATAGAATTAAAAAAGGAATCAGAACCTTTTAATTTTCAAATAGATAATTTAGAAAGTGGCGTTTATTTTATTTCTGTTTTATCTAAAACAAACTTACAAACTAAAAAAATAATAATAATATAGGATTATGAAAAACACTTATTTAAATTTTTTTATTCTTTTAATTTTGCTTGTATTTGCGATCAAAATTGATGCACAAACAGATGGAACAAGACCAAACATAGTTTTAATTTTTGTTGATGATCTTGGTTATACTGATGTAGGCTTTAATAGGCCAGCAAATTTCCCTGTAGAATATGGTGTAGTGCCTACACCGGAGATTGACGCATTAGCTGCAAATGGAGTCATCGCAAAAAATGCACACGTAGCACACCCTTTTTGTGGACCCAGTCGTGCCGCCTTACTTACTGGTGTATATCCACACAGGATTTGTGCTCAGTATAATTTACCTAATACTGTAGCAGCGCAAGATGGTGTGACAACTAACGAGAAGTTTTTTAGTAAAGTATTACAAGAAAACGATTATAGCACTGCTGCAATTGGTAAATGGCATGTAGGTGTCGATACTCAGTTTATACCTAACAATAGAGGTTTTGATTATTTCTTTGGTATGCTTGGAGGTGGTCATCAATATTTTGAATCAGATTACGAACCTCAGTGGATAAATAATGGAGGAACGACAACTAACGAATACCGTGTCCCTTTGTTGAGAAATACAGATTATGTAAATCCTAGTGAGTTTGGAAACAACGAGTATCTAACGGATATTTTAACTGATGAAGCTGTTAGTTACATTGGTAATCATGCAGCAGATACAGATCCATTTTTTATGTATTTGGCATATAATGCGCCACATACGCCATTGCAAGCTCCTCAAGATAAAATTACAGCATTTAATAATGCTAATGGCGATGGAACTCCTGGAAGTACATTTTCAACGGTAGTAGCTAATAGTCCAGATGTTTTAAATGCTAATATCCCTGGTAGTTGGAATGGTACAGCACAAGAATATAGAGATGCTTTAGTAGAAGATCGTCTTATATACGCCACAATGGTTAGTATTGTTGACGAGGGGGTTGGCTTAGTAAAGGATGCACTCGTTGCTAATAATATTTTGGATAATACCTTAATAATTTTTATGAGTGATAACGGTGGAAAACTTAGACAAGCAGGAGCAGTAAATTATCCATTATCTCAAGGGAAAGGGAGTGTAAATGAAGGTGGACATCGAGTACCAATGCTATTTCATTGGCCAAATGTATTACCAGCTGGTCAAACTTATGATCACTTAGTTTCATCGTTAGATTTATATCCTTCATTTTTAGACTTAGCAGGAGTGCCGAGTCCTTCTGGTAAATTATTAGATGGTAAGAGTATTATGAATAACATTATTACTAATCAAGACTCAAGACCAGGGGAATCACTTTATATAATGCGCCCACAAAACGGATTTCATAATGGTGCAATTATGAATGGTAATTACAAGATTAGTAAAAAAGGAGGGAATACAACCACTGCGGGGTGGAAGTTATACGACATAATAAACGATCCTGGAGAAATCACAAACATAAGAAGTACACTACCTAATGCTGAACAAATTGTTAATGATCTTTTAATAAAAGGAGTAGATTGGGTATCAGATTTTAAAAATGTTAAACCTTGTTGGTTTGATCATGACAGACCACATCCACATGAAGCACTTTGGAACAATGGGGATCTTCCTCGATATGAAAACTTATTTGGAATTCCAGTATTGGGAGTAGATGATATTTTAGAGAATCTTGTGTCAATTTCACCTAATCCTACAAGAGATTATCTTAATTTCAAGTTTAAAACTCAGGTTGAAAACCTAGAAATTGAAATTTTAACAATAACAGGAAAATCAATAAAAAAGATTAAAGCGAAAGATTTAACTACTCACAAAATAAGTGTATCAAACTTTCAGAGTGGGATGTATATGCTTCGTATAAATGCAGATAAGGAAATATCTATAGAAAAAATAATGAAGTTTTAATAAAATCTTAAACGAAAATCAATCTTTGCTGATAACTAAAATTTAAACCTAACTTTAATGAACATTAAACTCCTATTAACCAATACTCAAAAAGTAAGACTTAAATTAATTATCCTTTTTGCATTATTTTGCAGTGCGAGCACTTATTCACAAGAAATTATTGTTCAAGGTGTTATTACAGGTGAGGATAATGTGCCCATACCAGGAGTAAATATTTTATTGAAAGATAGCAACATAGGTGTGGTATCAGATTTTGATGGTAATTATTCCATAAGATCTGCTATTGGGAAGACCCTCATATTTAGTTATGTTGGTATGAAGGAGCAATCTATAATTACAAAATCATCATCTCTTAATATTGTTTTGATTGAAGACGTTAGTAGTCTTGAAGAGGTTGTTGTAATTGGATATGGCACACAAAAAAAGAAAGAACTTACTGGGGCCGTTTCTCAAGTGAAATCAGATCAAATAGAAAATGTTATAACTGGAGATATAAGTACTTCTTTACAGGGGCAAATCGCAGGATTAAGTGTAACCGCTAATAGCGGTGAGCCAGGGGAAGGTTCAAGTATTTTAATTCGAGGCGTATCTTCATTAACGGGTTCAAATAACCCCTTATTTGTTGTGGATGGCGTTCCTCAATCTGGTGATCCAGGTTTAAATCCCAATGAAATTGCAACAATAGACGTTCTAAAAGATGCGGCTTCTGCATCAATCTATGGAACTAGAGCAGCTGCTGGTGTTATTCTAATTACAACCAAACGAGGTAAAAGTGGAAAAACTAAAGTAAGTTTAGACTTTAGTGAAGGTGTTCAATCTATCACCAGAAAGACATTACTAATGAACACAGAAGAACAAATATTTTTTGATCTTAACGACCAAAGTCGTGGTACACCTTTTTCTCCAGCACGATCAGACAGATTTAGTTTATTAAATGATAATGAACCTAGGGACTTAGTAGTAAAAAATACTGCAATGATTAAAAGATATAATTTTAATATTTCTGGTGGATCAAATAATTCAGATTACAGTGTTACTTTAGGTTATTTTAATCAAGAAGGTAATGTTATTAATTCCAGATTAAAACGCTATAATCTTAGAGCGAATTTAAGAGCTTTCAAAAATAGATGGACCTTTGATAATACATTTGGCTTTACTATAGATGATAGAGAGCGACCTAATTTTAATCTTTTGTTATTAGCTCAAAGAGCATTTCCTTATTTAGAGCGTGTCGATCCAGATAATATTGATGTTGTAGATGATAGTGATGAACGTTTAAGTAATATTAATCAGCTTCTGGGAGCATTAACAAGAACACGTGCTCTGGGAAGATATCGATTTGAGGGAACTTCTAACATTGGATATAAAATTAATCAATATTTACGATTAAAAACGTTAATGAGTGCTGTTATTACACATCAAAACGAAAAACAGGTACAACCTCCTTTTCTAACTTTTGATCAAGCAGGAAATCCTCAGCAAACAGCATTCGATAACTTCGTATTCGAATCTAGAGAAAGACGTGTTTTAATAAATTGGAATGGAAGTTTAGATTATAATAGGAAATTTGGAAAGCACAATGTTACCGCTTTAGCTTTGGCTTCCGTAGAAGAAGACAACTTGACTTCAATAGGTGCATTTGTGCAAGGTTTAAGTTTTGATAGTCCTACAAATTTATCTTTAGGTACAATCGAAGCTAACGCAACTTCTTTTGGTCTTTTAAATAGAGGTGTGCCTTTTGTTGCACCAGACCATAGAATAAAAAGAATTGGTACCATTGGAAGAATGCTTTACGACTACGATGGGAAGTATTTATTTAGTGCAAGTGGAAGATATGATGGGACAAACCAATTTAGCAAAGACAATAGATTTGCTTTTTTTCCATCTGTTTCTGCAGGATGGAATGTTTCAGAAGAAAATTTCTGGAATAAAATCAAATCTACTATTAACAATTTTAAGTTAAGAGCTAGTATAGGAACTACTGGAAATGATAGAATTGCTGCGAATTCTTACCAAAATATTGTAATTACTGGTTTTGATGCTGTATTTCAAAACCCTTCAGACAACTCAGCCACACTATCACCTGGAATAGGACAAAGTAGATTTGCGAATCCAAACCTTAAATGGGAGGTAAGTACACAAAGAAATTTTGGAATTGATATTAGTTTCTTTAAAAATAAATTAACATTTACAGCCGATTATTACAACGGTAATAAAAATGACTTATTAATTAATACCGTTATTCCTTCAAGTTTTGGTGCTGTTACTATTGGCGATTTGTTCGCAGGACAACGTTTTACTCCCCGTAATATTGGAGATATGAAAAACAGTGGTTTTGAACTGTCTGCAAGATACAGGCCAAAAACGGGTAATGTAAGATGGAATATATTAACCACATTTGCGGCTAATAAAAATGAAGTTATCCGTATTCAAGATAATGTACAGCGTTCTCTTTTTGGAAATATTTTTCCTGTGTTTGGTGATGGGCAATCTCTTTTTAATGGGCTACAAGTTGGGAGAGAGGCAGGTGCATTTTTAGTATTTCCTACAGATGGGTTACTAAGAACCCAAGACGAGGTTAATGTTTATAATGATGCTTTTGGAACCAGTGCCGAAGTTGGAGATTTAAAATATGTTGATACGGATGGGAATGGACAAATTAGAAATGAAGGTGACCGTATCTATGGCGGTAGTGGTTTGCCAGATTTTGAAATGGGTTTAAATCTTTCTTTAACTTATAAAAATTGGTATTTTGCGTCTAACTGGTTCGCTTCAGTAGGTAATGAGGTATATAATGCTACCAGAGCGAATGCATTGAATGATAGGAGATCTAGAGATTTAATTTATCAGTTCATACCTGGAGTTAATGAAAATACAGATATACCAACTTTTAGAGGAAGATCTCCAAGGCAAAATAACTTTAGACCAGATACAGATTTCTTTGTTGAGGATGGTTCATTTATAAGATTGCGTAATATCATTGTTTCCTATTCTTTTCCTAAATATCTTACTAATAATTTAGGTCTTGAAAAATTTAATGTTTTTGCTAATGCACAAAATGTATTAACACTAACAGAGTATTCTGGTTTAGATCCTGAAGTTGGTGGAAATAATATTCAGCTAAAAGGTTTAGATAGAGGGATAATACCAATTACAGCTAGTTATAATTTAGGTTTAAGATTAAATTTTTAATAAAATGAGAAAAATAAATATACTATTTTCAATCATGTGTCTACTAGTTGTTGTTTCATGTGATGATTATTTAGAAGAGCCAAATCCAAATTCACCCCAGTTTCCAGAAGCTATAACCTCATTGGAGGATACTAATAAAATTATTAATGGTGTTTACAATACATTATTTCATCATTATGTTCTAATGTTAGAAGAAGATGCTTTGCGTTCTGACGAAGGTTCTGTTGGAAACCGAAGTAATGGCGGTAACAATCCTATAGATAGATTAGAATGGTACAGAAATGAGTATAACTCAAGCACTCGGGAAATATCTAGGAAATGGGCGGCATTATACCGTGGTGTGTTTTTTGCTAATCAAGCACTCTTTGCATTAGATTTTATCGAGCCTACAATTACTTCAAATATTGATATAGCAGAATGGAACAAACAACGTGCCGAAGCCTTATTTTTTAGAGGATTGTATCATTTTTATTTACATTCAACTTTTAATAATGGAAACGTAATTATTAGAGAACGCTATGAGTCAGACATCAATAATGCTAATATTGGCCTATCTTCATCAGAAGATGTGCGAACTTTTTTTAGAAATGATTTAGAGGAAGCTATTGAACATTTACCAGCACCTTCTGAAATAACTCAGCTTGGAAGAGTATCAAAAGGAACAGCAAAAATGGTTTTGGCTAATAGTTACTTATATGAAGGTACTTCTCAAGCTATAACGACAGCCGAAGGACTTTATGAAGAAGTAATTAATGATAATGGCTATCAGTTAGAGACAGATATGAGTAAAATGTTTACTACAGCAGGTGAGTTTAATAGCGAATCTATTTTTGAAATTCCTTATACTATAGATATTAATGTGGGTGATAATCCGTTTGATGAAAATAGCCTACATAATAGACTTGCAGCTCGTACAGCTCCTTTTGCCTTTGGTGGTCAGCAACGTTTTTTACCAGCATCGTGGTTAATTTTAGAATATTTAAACGAGAATGTAGACCCTTTAGACCCAAGGAATACAATAACTGCTGGTGATGGATCTTTAGTTACAAGGCGTGTTTCAATGAGAGCTTCTGCAATGGTCGCTTTAAATGATGATTTAGACACTCCTTTTTATTTAAGTCCCAATGCTTTACAAGCGGGTAATCTTGGTGGTGGAAACAACAACTTTATCATCTCAATGTTTAAAAAATACGCAAATCACGATATTGCAACTAAAGAAACCGAAACGTCTTCTGGAGATAGAAATAAGTCTGGAAAGAATGTTGTTATTAATAGGTTGTCTGAAGCTTATATAAATTTAGCTGAATGTTACATCTCTCAAGATCGAATATCTGAAGCTATTGATTTGCTTAATACATTAAGGGACAGATGGGGCTTAGTTAAATTAGGAGTTGGAACACCAGTAGCAAGTTTCGACCAAATTAATTACGACCAAAATACACTTATGAATCATCTAATGTTTATAGAGAAACCATTAGAGCTATCTGTTGAAGGTCATGCAACAAGAGTAATAGATTTAAGACGATGGAATATAGCGACTCAACGTTTTGCCGATCTATCATCTAGAGAGTACCAGCCTATTTCTTACAATGCTCCTAATGCAGAACTTGCACGTGGTAGTCAATTAACAAGAACAAATGGTACAATTCAACTATTCGATCCAGCAAATCCTCCAGGTAATTTAGATGTTATCTATACAGAGTTTAGTGGCTCTGCTCAAAATTACAATAATAACGAAGGATTTCTTCCTATTCCAGAGAATGAGGTTATAAATAATAACGGGTTTTAATACGACATTCATTATGAAAAAATATAGCATTTTATTACTTATTTTACTCGCCGTATTTGGTTGTGATAGAGACGATGGTAATTTTAACCCATTTTCTAAGGCGCAATTGTTTACATCGGCAATTGGACAATTAGATGAAACTACAATAGCTTTAGAAATACCTATTGCAGTTAACGATTTTAGCTCTATTTCAGATGTTTCTCAGGGCATAAACTCTAGACGATGGACGATAGATACCGGCATGGCCATTTTAAAACCTACATTTAAGCCAGAAGACAGTTTGAATTTAAGCGCATTTATTTCTGGTTCAGGAAGATCTAGTAGTGAAAGTAAAATTTTCTTTTTATTTCAAGAGCCTGGTTTAAAAGAGGTAAAAGTTAAACAGCTTTTTGATAAACAAGTTAACTATCTCGGGCAAACAGCTGTACAAGAAGGCGCTAATTGGGCTTTAGAAACAACTTTTAAATATGAAGTTTTTGAAGATATTAATGCCGAAGCCAGAATTTCTAACGAAGATGGAAGTCAGCAACTTGGCGTTTTAACTGCGGCACAAAATCCGGATAGTTCAGACACATCAGGTTTTCAAACGATTACCATTGAAGCAGGAAGTATATTAACATTCACAGACTTAACAACAATTGGAAATCCAGACAGCAGAATTTGGAATTTTAATGGTGGCAGTCCAGAAGATAGTACAGAGGAGAACGTTCAGGTTTCCTACAATAGATTAGGAGAGTTTTTGGTAGATCTTACTGCCACAAGAGATGCTCGTGGGCTCACATTAAGAGCAGCAGAGCAAACTAAAACGCTACCTTACATTATCAAAGTTATACCATCAACCCAACCTTATGTCATTTCTGGAAATGGAAATGCGGTTGATGATGGAGAAGCAATTGGAACCAATATAATTCAATTTAGGGTAAATGGTGAGTTAGCAGATGTTTCAGGATCTGAAGCCGACTTTACCGTAAATGCTGTTAATGGTATTTTTAATAGTGATATAACAGTTAATACGGTTGCTATAAACACGACAGATGCAACACTTGTAGTTTTAACATTATCGGAGCTTATATATAACACAGATACTGTAACTATTTCTTATGCCGGAACTACAATAACATCTGTAGATATGAGAACACTAAATACATTTACAAGCGTACCTGTAGATCCATTTTTTAGAAACGTTTTACAGCCGGCTTCAAATCCAAGTTTTGAAAATGCTGTAAATAATGATAGAAATGTAAACACTCTAGGATATAATCTTTTCGTAGGTGGAGGTGGAAATGATTTGGCTAACGCTACTAATAGTGATGGTACTTTACAACTTAATCGCAGTACAGAGCGATCAAGCAACGGAGACGCTTCTTTAAAGTTTGATGCAGACATGCCACTAGTTGCTGGTTTTTTGAGTTTATCTAATACTTTGATCCCAAATTCTGCTATTGCCGCTGGAGACCACAAGCTAACTTTCGATATTTATATGGAACCAGGTTCACAATTTAATGGTATTTTTAATAGAGTAATTGGTGGAGACCCAGTTAACGAGACCATATTATTTAATACGCCAGTAACAGGAGAATGGTTTACAGTAGAGAGAAGTTTTACCAATGATGCAACACTTAATGGTAATATCATTTTTAATTTTAGAAATAATGATAATGTAGGAATAACAGGTAGACAAACATTTTTTATAGATAATTTGAAAGTTTTAGTTGTTGAAAATAGACCATAAATACTTTGCGTAATAATTATAATTTTTTATTTAACTAACTCTATTCAACTATGACTATTGAAAAAATAGAAACGTTCGTCCTTAAAGATAAATTGTCAAAAAGTTTTTTCTTTTCACAATGGGAATATTCTGAACGCTGTATTTGTGTGGTAAAAGTAACTGCTTCTAATGGCCAATTTGGTTGGGGAGAAGGCTATGGGCCAGCAAATATTTTAGAAGCCGGAATTAAGTTTTTAGAACCACATGTTTTAGGTCAAAATCCACTAGAAAATGAAGTCATATGGAATACCATGTACAGAAAAACTTTGGATTATGCCAGACGTGGAATATTAGTGGCTTCAATAAGTGCTATAGACATAGCACTTTGGGATTTGAAAGGGAAAATTCTTAACTTACCCATATCGACTCTTTTAGGTGGTGCTCATAGAAAAAAAATAAAACCATACGCTACTGGCCTCTATTTTACAGATCATAATAATCCTTCTCGTGATTTTGAGCAAGAAGTAGCGCTATACAAATCTCAAGGCTTTAAGGCTATTAAAATGAAAGTAGGACTTGGTGTTAATGAAGATTATGAAAATGTGAAGAAAATGCGTCAATTGCTAGGAAAAGATATAGAATTAATGATTGATTCTAATCATGCCTATACGCTTCGAGAATCATTAGCATTATGTAAAAAAATAGAACCGTTTGATATTAGTTGGTTTGAAGAACCAATTTCCCCAGAATACTATAAGCAGTACAGCGAGTTAAGAAGTAAAACTTCAATTCCAATTTCTGGAGGAGAATGTGAGTATTTACGTTTTGGTTTTCATCAATTACTTAGAAATAACTCTGTAGATATTATTCAACCAGATATTTGTGCGAGTGGTGGGTTAACGGAAGCAAAAAGAATAGCTGCTTTAGCAAGTACTTATGGTGTTGATGTTGTACCTCATACTTGGGGAACAGCTATAGGTATTCATGTGGCACTACATTTTATTGCTAATTTAGAAAACATGCCAGGTCGAATGAAGTGTCCAGATTTTTTGATTGAATATGATCAAACAGAAAATGGACTTAGAGAGCGACTCACTCATCCAAAGATCATTATGAAAGATGGTATGATTGAAGTGCCCACTGCACCTGGATTAGGGCTCGAAGTTGACGAGCAAGTTTTGATTGAATATTCGACTAAAAATGAAAATGTAAACGATACAGTATTTTAAAATTTTATAAAACCCATGAAAACCCAAAATTTCGGTTACAAAAAATTATACATAAACGGTCAATTAATAGATGGTGTAGATGGAAAAAAAATAGATGTAATTTGTCCAGCAACGGGAGAAGTTATAGCGCAAGTAGCTCAAGCTAATAAAACAGATACAGAATTAGCATTAATAGCTGCTCAAAAAGGATTTAAATATTGGTCTAAATTATCTTTAACAGAAAGAACAGAATGGATGTTAAAATTACGTTCTGCTATTTTAGAAAAAGAAGAGGAATTAAGAACTGCTATGGTTCATGAAATGGGTAAAACCTATGCAGGATCTCTTGAAGATATTCAAAGGTTAACAGAAGCATTGGAATGGTATCCCAATGCCATGAAGAATTTGAGAGATGAACAAATTCCAGACTACGATAATACACATACACACAAAATCATAGTTAAACCAGCAGGAGTTTCTGTAGCATACCTAGCATGGAATTTTCCTCTATTAAACGTTGGCTATAAAATAGGTCCTGCTTTAGCATCTGGATGCTCTATAATTATAAAACCATCAGAACTTTCACCATTATCGACATATATGGTTGGTGAAATTTTACATGCCATTAATTTTCCAGCTGGAGTTGTGAATATACTTTCTGGTCCTGTTAGCGATGTGGCGACCGTATTAACGACAAGTACTATACCTGCTGTGTTAACTATGATTGGTTCAACAGCAACTGGTAAAAGAGTCATTGCAGACAGCACGACATCTATAAAAAAACTAGGCATGGAATTGGGTGGTAATGCACCATTTATTGTTTTTGAAGATGCAGACTTTGATATTGCTTTAAATTTAGCCATAGGTTTAAAATTTGGAAACACTGGTCAAATATGCGTAGCGGCTAATAGAATCTATGTTCACAAAAATATTTATGATAAATTTTTAAAAGCCTACGTTAAGAAGGTTTCAGAGTTAAAAATAGGATTTGGAACTAAAGAAAATCCAGAAGTATTCATGGGGCCTGTAGCTAGCAGAAAAGATAGAGATCGTATGTTTGATATTATTAACGATGCAGTTAGTAAAGGTGGTAAGGTTGAATATGGGAATAAAATCCCTGATTATCTTCCTGAAAAAGGAAATTGGATTGAACCAACAGTAATTTCTGGGGCCACTCACGATATGACATTGTTTAATAAAGAAACATTTGGACCTGTAGCGGGATTAATGCCTTTTGATACAGACGATGAGGTTTTAGAACTTGCTAATGATACCGAGTATGGATTAGCTTCTTATATATTTACAAATAACCATAAAAGAATTGAACGTTTTACTGAAGAATTAGAATTTGGTGAAATTCAAATTAACGGTGTGAAATATGCCATTTACTTGCCACACGGTGGAATTAAAAATAGCGGAATAGGACATGATTGTTCGCACTTAGCGCTTGATGATTATCTAGTTAAAAAAAGAGTATCTACAGCAATAATTTAAAACTAAAAAAAGACAGTAATTTGCAAATTACTGTCTTTTTTTAGTTTTAAGAAATTAAAATTAGCGACTTCTTTTCTCGTAGAATACGCACTAAGCAAAACTTTTTTAGAATTTATTCTTTAACAAATTTCTTTGTTGAGCTTCCTTTTTTAGATGTAAGTCTAACAATATATATTGCACTTTTTAGAGTCGATACATCTATAGATTGAGTTGGAGTATTAATCGTTTTTACAGTTCTTCCTAATAAATCTAAAATTTCAACTTTGTCTAGAGTTTCTGTGGTGCGAATATTAAACTTGTTTTTAACAGGATTTGGAAATGTTTCAAATTCAAAAGTATTGAATTGTGGGGTTGATAATGTTGTACTAGTCGAAACTAAGATATTGTCTACTTCTATTGTAGCCATATCATCAATAATTACATCGCCATCACTTCTTCTAAAAACGATTTGGAATCTATCTAACATTCCTGTGAAACCAGGATTAGTTATTTCAAAATTATAGGTAGAAAAAACACCCGCAGCATCTACAGTTATAGGAACGTCAATAGCATTTGAAAAGCTACCACCAGCTACTCTAACTCTAATTCTCATAATATCCATTTGCGCAGAAGTGTTACTTATTTTCACTTGCATAAATTTATAAGCATCTGCATCTAATGTAGCCACCTCTGCAGGACCATACATTATTACATTTTTAGTATTCGCACCTGGCGTCCAACTAATTTCTAACGCTCCGTTTGGATTATTTGCAAAAGTAGACACAAAAGCACCTGTACCTCCTTGGGGTTGCCAACCCTCAAACGTTGTACCCTCGAATGCGTATTCAATATCTAATTGCGCATTAGTTTTAGAAATCCCTATTATACTAATTAAAGAAAAAAGGAAAAATTTGTTAAGTAAAATTTTCTTCATGATATTTTATTTTATAGTTAATTTATTGGTTACAAATTAATACAAAACACAGGTAAAATAGTCTCAAAGGTTACCCTAAACAAGCACTTAATTATCCAGATAGTATAAGAGTAAAGTAGGAGAGGAGTACTACTTTTTTTATATGAGATTCAAATTTTAAAGTTTTGACTTAAAATTTGATGTTTATCTACGACTTACTATTTATTAAGAATAGTCGAATAAATAGATTTAAAATCAACTATATGTTTTATATCGAAGCTCTTATCTAGAACTAATAAATTAGAGACTTTGTTATGAAAGTCTTATTTTTTTAAGTTTTTTCCATCGCAAAAAATGTTATTAGTAGGTCTATAGTTGGTATTACTCTAACTATTTTATTATTATGAGCTCTTAGAATAAAAAAAAAACAATAATATTTTATAGAGAATGTCTTATTATTAAACTATTGGGTTTTCAATTTGAGCAAATTCATTATTTAAAATCATTTGTGCTAAACGCTTGCCCATAAGATTGAAATTTGTAGATATCGTTGTAATTCCATTTTCTACAATTTCTTTTAAAAGTGTGTCATTATAGGATATAATTCCAATATCATCAACTAATTTTAAGCGATTTTCTTTTAGTTTTTTAATCACTTTTATGAGGCTTTTATCATCTAAAATTACGTATAATTCACCTTTCTCTGGAGTATTATTATTTACCTTATTAAGAATATGGAATGGTATTTTATGATGTTCGCAGAATAGTTTAAATCCTTTTAAAAGGGCTGGTGGTTGTTTTTCTTTATTAAATATGAGGACTAATTTTTTGTATTTCTTTATTAATGATAATCCATTATGAAGTCCTTGATAGATATCTTTTTTGAAATTTTGAAATATTGAAGGAAAATGAGACAATTTAGGATTAGTTTGGTCTAGTATATAAACTTTCTCTTCTGGTAATTTTTTTAATATTTTATCAGTACCTTTTAGATGAGCAGGCATAATAACATAATGACTATATATTTTTTTGTTGTCGTTTATTAATCTTTTAAATACATCCAAATTAAAATGATGAAAGAAAATATCTACTTGAACATTTTCACCTAAAGCCTCAAGGAATGAATTGTAAAGATCTTCCTTAAAAGAGTTGAACTCATCAAAAAGAACAAATATTTTTTGATAAACATTAATGTCTTCACTTGAAATGTAATAACCTTTGCCAACAATAGATTGTAATATACCTCTTGCTTTTAACTCATTGAAAGCTCTTAATACTGTATCACGTGATAACGAATGTTGATTTTTGATGCTATTTAGAGAAGGTAATTTATCACCGTTTTTTAATCTCCCATCTATTATGGCCATTTCAATCGAATTTACAATTTGTTTGTATCTAGGAGTACTAGAATTCTTTTCAATAATGATTAATGCCATAAAACAAATATAATATAAAGTTTTAAAATAAAAACTGGTAGGTACTAGTAGTTTTTATGAGCGTATTTTTTTAGCTTAGCACTTTAATTTATACTTATTTAGAGTCTTAAATATGAAAGATAAGATTATTGTTACGGGAGGTTGTGGTTATATAGGCTCGCATACGGTTATTGAATTATTAGAAAGTGATTTTGAGGTCGTCATATTAGATGATTTGTCAAATTCTAGCGAAGCCACTATCAGCCGTATAAAAAAAATAACAGGTATTTCTCCAATATTTATTGAAATAGATTTAAAGGATGCTAGAGCAACGCACAAAGTGTTTAGCGATCATAAAGATGCAAAAGGTGTTATACATTTTGCAGCTTATAAAGCCGTTGGTGAATCTGTACAGGAACCAATAAAATATTATAAAAACAATCTTTTTTCTCTTCTCAATACATTAGAAGCTCAAGTATATAATGGAATAGAAAATTTTATTTTTTCCTCTTCAGCTACTGTTTATGGAATGCCAAATACGTTACCTATAACTGAAAATAATAAAACGCAACGCCCTTTTTCAACTTATGGAAACACAAAAAAAATTGCTGAAGAAATTTTAGAAGATTATACGAGATCGAATAAAGTATTTTCTGTTATCTCATTGCGGTATTTTAATCCAATTGGAGCACATTCTTCAGGAGAAATAGGGGAGTTGCCAAATGGAATTCCAAATAATTTAATGCCTTATATTACGCAAACAGCAGCTGGAATAAGAGAGAAATTAATGGTTTATGGTAATGACTATCCAACAAAAGATGGAACACCAATAAGAGATTATATTCATGTAGTCGATTTGGCTAAAGCTCACGTTTTGGCCGTGAAAAGATTATTAAATAAAGAGCAAGAAATGGCTTTAGAGATTTTCAATCTAGGTACAGGTGTTGGCTATTCTGTTATGGATGTAATAAAAACATTTGAGACTGTAACGGGCGTTAAATTAAATTATGAAGTAACGTCAAGACGAGATGGAGATGTACCAGAACTCTATGCTTCTATAAATCTGGCTAAAGAAAAATTAGGATGGTCTGCCAAGAAAGCACTCGATGATATGATAAACTCATCTTGGATTTGGGAGCAGAACTTTCAGAATGAAACTAATGTAATTTCAAAATCTTTATCTGGTAGTGATTCTTTAAAATAGATAAAAAACTATTAAAGTAAGAGGCGAATTTTACTAAAAAAAGAAACACCTTTCTTTCGTAGAATTTTAGTTAAATAAATATGATTATAAACGACAAATCTAATATTGAAACTTATAAAGCATCACCAGAGCGGTACAAAACAATGAAGTACAATCGCTCAGGAAATAGCGGTGTGCTTTTACCTTCTATATCTTTGGGGTTATGGCATAATTTTGGATTCGTAGATCATTTAGAGACGTCTAGAAGCATTTTAAGATGTGCTTTCGATTTAGGGATTACACATTTTGATCTCGCTAATAATTATGGCCCACCGTATGGTTCGGCGGAAGAAAATTTTGGTATACTATTTAATAAAGACTTTAAAAATTATAGGGATGAATTATTTCTGTCTACAAAGGCAGGTTACGACATGTGGCCTGGACCTTATGGAAACTGGGGGTCAAGAAAATATTTAATTGCGAGTATTGATCAAAGTCTTAAACGAATGAAACAAGAATATGTAGATGTTTTTTATCACCATAGACCAGATCCAAACACTCCATTAGAAGAGACGATGATTGCTTTGGCAGATATTGTTAGACAAGGTAAAGCACTTTATGTAGGAATTTCGAATTATAAACCAAAAGAAACTGTTGAAGCTTCAAAACTATTGAAAGCATTAAAAGTACCTTTCATAATTCATCAAGCGAGATATTCAATTTTAGATCGCTGGGTTGAAGATGGCTTGATAGAAGTAATAGATAAAGAACAAATAGGGTGCATTGCATTTTCACCACTAGCACAAGGTTTATTAACTGATAAATATTTAAAAGGAATTCCATCTCATTCAAGAGCTGCTAAAGACCATACTTATTTAGATGTAGAGCACGTAAGTAATAATCTTCAAAAAATAAAAACGTTGAACAAAATTGCAGAAAAAAGAGGTCAAAAATTATCTCAAATGGCTATTTCTTGGTTATTGAGTCAACCCAAGGTAACCTCTGTTTTGTTAGGAGCAAGTTCGCCAGAACAATTAAAGGAAAATATATTGGCTTTAAATAATGTAGAATTTTCAAGAGAAGAATTAACACAAATAAATTCAATTTCTTTGTAAATTTCGAAATAAGAAATTAATATTTTTTTTACAGATTTATAGTGTAACATTAGATTTAAAATACATGACATTAAAAAATAAACATTTAAAACATATCGTTTTCAGCATAGGATTTATAATATTCTTAATGTTTTCATGTAAAAATGAAGCTACAAAAAAAATAGAATCCGTAAAAGTTGAAACTCCAGAAGGTATGGTTTGGGTTGAAGGGAAAACGTTTTTACAAGGCGCAAAAGCTGAAGATCCGTTTGCAATGGCGAGAGAGAAACCAGCACATTATGTTACGGTAGATGGGTTTTTCATTGACGCGACAGAGGTGACTAATAAACAATTTGAAACTTTTGTGCATGAAACAAATTATGTAACCGTTGCCGAGAGGAAAATAGATTGGGAAGATATTAAAAAAGATTTACCTAAAGGCACGGCAAAACCTCATGATTCTATCTTACAACCAGGCAGTTTAATTTTTAATAAAAATGTTAATGCGGTTGTAAATATGCAAAACTATGGACAATGGTGGACTTGGAAAATTGGAGCCAATTGGAGGCAACCTCAAGGGCCAGGATCTACTATAAGCGGTCAAGAGAATTATCCGGTGATACATGTTACTTATGAAGATGCTTTGGCTTATTGTAAATGGGCAAATAGGCGTCTACCTACTGAAGCCGAATGGGAAGCAGCGGCGCAAGGGAAAAATACGGAAAGCATTTTTACTTGGGGTAATAACGCTGAATTATTAAACCAAAAAGCAAACACTTGGCAAGGTACTTTTCCAACTATTAATAATTCTATAGATGGTTTTGAATATATTTCACCAGTAAAATCTTTTGAACCAAATTCTATTGGAGTTTATGATATGTCTGGGAATGTTTGGGAAATAACTTCAGATAACTTTAACCATAATTATTATCAGACATTAAAAGATAGTACAAATATTGTAAACCCAAAAGGCGCTTTAGAATATTACAATCCTGATAATCCATATTCAAAAGAAAAGGTAATGAAAGGCGGTTCTTTTTTGTGCAATGCTTCTTATTGTGCAAGTTTTAGAATATCGGCTAGAATGGGAATGGATCTAAACTCAGGGTCTGACCATGTTGGATTTAGAACCGTTAAAATGCCCTAAATTGTAGTTTGTTAAAGACTTAAAATTCTAACATAATCATAGCAATTAGTTTGGTTTAGATATACACCTTCTAAGTGGCAATTAATATCTTTTTTGTCTTTGAAAGGCTTACCTAAAATGAGTTCATTTAAACACAATGTCAAGTGTTCTTGTTTTAAGTTATAATTGGTATTATATAGATATAGCTGCTAATCATTACTATTTTCTATTTTTAAATCATATCAAGAATTCTTTCATCTCTTATCCAATATATTTGTTATTAATCACATCTATTTTACGGTATTTTTAGTTAAAATATCATTATTGTAAGTTTTTTATTAAAAAAATGAAATATTATTATTTTATATGTTAAAATATTAATTAATTTATTTTTTTTGGGATAAAATAGTGCCATATTGAGATAATTTATGAGTGTTATAACGTGCTCAATGTGTTTAACTTAGCTTATAAGTTAACTAATGCATGTAATTATAATACTTAGCTCATTATTTACTTTAAGAATTACTAAATTATTTAAACAGAAGTATTATGAGCGAAACAAAAAAACCTAATTAAATCTTTTAAAATTTGATCAATATTTGATGTTTTTCATCGAATATAACGATTGCTTTTTTTTAAAAATGAACAGAAGTGATGTACTTAAAGTAAAGACAAAAATTAAAAAATACTTTATTTCCTAAACTTAAATTTCGTTGTTCGTTTGTAGTTAGGTAACATTTTCAAATTGGGTTTTATATTTTGAGAATACTAGTAGATATAAAACTAAAAATTGTTACCGTGATTACACACAAAAAGTCTAAATCGTTTGTCTTATCAGGTTACTATTTTTTAAAATGGTAGACTGAAGCGGCTTTATTTAAAAAATTCAAGTGTTTTATTAATTAAGACGACAAAAAGAATTTTTTAAACAAAGTCATTACACAATAATTTTAATCCATTTTAAAATGAAAAAAATAAATTTACTTATAGCATTTACAATAGGTGTGTTTTTTACAGGTTTTACACAGAGACCAGTAGGAGTGCCTGGAAATTGGACTCTACAGCCAGATTTCACCGATGAGTTTAATAATGGTTTGAACACCAGCAAATGGGAGCATAATCCTAACGATTGGGGACCATGGTCATGGGAACCAAGGCATACTAAAGTTCAAGGCGGTAATTTAAAATTAACTATAGATCATGAAAACCATGTAAGAGCTGGAAATAATCTGCATTTTACCTCTGGGATAATACGAAGTAAGAAAAAAATTAAATACGGGTATTTTGAAGTTAGAATGAAAGGGAATCCAAGGCATCCAGGTGCTTGTCCCGCATTTTGGACTTATAGTATTCGTGAAAACACTCAAGTAATTAATGGGCAAAGAGTGAAGTATAATGAAATAGATTTTCCTGAAATTCAACAAAGACAACGAAACGTAAATACTATAGATTGGAACATTATACGAGCAGATGATGCTAGACCTCAGAAAAGGACAAGCAGGAGAGTCTCAACGGGCAATGGCAATGGTCCGAGTTTTGACCCCAGAAATAGTTTTCATGTTTACGGTTGTTTATGGGAACAAGGAAATATTAAGTTTTATATAGATGGCAAATTGGTTGGCACAGCAGATCGCGAAGAATCAATTTTTCAGCAATTACCACAACATCTTGTAATTTCATTAGGTTTGAGAGAGCCATTTTATGAATATGTTAATGGAACAAGAATAGCAACTCCTACGCCTAATAGACCTAATGGATTCCCATCTACTATGGAAGTAGATTATGTTAGAGTTTGGAAAGGTTCTACAACTGGTGGGGGCAATGATGATGATTGTTCTGCGACAGCATGGAAATCAGGAAGTAAATATAAACTGAAAGATAGAGTGTCTCACAAAAATAAGCTTTGGAGATGGAAGTCTAGAAAAAGAGGAAACTGCGTTCCTGGAAATTGTAACAGATGGAAAGATTTAGGTTCTTGTAAATCCAGTCGAATAGTCAGCTATGATATTATAGATGTTGAAGATGGAATTGTTGCTTATCCTAACCCAGCTAAAGGTAATGTAAATGTTAGTTTTAATAAAGTAGACGGTTCTACCGAAGTTTCTATCATAGATATTTTGGGAAGAGTGATTCTTAAAAAATCTTCAATTAGTAACAGCGTTACTTTAGATACTGAATCTTTAGATAAAGGTGTTCATATATTAATGATTAAACAAGGAGATAAAACTTACACAAAAAAACTAATTCTTGAGTAATTTAGAAAGCTATATTTTTCAATCCTAAAAAAAAATCCGATAGAGAATTATTATTCGATATCGGATTTTTATAGCTAGCTCTAGATCATAACCTTAGAGACAAATTAAAATAATATCATAAGTTAATAGAAAACAAGGAAGAAGTAGTCTTTTTTAGAGAATGAGAAAGTGTCTTTGGAGTTTTTGAGCCAACAACTAAGATTCTATTAGCCGCGACTAAAATTCCAGAAGGAAAAGCACAGGCTAAAAATTAAAGCGATATCCTCAATGAGAATTGAAGTTGTTTGCGTCATTCTTTTTGAAGTAAGAAAAGGTAATGAAATACTTCTAATTAAAGTTATATAGGAAAACAGAGAGGTGTAAAATGTTATAATTCAATTGTATTTCTTGTTAATTAGTAGGTAGTTTTTTTGACACGAATATCTTATTTTACATACAGTGTGTAGAGTTTTTTTTTATTTTTAAATAGCATAAAAAAATAAAACTTTTCGATAATCAAAGGGAGCTGTAGTGAGAGGAGTGCACGACCTCCGGTTTATGAACCTTTTGGGCACAGATAAAACCAATTAATTATCAGTTAATTAGAAATATACTTGTTCACCTATACCTACATATAGCGACATATTGGTACTCCAAAAGTGTACTTCAATAAAAGTATAGAACTTAAAAATTAATATTACTTTAAAAATTTTAGATTATCAAGATTTGACTTTACATCAACAATGGTACGAAATTGCCTCTAAATCATGTAGATAACTGATTTTTAATTGTTAAAGCGTATTTTTATTTGCCTCATATAATTCATTGGAAAATATTATTCTTATTTAAATAAATTAGACTGGTAGCTGTAAAATAATTATTCACCACAACTTTAAAATCTCTTAAGAATCCTTTACTATTTTTATTGTCATAACTTTGTGACTAATGAAAATATTAATAGCCGAGGACGAATTAGCTTTACAGCAATCCATAAAAGTGTATCTTGAACATGATGGTAATGTGTGCGAAATTGCATCAGATTTTCACGAAGCTCAGGAAAAAGTAGATCTTTATGATTATGATGTTTTAATTCTTGATATTAATTTAGAAACAGGTAGCGGTTTAGAAGTATTAAGAACGCTTAAGAAAAACAATAAAAAAGTTGGAGTCGTAATTATATCTGCCAATAGTTCTCTTGAAGACAAACTAGAAGGGTTAGATTTAGGAGCTGACGATTATATCACAAAACCCTTTCATCTGGCCGAGCTTAATTCCAGAATTAAAGCCGTTCTAAGGCGTGGCAAATTTGGAGGAAATGACACTATAATATTTAATGAAATTCGTATAGACACACGTTCAAGAACAGCTTATGTAAATGATAAACCAATTACGCTTACTCGAAAAGAATATGACTTACTTTTGTTTTTTATATCTAACCAAGGACGTGTACTTTCTAAAGAAATAATTGCTGAGCACCTTTGGGGAGATAATAGTGATTTACTTGATAATTTTGATTTCATATATGTACACATTAATAATCTGAGAAAGAAAATGAAAGATACTGGAACACGTTATATCAAAACGGCTTATGGTAGTGGTTATAAATTTATGGCTGAATAAAAATGAGTAGATCAAAGAAAACATATCGACTACTGCATAAAACTTCTATCAATTTTTTGATGATGAATATTATTTTACTGGTTTTAACAGCTATCGCATTGTTTATTTATACTAGAGTATTATTAGATGATGAGACAGAAGAAGAATTGTATTCTCAAGTCGCTTTTTACGAACAACACATACAAAAAGGAAACTCACCCATATCAATTAGCCCTATTATTGATATTAAAATAGTAGCCACAAAAACACCAACAGTATTAAAGGATACTATGATGTATGATGCTAGGCAAAAAGAAATTGAATTATACCGAGAGATATCTAGAACTATAAAATCATCCGATCGCTACTATCAGATTAAAATTAGAACTTTGATTATTGAATCTGAGGATATTTTTATTGGTATTATCATTTCTTTCATTTCTGTACTTCTCATTGCTTTTGTTATTTTATTTTTTATTAATAAATCAAGAAATGAGAAATTATGGGCTCCCTTTTTTACAAGTTTAAATAAATTGAAAAGCTTTTCTCTCGAATCTAGAGAACCTATTATCTTTGAATCTTCTAATATTGAAGAATTCAATGATTTAAATAATAGGCTTAATGCTCTTATTTCAAAAATAAATACAGACTACAGTAATTTAAAACAATTTACTGAAGATGTTTCTCATGAGGCACAAACACCTCTTGCAATTATGCAAGCTAAGATTGAAAACATAATAAATAAAAGTGATATTTCAGATATACAATATGAAGAATTTACTTCTATACAAAAAGACGTCAAGCGACTCACTCAATTAAATAAAAGGTTAATCATTCTAGCTAAAATAGATAATGATCAATTCTCAAAACCTAAAACAATTGATTTAAAACAATTGATTACTGAACGTGTTGAGGATTTTGAGGATATTTCAGAAAATAGTTTTCAGATTGATCATAATTCAAAAACGACCATTAAAATGGATCCTTACTTAGCGGAAGTTTTAATAAATAACCTCTTAACTAATGCTATAAAATATAGTCCTTCTAAAAGTACGATTCATATTAAAGTTGATGGTGCGATGGTTCAAGTTGCAAACTCAGGAGCAAAAATGATATCTAATCCAGATAGGCTTTTTGAAAGATTCTATAAAGAAAATTCAAATAAAAAAGCTACTGGTTTGGGGCTTTCTATAGTTAGTAAAATTTGTAGTTATTATGGCTTTACTTGCTCATATAGATTTAACGAAATAGGAAAACAACATGTCTTTCAGATAGATTTTATTTAATAATCATATTAATAAATATTAAAGCTTATCTATTATTCTTTTTTAGGTATTAATAATACTTTAATTCTAATTTATTGCCCTAATTATCAATTCATAACAAACAATCTTCTAATTAACGCGAGAAACATCCTCTTTCTTAAAAGCATTCAAGGCTTAGCTTAAGCAAGCTTTAGATTTCCTTTAGATTCTCTTCAAATTTTGTTAAGAATCGTGTTGCATATTTATAATAGTATTTATGCTCACTCCCGTTTAATTCGCATTTGAGCATATATAAAATGTCAAATCAATTAAACTTAACTAACTATGACTAAATTAAGAACGGATAATGGCCGAAGAGATTTTATAAAGACTATAGCATTGACAACTCTTGGTTTTGTTGTTTTAAAGAGTTGTACTATAGATTTTATAGATTCTAATTGTGATTCTCCAGAGAACCTTATTCCGGACCCTAATAAATATCTCAATTTACCTGAAGGTTTTTCTTATAAAATCATATCAAAATCTGGAGAAATGATGGACGATGGCTTTTTTGTTCCAGGACGACCAGATGGAATGGGAACATTTCAAGGTAGCACTCAAGATCAAGTAATTATTGTTAGAAATCACGAAAATAGTCCTGACACTTTGAGACACAGCCCTTTTGGATCTAATAATGAACTGTTACAGAATATTGATACAAATAAGCTTTATGATGATGGAGGGCTATCAATGCCGGGGCTTGGAGGAACTACTACATTAATTTACAACGAATCTACTGGGGAAGTTGAACACCAACATTTAAGTTTAGCCGGGACTTATCGAAACTGTGCAGGAGGTATTACTCCATGGGGCAGTTGGCTAACTTGCGAGGAAGATGTTACAACTATTGGAGGAAATACACGAAAAGATCATGGTTTTGTATTTGAAGTACATTCATTAGATACAGGATTAGTTACTGCTACACCAATAGTTGAGATGGGACGATTTAATCATGAAGCAATGGCGGTAGATCCCAACACAAGTATTGTTTACATGACTGAGGATCGACCTGATGGACTAATATACCGATTCATACCCAATGTGCCTGAACAATTAGCACAAGGTGGAAGACTTCAAGTTCTAGCCATTAAAAATAAACCAAGCCTTGATACTAGAAATTGGGATGAAAAAACATTTAATGTAGGGCAAACAGAAGAAGTAGAATGGCTAGATATAGATAATGTATTGTCACCTGCAGACGATTTAAGATTTAGAGGTTTTAATAATGGTGCTTCTCGTTTTGCAAGAGGAGAAGGTATTTGGTTTGGTAATAATGAACTGTATTTTGCTTGTACAAATGGTGGTCCAGAACAAAGCGGACAAATATTTAAGTATCAACTCTCACCAGATGAGGGTAATGAAGTTGATGGGTCTACAGCTGGTACATTAGAATTATACGTCCAATCTATGGGTAAAGGCATACTAAATATGTGTGATAACCTAACAATTACTCCTTGGGGAGATTTAATGGTTTGTGAAGATAATGGTGAACGAAATAGAATTTTACAAATTAAGCAAAACGGTAGTGTTGTGGTTTTTGCTTGTAATAGAAGGTCCGATTCAGAGTTTGCAGGTATCGTATTTTCACCTTCAGGAAATACATTGTTTGTTAATATTCAGGATAATGGAGATACTTTATCCATTACAGGACCATGGGAAACTATAACATAATGTTATGAGTATAAATTTAAATATTCAGTATAAGACTATTTGAATAATCATTTTATAACCATCAAACTTTAAAATTACTTAAGAATTCAAATCTATTTTAGCAAAAATAGATGATATTTATCATATAAATTACGCTAACCTAAGATTCTCAATGTAATGAAATCAAATACAGCAAGCTCTCCAGTCTTGTTACATGCATTTTTATGCTTTATCTCGATATCGTTGTCTGCTCAGGTCACTAGTGAAACTATGCTCGAAAAAGGATTAACTCAATCCATAGGAGATATTGTACTATATACCTTACCTATATCAACTTTAGGGGCATCCTTTATTATGGGAGACACACGAGGCGCTTGGCAATTTACAAAAGGACTTGTACTTACTGGAATTATTACGTACGGTCTAAAACAAGGTATTAATAAAGAACGTCCAGATATGAGCAACAATAACTCATTCCCTTCAGGTCATACCTCTGTTGTATTTCATAGTGCAGGATACATTCATAAACGATATGGATTTAGATACAGCGTTCCTGCTTATGCGTTAGCAGGATTTACAGCTGCAAGTCGAATAGATTCAAAAAAACATGATATTCTTGATGTTTTGGCCGGAGCGGCCATCGGGCTTGGTAGTAATATTCTTTTTACTACAGAATACCAAAGGGAACACATGGAATTAACATATAATAGTTTTAAAGGTAATCACATGATTGGATTTACTTATAAATTTTAATAACATTTAAATACTTAGTTCAATTAGAGAAATGACTTATCAGTTTACAATTATAGTACCAGTTTACAATGAAGAAGAGAATTTAACTCGGGTAGAGCATGAATTACTATCTTTTACGCAAATAGCAAAAGTAGCCACTAAAGTTTTGTTTGTCAATGATGGGTCTCACGATAATAGCCAAGATCTCATTGAACAAATTTGTTCTAAAAACGAGAATTTTTATTACATAAGTCTAACAAAGAACGAAGGATTAAGCGCAGCTATAAAAGCTGGTTTTGATCATATTGATACACCGCTAGTTGGTTATATTGATTCGGATTTACAAACAGCCCCTTCAGATTTTAATTTGTTGTTAGAACATATCGATGAGTTTGATTTAGTAACAGGTGTTAGAGCCAACAGAAAAGATTCTTTTGTTAAAAATATGTCTTCTAAAATTGCAAACGGAATTCGCAGAGCTTTTACCAACGATGGAATGGATGATACAGGTTGCCCTTTAAAAGTGATAAGAAGTAGTTATGCAAAAAAAATCCCTATGTTTAAAGGATTGCACAGGTTTCTACCAGCCATGGTACTTCTTCAAAAAGGTAAGGTAAAACAAATTCCTATTCAACATTTTCCAAGAATTGCTGGTCAAGCAAAATATGGTTTATGGAATCGATTACTAGGTCCTTTAGTAGATTGCTTTGCTTATTTATGGATGAAGAAAAAGTATGTTAATTACGAAATTGCTAAAAGCAAACATGAATAATTTAGTTATATATAGCATAGGTTTTTTAGCACAACTTTTGTTTTCATCAAGACTCATTATTCAATGGTTACGATCAGAACAGCAAAAAAAGGTGGTCACACCTGCCTTGTTTTGGGTTTTGAGTTTAGTGGCTTCATTCCTATTGTTTTTCTATGGCTATTTAAGAGATGATTTTGCAATCATGCTAGGACAAATATTAACTTATTTTATATATATAAGAAACTTGCAAATTCAAAAGCAATGGCAGAAACTTCATGTTATATTAAGAGGATTATTACTTGCTACTCCACTATTTTTGATAGTCTATTATTACAATAATAATATCATTGATGTTGATAATTTATTTAACAATGAGAGCATACCATTGTGGCTTTTGTTACTTGGCATTATTTCTCAAATTGTTTTTACTCTAAGATTTATTTATCAATGGTTGTACTCAGAACGTAAAAGAGAATCTTTATTACCTCTTGGTTTTTGGCTTTTAAGTATCATTGGATCTGCGCTTATTTTAATATATGCTAGTATTAGAAAAGATCCTGTACTGTTTTTCGGTCATATTGTTGGCATAATAATTTACATGAGAAATGCAATATTAATAAGAAAACAAAGATGATAAAGTTTATAGAAAAATATCCAATAGCAACTATTATCGTTATCGTGTTAATAATGTTGTTGCCTAACTTAAGTAGTTTACAAGTTTCAATAATGGAGGCTAGAAATTTCATTGTTGCTAGAGAAATGCTATTAGATGGTAACTGGATCTTAACCACAATGAATGGTGAAGCCCGATACGAAAAGCCACCATTACCAACTTGGCTTGCAGCGCTATCGGTATCTATGTTTGATATAAAAAATGTCTTTGGTTATAGACTACCATCTGTACTAACGGTATGTGTTACAGGTATATTTACCTATTTGCTTTCAAAACGACTATTAGAAAATAAGCAGCAATCATTCTATAATGGTTTAATTGTAGTGACTTCTTTTTATGTTCTAGGAATTGTCTTTGCAGCGCCATGGGATATTTATGCACATGCATTCACCTTAATTGCTATTTACTATTTGTTTGAAGGGTTAAGTGTAAAGTTTAGTTTAAAGATAATAATATTAACATCTATTTTTTTAGGGTGTTCTATTTTAAGCAAAGGGCCTGTATCTTTATATGCATTGTTCTTGCCCTTTTTGATAAGTTATACCATCGTTTACAAATTAGATGGAAAAGCACTACTTAAAATAGCTTTAGTCCTCTTTCTAGCTATAATTATTGGTGGTTGGTGGTTTCTTTATGCCAGAATCTCAGATCCAGAAACCTTTTTAAAAATGGCAACTATTGAAACCTCGCGTTGGAGCTCCTATCATGTGCGGCCTTTTTATTACTATTTTTCTTTTTTTATACAAAGCGGACTTTGGACTATTCCAGCATTTACAAGTTTGTTATTTCCCTATTTAAAGAATAAAGTTTCTAATAATAAAGTGTATAAACTAAGTTTTTATTGGACGATTATTGGAGTTGTATTACTGTCAATAATTCCTGAAAAAAAGACCAGATACCTCATGCCAGTCCTTATTCCGTTGGCTATAAATATTGGATTCTATATAAACTATATTATTACAAACTTTAAATCCTTAAAAAATAAAAAAGAGCTATTCCCTGTCTATTTTCATTTCGGTACGATAAGTGCCATTGGCATATTATTTCCAATTATTGGATTTCTGTTATTTAAAGAGCGCTTAAATGAAATGATGTTGTCCTACGTAATAGTATCTATCTCATTGTTATCTATAGGATTAGTTATGGTCGTCTATCTCTATAAAAAACATTTAAAACGTGTGTTTTATTTGTCGATTTTATTATTTGTAGTACTTTGTTTAGTGGTTGTTCCCAAGTTCAATACATTAGTATTAATAAATACTTCAGACAATGATATTTCAAAATTAAAACAGGAACTGGATAACACTAATATGGAAGCATATTTACTGGATTACATGTCTCCAGAAATGATGTGGCATTATGGACACAAGATTACTAGGATAAGCAACTTATCAGGTAAAATTGATTTGGTTGAGGCGTCAGAATTTGGTATACTTACGACTTCACAAACTTTAGAAGATTTGAAATCTGACTACCAGGCATTTAATATTATTAAAAAGGCGACTTACGATTTAAACCTTACGGGTCTGGGTTCAAAAAGATATGGTGACCGTCTGGTAAATCATTATTATATATTTAAAAGAAAACAATAGATTATGAAAATATTAATTACTGGGATAGCTGGTTTTATTGGATCACATTGTGCAGAGCGTTTGCATGAAATAGGTCATAGTGTTATCGGCATAGATAATTTTTCAGATTATTATGATGTTAATCTAAAACGTCACAATGCTAAGGCACTAGAAGAATTAGGAATAAAAATTATTGATAGAGATTTAAGACTAAAACATTTAGAAAATAGTTTACCGTTGGATATTGATTATATCTTTCATTTTGCAGCGCAGCCAGGGTTGTCAAAAACATCTTCTTTTAATGATTATTTGACCAATAATGTCATAGCTACTCAAAACATATTGGATTATGCTATACACTTTAATGCGACTAAACTATTTGTAAATATAGCCACTTCCTCGATCTATGGATTAGATGCTACTTGCAACGAACTTAAAATCCCTTCGCCTGCTTCTTATTATGGCGTTACCAAACTAGCTGCAGAACAATTAGTATTATCTTATAGTAGATTGAACATGCTAAAAGCATGTTCTTTAAGATTATATTCTGTTTATGGTTCTAGAGAAAGAGAAGATAAGATGTTCAATAAATTAATTTCATGCGGTCTGGAAGATATTAAGTTTCCTCTTTATAAGCACAGTTTAAAACATGTTAGAAGTTTTACGCACGTTAGAGATGCTATTGAAGGCATAATAAGCGTTATTGGAAAAGAAGCGGTTAGTAATAATGAAATATTTAATATAGGCACCAATTTAGAACATACCACCCAAGAAGCTATAGAAGCGGTAGAGCAGGAGCTAAATGTTAAAATAAAGTTTCAACATTTGCCATCTAGAATCGGAGACCAATTAAGAACAAAGGCAAACATCGATAAGGCGGCTCAAATTTTGGGCTATAAACCAAAAATATCACTTAAAGAAGGTGTTAAGGAACAAATTGATTGGTACAAAAATTACTTAAAAGATAGTTTAAAACCAGGAGAGATTAAATCATTTGAAACTCTTAATTATGGTGATATAAGACTTCTGGATTAAAAGCTTTTAGAGATATACAAAGAAAGAGTCTGTAAACTTAATTTCGGGTATTTCATAACGTTAGCATACGTTTTGGTTCGTTTAACCCGCATTATTCATCGGAATAATATTTTGGTCAATCATTCAATATTATATTTTACAATTACTTATTTCTTTATATTTTGTAATTTCTAAGCTATTTTTTGAGTTGTACTTGAGTATAATGTGTCTAATAAATTTA
>CALGLR010000069.1 GCA_937959395.1 uncultured Flavobacteriaceae bacterium | reverse complement strand
CATCTGCAGAATCTTTTAATGCTAAAATAAAAGCTTTCAGAGCACAATTCAGAGGCGTTAGGAATGTAGATTTTTTCTTATTTAGACTTACTACTATTTTTGCTTAATCTCAAAATCCCACAACTTTTGGGCTTGAGCCAGTATTATTAGTATAAGCAACATATAGTTTATGAAGCGCTTTTTCTAATCGTAGTGTTAATTTAGTATTCATAGCAATCTAAATATACAAAAAACTAACTTCGACTGCGCTCCTTATCAAAAATTTATTTGTTAGTGGTGGCTGAGCGTAGTCGAAGCCACAAAAAAAGCTCCTCTAAAATTAGAGAAGCTTTGATATTTTTTTTAAGATAATAACTACTTATAGAGTAGCAATGTGCTTAGCTAAACCAGATTTAACATTGGCAGCTTTATTATTATGTATAATGTTCTTTTTAGCTAGTTTATCTAACATAGAAACGATACTAGGAAATAAAGCTTCTGCTTCTTTCTTATCAGTTAACTCACGTAATTTTTTTATCGCATTACGAGTTGTTTTATGCTGATACCTGTTTCTTAAGCGTTTCGCTTCGTTACTTCTAATTCTCTTTAACGCTGACTTATGATTTGCCATTTTATCTCTTTTATTAAAAAATTGTAGCCCGTAGGGGAATCGAACCCCTCTTACATGGATGAAAACCATGCGTCCTAGCCGATAGACGAACGGGCCATTTTTATTAAAGAATGACTATTAAATCATCCTTGTTAAAAATACCACAACGTTTCCATTGCGGATGCAAAAATACAACTATTTTTAAATGTTGCAACTACTAAGCAAACTTTTTTTAAAAAAAATTCACTTAGTAGGCTTTTGCAAACAATACTCTACGTTTTGAAGGCTTACCAGAGTAGACACAAACACCACTTTCTTCTTCAAACTCTAATGGTAAGCATCTAATAGTCGCCTTAGTAATTCCTTTTATTTTATCTTCGGTTTCTATTGTTCCATCCCAATGTGCTGATATAAAGCCTCCTTTTGTTTCTAAAACACTTTTAAATTCTTCAAAAGAATTAACCTCGGTAATATGATTATCCCTGTACCCTTTTGCTTTATCAAATAAAGTTTCTTGAATTTCAATCATTAATCCCTGTACTCTATCGGCTAAATCATTTAAGGAAACAACTTCTTTTGTTAAATTGTCTCTTCTAGCTAGCTCAACTGTTCCATTTTCTAAATCTTTAGGGCCTATAGCAATTCTTAATGGCACACCTTGTAATTCATGCTGTGCAAATTTAGCTCCAGGTCTATGTGTTGTTCTGTTATCAAACTTAACCGAAACATTTCGAGATCTTAAATCACTCATTATACTATTAACCATAGTATTTATATCATTAAGTTGCTCGTCTGTTTTATAAATAGGTACTATTACAACTTGAATAGGCGCTAAATTAGGTGGCAATACCAATCCATGATCATCACTATGCGTCATAATTAAAGCCCCCATTAATCGTGTAGAAACACCCCATGAAGTTGCCCATACATAATCTTGCTTTCCTTCTTTTGAAGTAAATTTAACATCAAAAGCTTTTGCAAAATTCTGACCTAAAAAATGTGAGGTTCCTGCTTGTAATGCTTTTCCATCTTGCATTAATGCCTCAATACAATATGTTTCATCTGCTCCAGCAAAACGCTCACTTTCAGATTTCACACCTTGAATAACAGGCATAGCCATAAAATCTTCAACAAAAGTTGCATAGACGTTATTCATTAACTTTGCTTCAGTTATTGCTTCTGCTTTAGTTTCATGAGCAGTATGTCCTTCTTGCCATAAAAATTCAGCAGTTCTTAAAAATAAGCGCGTTCGCATTTCCCAACGCACTACATTTGCCCATTGGTTTATTAAAAGCGGAAGATCTCTATAAGATTGAACCCAACCTTTAAAAGTATTCCATATAATAGCTTCACTTGTAGGCCTTACAACTAGTTCTTCTTCAAGCTTAGCTTCTGGATCTACACGTAATTTCCCAGGTTTATCTGGATCATTCTGCAATCTATAATGAGTTACAATTGCACACTCTTTAGCAAAACCTTCTGCATTCTTTTCTTCGGCTTCAAATAAACTTTTAGGCACAAAAAGAGGAAAATAAGCATTTTGATGTCCTGTTTCTTTAAACATTCGATCTAACTCTGCTTGCATTTTCTCCCAAATTGCATATCCATAAGGCTTTATAACCATACAACCTCTTACTGCTGAATTCTCAGCTAAGTCTGCTTTTACAACAAGCTCATTGTACCATTTTGAATAATCTTCGGCTCTACTTGTTAATTTCTTACTCATATATAGTGTTTTGGCACAGATATTGTGATTATGTTAAATAAATAAAATAGTTGGACAAAACTAACTATTTTTGTTATGTTCAACAATAAAAAACAGCGATATGAAATTTAATTACTACTTAAAAACCAAAATACCTTTCTTTATGGCCTTAATTGGTCTAGTAGGATTATCGTCTTGTGGCACTTATCAGAATGTGGGAGAAGACAATGATGGAATCTATGATTCATCTGATAAACAGGTAGAACGCAAACAAGAAGTTGCAAACACAGATAATGCTGATTACTATAAAGATTTTTTTAAACAGAAATCTAATGAATTAGGAAATGCAACTCAAGAAAATGAAGTTTTTACTGATGTAGATTCTTATCAAGGAAATTATACCGAAGAGCCTATAGCTCAAAACCAAATAGAAAGCCGTCCAGGATGGGGGCAAGAAAACTCTAATGTATCTATTAATGTTTACCCAAGCGCAGGTTTTGGATTCAACAACTGGGGATGGAATAGAGGGTTTGGTCTAGGATGGAACAGAGGCTTTGGATGGAATCGCGGTTTTGGTTGGGGCGGTGGCCTTGGCTGGGGTGGAGGTTTTTATGATCCATTTTGGTGCCCACCTTTTTATGGAGGAGGATTTTATGGAAATGGTTTCGGTTATGGCGGATTCTATGGACATCCATACTACAGAAACGGTAGATCAAACTATTATGGTAGAGGATTAGCTTATACTAATACAAGAAGAAACAGTATTGCTAGACGAGGACTTACAAGTAGAAACACCAATTCAAGTAGAGTAAGAACAAACTCAACTAGAGCAAGAGGTAATACATCAAGAGGAAATACGGTAAGATCAAGACCTTCTAGCAGACCTAGTAATAATACAATTAGAACAAGACCTTCCAGCAGACCTAGTAATAATACAATTAGAACAAGACCTTCTTCTAACAGTAGAGGTTCAAGATCTATTTCTAGACCAAGCAGTGGTAGTCGTTCGTATTCTTCAGGAAGATCTGGAGGAGGAAGATCTTCTTCATCTGGACGTTCTAGAGGAAGACAATAAAATTCTTAAACATAATCTCTAAATTATATATGAAAAAGTTAATAGTACTATTCGTAGCAACTCTTTCTATGCCCTTACTTTACAGTCAAGACATAACAGATGCATTAAACTATTCGCAAGGAGAAATTGAAGGATCGGCTCGATTTAGAGCAATGGGAGGTGCTTTTGGTGCCTTAGGAGGAGACCTAAGCGCTATTAATATTAATCCCGCTGGTTCTGCAGTATTTTCTAATAGCTACGCTTCTGTTTCATTAAAAACTTATAATAGTGACAACGAGGCTTCTTATTTCAACGAAGTAAATAACAGATCTAAATCCAACTTAAACATAAACCAAGGAGGAGGCGTTTTTATTATTGAGAATAATAGAGAAAGCTCTAAATGGAAAAAATTCTCATTAAGTGTTGCTTACGATAATACTAAAAATTATAGAAATAATTGGTTCGCTAGCGGAACAAATAGAAATTCGATAGCTAATTATTTTTTAGCAAATGCTCAAGGTTTAAGACTCGATGAAATTTCTAGATTCGACGGTGAAACCATATCTGAAGCTTATTCTGAAATAGGAAGTACTTTTGGTTTTCAACATCAACAAGCTTTTCTTGGTTTCGAATCTTTTATTATTGAACCAGATGATTTTGATGATGATGCTAACGCGTCCTATTTTTCTAATATCGCTGATGGAACTTTTGATCAGGAATATTCTTTTTCTTCTACAGGATATAACGGGAAAATGGCCTTTAATATCGGAGCTCAATATAACGACAACCTTTATTTTGGCTTAAATCTAAACTCTCATTTTTTATATTATGAGAGGTCTACTTTCTTATCGGAAAGAAATGAAAATACAGGCTCTTTAATAAATAGAGTTGGGTTTGAAAACAACTTAATTGCTAACGGAAATGGATTTTCATTTCAATTAGGTACTATTTATAAAATATCTAAAGAATTTAGAGTAGGTATATCATACGACTCGCCTACCTGGTTAACTATTGAAGAAGAAACGTCTCAATCTTTACAAACGGCAAGTACTGATGGTATTATGTTTGATGATGGCACTCCTACTTATTTCGAGGGTACTATTAATCCAGATATTATAAATGTATACCCGGCTTATAAACTGAGTACACATTCTAAACTAACAACTAGTTTAGCTTATGTCTTTGGAAAAAAAGGATTATTGAGTTTTGACTATTCAATAAAAGACTATAGTAACACTAAATTTAGACCTGCATCTGACGCATTCTTTGCTGATCAAAACAATAATATTAATACGTTATTAAAATCTGCTTCCACTTATAGATTAGGTGGGGAATATAAGGTAAAACAATTTAGTTTTAGAGGTGGTTACAGATTTGAAGAGAGTCCTTATAAGGACGAAATTACCATTGGTGATTTATCTGGTTACTCATTAGGATTAGGATACAATTTTGGAAACACAAAACTAGACTTAGCATATGATAGTGCTAAACGCTCATCAAACAATCAATTATTTAATGCTGGTTTAACTGATGCTGCCAATATAAACAATAGGACTTCTAATGTTACTTTAACATTAGGGTTTAGATTATAATTTATTCCTTAAACTAAAAAGCGAAAACCCAGAATATTAATATTCTGGGTTTTGTTATTCTATATGTTATTTTTAGTACTCTTAATTTTTAAATATGAGTTCGATCTAACTATAATCATATTCATTTAAAAAAATCAATAATCTATTTACTATGTATGGTTGAGCATTTTGTCTGCAATCAACTCAAGACAAACTATAGTCGAAACCTATATAAAATTATCTATAAAAGATCTTTCGACGGAGCCTGTAATGAGCGATAGTCGAAGCACTCAATGAGACAAACATCTTATAATATAAACTTTAAGTACTAAAACAAACTATGTCTTAATCGAAATCAGGTTTTAACACTAACGCTTCAATGTAAAATGTGCTTTAAATTCATTTTTTTTACTTGTTATTGGTTCAACATATTCTAATCTAAACCAATAATCATCACTAGGCATTAACTCTCCGTTGTATGTACCATCCCATCCTAATCCTAAAGGACTAATTTGTTTAATAAGTTTCCCATAACGATTAAATATAAATATTTTTGCTTCTGGCTGGTTTGCTATACCAACAATATTCCATGTATCATGAAAACCATCTCCATTTGGCGTGAAATATAATGGATAATCTAGCACTGTTATAGTAATACTTGCAATACCACAACCATTAATATCTCTTGCTTCAATAGTATGTTCTCCAGCTCCTACATTTTCAAAAGTATATGTTCCATCATTTGGTATATTATTAACCCATGCCCCTCCATCTAAACTAAACTCATAAGCTGCATTTCCATTAATTAACGTACCCACACTTGCAGTCGCCGTTGTTAAAATACTATTACGTTCTACAAAAGCCAAAGTAACCTGGTTTGCGGTAAGTATTGGTCTTGTACTTTCATTTACCTCGGTAATTGTATTAGGATCTCCTATTACCGTACTACAACCTGTTGCATTATCTATTACAGAAACACTGTATATTCCTCCTTGAGTAGGCAAATAACTACCATTTACCTCTCCAACTATAACAACTCCATCTAAATACCATGTAAAGGTATAATTAGCAACATTTAAACCTGTATCAATTACTGGTGGATTAATGACCTCAGTTCCATCGGTATTAATACATAATATATAGTTGTCTATTAAATCAAAGCTTGGCATTGGATTAACTTCCAATACCATTTCTTCTGTTTGGAAACAAACAGAACTATCTACCATTGTTCCAGTACCATCATCGACCATAGTATCATTATCTACCCTTACAATTATGGTTTGCGGATTAACACTATTTTCATACGGAGACGCTAATGCATTAATACCTAAATCAGCATCTGCTTGATTAACATAATAACTTACGCTATAATTTAGAGGGTTTTGGCCATTAAGAACTGTTGCATTTTGACTTTGAAGATCAAACGTTGTAGAATCATTTGTAGGGTCACCGTCTAATTCCATATTATCATCACATAATAAAAAAGGTACAGTAGTTACAGTAGGTAAAGGCTCTACTATTAAATCTAAAGTCGTAGTAGCAAAACAAACAACTCCTAGATCTTGGACCCTAACATAAACTGTTCTTGAAGCAGAAAAATAAGGGCTTACTAATGGGTTTACTGCATTTATAGCATCTGCAGGAGTGTCGTAATAACTCACCATATAGCTTGCATTCCCATCGCTTACTTCATCGTTCTTCAGTTCTAAATCAAAGAAAGCAAAATCTCCAGGTGTATTTTCATCACAAGCTACAAGAGGCGTTGTCACAATTACTGCTGGCGGAGATATTACTGTTACATCCTGTGTTTGTAAAGCTAAACATGGTAATGCTATTTCATATTGAACTGTATAAGTTGTTCCTAAACTTCCATTAGTAACCACTCCAGTAACTGGATCTATTACCGCACCATCTGTTGGCACTGGATTAAATAAGAAAACCCCTCCCGTATCTCCTGTAATAGTAGTAATACCTCCATCGCAAGTTGGCCGTATTGTAAATGACGGATCTAATGGTGAAGCCGCTAATAAAGGCATATTCGTTGTTGTAGGACAAATCCCACCAGTTGTGTATTCTATAGAATAAGTATCACCAAATGTTCCTCCTGTTACTGTACCAGTTACTGGATCTATTACTGCCCCATCAGTTGGTGTAGGGTTAAATGAAAATATTCCACCTGGAGTACCAGTAATAGTAACAGTTCCTCCATCACAATCAGATGATGTTGTAAACGAAGAATCATCTAAAGGGTTAACCACTAGATTAAATAATGCTGTTGGTGAAACCAGAAAACAGGAACTATTAGAATTTAATTCAACTCGTACAAAAATAGGTTCGTTATTTACTGTATTAATGTATGGACTAGCTAATGCATTTACTTTATTATTTGCATCGGCAACTGATTTATAAAAAGTTACATTAAAATCAGCAACGGGCTGTGCGCCTAATATATCAGCTATTTGAGCATTCAAATCAAAAGACTCCCCAATACCATCGTTAGAAGAATCGTCACAAACCTCTAAATTTGGTATGGTATTTATCATAGGAGCAGCTGTAAGATTTAAAGTAAAAGATGCTGTTTTGTAACAATCTGAAGTTAAATATTCGACTCTAATATATACTGTTTGCCCATCTGCTCCACTATAATTCATAGGGTTTGCAATTGGAGTCGTTTCTGATTCGGCATTAGCTAAGCTTTCGTAATAACTAACATTTAAATCTGCTGCATTAGGATCTGAAGCAATTACCACAGATGTATTCTGAGTTAAATCAAAAATATAGGGTGTTGCACCTGGATCGCATATAAATAAATCACTAGGTGCTACAATTATAATTTCAGGCAGTACATCAATACACACTTGCTCTGTGTATTCACAACCGAAATCATCCATAACTCTATAGGTATAACAATAATTCCCTGAAATTGAAGGAGATACAGTAATTGAATTTCCTGCTGTACTAGTAATTGTAGGATCTTCATCCCAAGTTTCAGAAATTATAGTAGGTTCGAAAGATAGTTCAGCAGGTAATAAGCTAGAATCAAAATTTAAACCCCATGAAAATATTGTACCGTCATCAAGTTGTAAATTATCAATAATACGAAGCGTCCAATTTCCGTTTAACGGGCTACCTAACAAACTTGTAAAATCACCTACTGGCAAATAAGTTCCTGACACATATGATGGGCCAGGAGCATTCGTTCCCGAAATAATTGTAGGAGCATTAATTAACTGCACCGCAGCATTCATAGAAAAACAATAGTCTGCTCCAATACCCGGAACATCATCATCATTTCCATTAGCACCTCCTAGGTAAGTCGTATTATTAGCATTAAAAGCAAATAATTGTGTCTCTTGTCCATTAGGACTAATAATAAAAATATCTAAATCTCCTGCATATGAGTGTTCTATATTTAAACAAATCTCAATTAATTGATTAACATTTGTTAATGTAGCACCAGAATTATAACAATCTACAGGAATCGAAGTTTCATAACTCAACCCAGAACCATCAGGTAATGATGTTAAATCGCCTTCTGGAGGCGTACAATCTGCATTAAACTCTACTGGATTTATAACCCCATTAATAAGAGTGCTATCTCCTAAACATATTGAAGAATCTACTGCAGAAGTTCCTGTAAAATCTGGGGTCGTGCCAACTTGAATGACTTGACCAATAGAATTATTGTTTTTACATCCCAAAGGATCAAAAGTCGTATTTACATCTCTTATGTTAAGATTAACAATGTACACTCCTGGGGTCGGGTAAGAAAATATTGCTGTTTGACCAGCAACCGTGTTTCCATCTCCTAAATCCCATTCATAAGTTGCACCTGTATCATCATCAGAAAAAACACCGCTTCCTACTAGAGTAATGTCTTCATTTGGACAAACCCTTATATATCCTTCAGCATTTGGAGCTGGAGTTGCACTATCTACCTGAGATGTTATTGTTTGACAAGGAATACCACAAGAAATGTTAGCTTCCCATCCAGGAGAGGTTAATGCTGCTCCAGATTTAAACGTAACAGTTAAACAGCCAGAAGGGTTAGTGTCTGTTGCGCTAACAAATTCAAGTCCAGTCGTATTACCAGTAAATACTCCAAAAGGAGGAGCAGTAATATCATTACCATTAAAAATTTGCATAAAATCTAGGGGAGCACGAGTATCAAAAAATGTAAATTCTAATCTCACTTTTTCTCCTGGAGTATCTGGGCAAATGGTTAATGTAAAATCTTCATTTAAACCATAGTTACCTGCAGCACCTCCAGAATCTGTAAATGTTCCTGTACATTGCGTAAATGTTCCATTTTGCATTGGAAGATTTTGCGAAAAAATAGCATTTGAAAAAACAACGATTAATATTATTATTATAAAGTTTTTCATTTTTTATTTATTAACGCTGAGGCTTAACTACCAAATAGTAACCTGTGTTTTCAATTTTAAATAATTGTCCTTGTTTAGAGAAAAATTGAACTTTATACCTTAACGGATTAAATGAATCTTTATTGAAAGTCCCATCCCTTCTTATACTGGGATCATCATTATCTAAAGTTATTGTAGATAAATTTTTATATTTTTTTACATTTTTAAATTCAGGTATTTCTTTTATTTCTATTCTATTTCTTAAAAGATGCTTTAAAGCTTTGCCTAAAGCAAGATCGTTTATCACATAATCTTCAAATTTCTCTTTATAAACTTCTTTTAACATTTTAAGCTCATTGGTTGTAAAAGGTGCCTCAACATTCTCTAAATATTTAACCAAAGGAATGGGCTTTTTTCTTATAGTTTGCGAGGTAGCAAAAAAAGAAAAAAACATAAAAATAATAGGTAAAAAAGAGTGTTTTAGGGTCATCTTTCGTTATTTTAATTAATTAAAATACAAAAAACTCATAACTTTTTAATACTAAAAACGTTGATTAGCCATTCTAAAGGGTAAAACGCAATAAAAGAACAGAGAATTACTTATCTTTATCCTCTAAATTTTACTTCTGATAAATGAAAATGGATACCACTACTGAAGACTTTGATTCTTTAGGAGAAAATCATGTTGGCACATCAATAGAAACTCCAATGAGAGCTGATGCTTTTAAACTTTCTGACAAAGAAAAGATTGAACTCATAAAAAAAGATATAAATCACATCATGGAAACTCTTGGATTAGATCTAAAAGACGACAGTCTTAAAGGCACTCCAAACCGTGTTGCTAAAATGTTCGTTAACGAAATATTTGGTGGCCTAAACCCAGATAAAAAACCTGAAGCTTCCACTTTTGATAATAAATATAAATATGGAGAAATGTTGGTAGAAAAAAACATTACTGTTTATTCTACATGCGAACATCATTTATTACCAATAGTAGGAAAAGCACATATTGCATACATTTCTAGTGGAAAAGTCGTTGGACTTTCAAAAATGAATAGAATAGTAGATTATTACGCAAAAAGACCACAAGTACAAGAGCGTTTAACCATTCAAATCGTTAAAGAATTACAAGTTGTGTTAAACACTCTAGATGTTGCTTGTATTATTGATGCCAAACATTTATGTGTAAATTCTAGAGGTATAAGAGATATTGAAAGCAGTACAGTAACTTCAGAATTTGGTGGAAAATTCAAAGAAAAAGAAGTACGTAGAGAACTCTTAGATTATATTAAATTAGAAACTCGTTTTTAACAAACAATTTTTACTACAATGAAGTTATTTCAAGAGCAAGAAATAAAAATATACAATTCACTTTCTGGACAAAAAGAAACTTTTAAATCGATAACAGAAGGCTATGTTGGCATGTATGTATGTGGTCCAACGGTTTACAGCAATGTGCATCTTGGAAATGTAAGAACATTTATGTCTTTCGACATTATTTTTCGTTACTTGAAACATCTAGGCTATAAAATACGCTATGTAAGAAATATTACAGATGCAGGACATCTTGAAAATGATGCTGATGTTGGAGAAGATCGCATTGCAAAAAAAGCACGTTTAGAAGAAATAGAGCCTATGGAAGTTGTACAACGTTATACCGTAGATTTTCATAATATTCTTAATACGTTTAACTTCTTACCGCCAAGTATTGAACCAACTGCAACTGGCCATATTATTGAGCAAATTGAATTAATTAAAACCATTCTTGAAAACGGATTTGCTTATGAAATTAACGGCTCTGTTTATTTTGATGTTCATAAATATGATAAAACTAATAATTATGGTGTTTTAAGCAAGCGAAAACTAGAAGATTTAATTCATAATACTCGTGAGTTAGACGGGCAAAGCGATAAGAAAAACCCTCAAGATTTTGCACTTTGGAAAAAAGCAGAACCGCAACACATTATGCGTTGGCCTTCTCCTTGGAGTGATGGTTTTCCTGGTTGGCATTTAGAATGTACAGCAATGAGTACAAAATATTTAGGTGATCATTTTGATATACATGGTGGTGGTATGGATTTAAAATTCCCACACCATGAATGTGAAATAGCTCAAAATGAAGCAGCAAAAGGAAAAACACCTGTAAATTTCTGGATGCATGCTAACATGCTAATTATGAATGGTAAAAAAATGGCGAAATCTACAGGGAATTTTATTTTGCCTACCGAAATTTTTACTGGAAACAACGAGCATATTACTAAATCTTTTTCACCAAGTGTTGCTCGATTCTTTATGTTACAAGCACATTATAGAAGTATTTTAGACTTCACCAATAATGGTCTCTTAGCAAGCGAAAAAGGCTTTAATCGTTTAATGGATGCCGTTAAAGATTTAGATAATCTTCAATTAGCAGACACGTCTTCTTTTAATGTTTTAGACTGGAAGCAGAAATGTTATGATGCGATGAATGATGATTTTAATTCCCCGATTCTTATCGCTAATTTATTTGAAGGCGTTAAAAATATTAATCAAATTAAAGAAAGGAATGCAACTATCACTTCTAATGATTTTGAAATTTTCAAAAGCACCATACATACTTTTGTTTTCGATGTACTAGGGTTAAAAGATGCAGCTACCGAAGTAGATTCTGGAACTAGTAAGCTATCAGGCACTGTTGAATTACTCATAAAATTACGACAAGAAGCTAGAGCGAATAAAGATTTTGCATTGAGTGATAAAATTCGTGATGAATTAGCCGAAATTGGTATTCAATTAAATGATGGTAAAGAAGGCACCTCTTTCTCAACCAGCCCATAATGGGCATTTATAAGCGCACTCAAAAGGTATAACTATGAAACAAGTTTTAATTGCACCCTTGTTATGGCTTATAAAATTCTATCAGAGTTTTATATCACCTTTTACACCCGCAACTTGTCGTTATCAACCTACATGCTCACATTATACAAAAGAAGCACTTGAAAAACACGGCTTATTAAAAGGAGGCAAATTAGCGATTAAAAGAGTATTTAGCTGCCATCCTTGGGGAGGTAAAGGATATGATCCTGTTCCTGAGAAAGACGATTAGAAATTAGCAATTAGCAATTAGCAATTAGCAATTAGCAAAAATTGTTTTTTTAATATTAAATCCTAAAGCTAGAACTCATTTTTAAATTCTCCCCAAATACCCTAAGCAAAACAGTAACAGGACTGAAAATTGACAATTGATCATTGTTAATTGCACATTGTTCAACTAAAAAACTATTAAATCTATCTAAATACAAAGGTTATATTTAAGTATAATACTATATTTACAGTCGAAATAGTTTTATTATATGTACTTACTTCAGTTTGATTGGAATCCTATAACAGGCATTGATATTTACGGAAACTTTAAGATCCATTTTTATAGTTTAATGTGGGTGGTCGCCTTTGTTTTAGGATGGAATGTTATGAAACATATTTTTAATAGAGAAAAGGTAAACATTGAATATCTAGATCCTTTGTTTATATATACTGTTTTGGCGACTATGTTAGGAGCACGTTTAGGGCATGTATTATTCTATCAATCGGAATTAATAACCCAAGATTTCTTTAGCGTTTTTCTTCCTTTTCGTTTTAACCCTGAATTTGAATTCACTGGTTTTCAAGGTTTAGCAAGTCATGGTGCTGCCATAGGAATTGTAATTAGCATGTATTTTTATCGAAAAAAATACAACTATAAATCGTTAATGTGGATTTTAGATCGCATTGTTATTCCTGTAGCTTCTGGGGCTATTTTTATTCGCTTAGGTAATTTTATTAATTCTGAAATCATTGGTAAAATAACAGATTCTCCATTCGGTGTTCGTTTTGTACAAGAGTTTTATGGTAAAAACGAAGTGATGCGATTAACTGGAATAAAAAATTATAAAAAAGCTTATGCAGCTATAACTGATAATCCTCAATTTGCAGAATTACTTGAAAAAGTCCCCGTAAGGCATCCAGCTCAACTTTACGAAGCATTTAGTTATATTTTTGTTTTTCTTATTCTTTGGTATTTTTATGCAAAAACTAAAAAAGCTGAGCAAACAGGCTTCTTATTTGGATTGTTTTTAGTTCTACTTTGGACTGTTCGTTTCTTTGTTGAATTTGTAAAAGAAGCACAAGTAGAAGGTCGAGAAGACTATGTATCCTTTATGAATACGGGACAATTATTAAGCGTTCCATTTATAATTATTGGTCTCTATTTCATGTTTATGTATAAACCTAAAACCAAAGTACAATAGAAAATGGCTTTTTTAAATTATAGCACTAAGATTGGAATTATAATAGTACTATTCATTACTGCAATAAGCTGTAAAGAAGACAAAAAAACGCGCGTTAAACCTGCTGAAATTACTTTTCAAAAAGAAGGAGAGTTATCTCTATATAAAGGAACAAACGATAGCTTAATAGCGAAAATTGATATTGAAGTCGCAAAATCTGAATACGATATTCAAACCGGGTTAATGTATAGAAATAGCATGAAAGAAAACCAAGGTATGCTCTTTGTTTTTCCTGAAATTACAGAGCGATCATTCTATATGAAAAATACTCGAATTCCTTTAGATTTGGTTTTCTTAGATCATAATAAAACAATTGTTAGTTTTCAAGAAAATGCAAAACCTTTAGATGAAACCTCTCTACCTTCTAATGCGATGGCTCAATTTGTTTTAGAAATAAATGCAGGGTTATCTGAGAAATGGCAATTAGAAGTAGGAGATAAAATGGATTATTTTGAATATAAAATTGTAGAATAATACCTTAATTATGATATCTGTTGTTGAAATTAATTCTAATACTAAAGATTTTATTTCAATAACAAAATTCACTCCAGAGGCTACCAATAATAAATCAATTATTATTTCCTCAGCAACAGGTGTTCTACAAAACTACTATTCTAAATTTGCTATTTATTTCTGCGATTTAGGGTTTTCAGTGTATACTTTCGACTATAGTGGAATAGGAAAATCAATGAATAAACCTATTAAAAAAAACACTTCAAATTTATCAGACTGGGCAAAAAACCAAGGTGCAGTTATTGGTTATGCAAAAAAACAAAACCCGACACACAAATTTATATTAATTACGCACAGTATTGGTGGCCAACTTATAGGATTAAACGCTAAAACTTTAGATTTAGATGCCATTATTACGATCGCCTCACAAACTGGTTATTGGAAATTATTTAAAGGTTTTAATTGCTTTAAAATGTTCGTGTTCTGGTATGTGCTTATACCGCTATTAACACCTATTTTTGGTTATTTCCCAGCAAAATTTTTAGGGTTATTCGAAAATTTACCCAAACAAGTCGTTTATCAATGGAGAAACTGGGGAAAACACCCTAATTATTTTCTAAATGAATATAATAAAACTGATTTATTCTTCGGAAAAATAAACTGCCCCACATTAGTTCTTAGTTTTAGCAAGGATGACTTTGCTCCAAAAGAAACTGTAGACTGGTTAGCACAATTATTTACTAGTACAACTGTTGATCGTCGACATATAGCAAATAAACCTCACGTTGGACATTTTGGTTTCTTTCGGGAGTCTTTTAAAACATCTATGTGGCATCTCACAGTAGATTGGATAAATGCTAATGTCTAATACTACTTAAAAACTTGGTTTAAATTAAGTACAATAAATATCATTCTCGTTAAACTTTGGTTTTACTATTTCTTATTAAAATTCGGCACTTTTTTTCTACTTCTCTAAAATTAGGAATCTCGGAAAGCTCAATTTTCTCATCTACATCCTTTTTACTCTCAAAGGAAGCAGTCGCCAGATAAGAAACATTAGTAAGACTTACTATTAAGGTTAAATTTCCATAATTTCCCATATCTTCCACCGTTATAAATCTAGTGAACTCATGCCAAGCTTTACTTTCTAATATTTTTTTCTTGTAAATAATGAGTTTGTTACGCGTCCCAACGATGTAATGCCCTTTTTTAAAACGGGTTAAAAACGCTTTGATAAATAATAATAGAGCCAAAACATAGACAATAGTAGGTACGATAAAAGGACCAGAAAAAGGCGTTAAATTCTCATAAGCCAAGCTTATATATGGCGTGTTTACACCATTATTATATACGAATGGCTTCCCCATGAAGAAAGGCCATGCTATTATAACTAAAAAAACAGTTCCAAAAATGAGATGAGCCACAGCGGCCATCATTAGGTTTCTCTTGCGCTTTTTTGCGTATTTCCTACTGTATGCAATGAACTCGACTTCCTCCTCTTTGAGTTGTTTTCTAAATTGTTTTGGAAGATCTTTAAATTTCTTCATTATTTAATCATAAACTATTTTTACTTTGAAAAAGGATCGACATATTTATAAGTAAATAGTAATATTGAGAAGGCTAAAACACAAATTAAAAATGCATGAAATGGATTTTTAATTTTTTTAATGTATTGAGAATTATTTTCTGAATTTAGACTAAATACTATCAAACAAATTAAATAATTTAAGACAAAAATAATATGATTCTCATCGCCATGTGATGACACCTTTTCTATATTTGTAAGAGAAGATGTATTTTATTACTTTTTTTAGTTGGTTTTTAATTTAGTTTTTCTTGACTTTAAAGCTTTTCTAATTTAATTCACCGGCGTTTTTTGGTTACAAACGCAACGAAAACCAACCCCAGAACCATCATTATCGGGTTCTCTGCTGCCACGATTGTAAACAGAAATTCCTAGTGTGTGAAAACCTCTTACAACCCGTTTTTCATAAACTTGAATGCTATCAAATTTTGGGTTTACCAGAGGTTTACTTTTATAACCATGTATCCAATCTCGTGTCCATTCTGGGCGACCGCCAGACATATCGTATAACCCTAATGGATTTGGGGGATATGAACCAACAATTCTATCTTTACCATAATTATCTTTATCTCCTCCTTCAATTTTACCATTATTGGTCGCATGATTTACATCTAAAACACGACTTCCCGCCGCATATTCCCATTGCGCTTCTGTAGGCAAATCGATGGGCAAACTAAGTTGTTTCCCTAACCATAGGCAGTAGTCTTTAGATTGTTGCCAGGTTATAAAAGTAACTCCGTAATTTGGTCCCATATCTTTACGATGCCTCCAACCAGGTTCTATACTATCTAGATCGTTTATATTGGTGTAGGTATTGAACTCTTTAAAGGTGGTTTCGTATTTACTTATTGAAAACCCGTCTAAAGTCACTTTGTGTTCTGGAGTCGCCACAGGATAGGGCGCTTTGCCCATTATGAAATCACCACCCTCTACAAATACAAAATTAGCTTTAGCTTGGTTAATAATTTCTTGTTGCACTGGGGTTGCTTCTTTTTGCCCATTACAACTTAAGCAAAGTAAACCAACGCTTATACAACGCTACGTATTTTCTTGTTTTTAATTTAAGCTTCATTATCTAAGGTATATATGTCTTTGTTCCAGGCTTTATCCCAATTTGGTAATTTAGTGACATGATCTTGTACTTTTTTCCAATCGTCGTGGTCGTTTAATAACGTATTTCTTAAAAATAGAATACTGTCTTGCATACGGTTAATATTACCTGAACATTCGTAATGGCTTTTAGAAGCGTCATACAGTTCAAAGGCTTTCCCATCGTCTGTTCTTACCGCCATATGCTCCATTACTTCTTTCCATTCTCTAGCATGTCCAATAGATTTTATCATCAAAATCGCAGCATTTTCTGCTAGTATATAATCATCGAAGGAACAGCATCTACCCAAGAATGAGATTTATAACGCGCCATCATAAAAAGCATGCGCCCTTTTACTTTGGGTGGTACGTATTTGAGCATTTTGGAATTGGACAAGATGTTAGTAGTCTCCTCTTTATTACCTCGGTTTCTTCTTCAGTAAAATTGTAAAACTTATAAATATCTTTGTAACCGCCAACAATTTCAATGCTGGCGCTTTTGTAAGGTAATAGTTCTCGCTTGTAATTAGCAATCTGCTCTTTTGCATTTTTATGGGCCGTTGAATCTTTTAAAATTTCCCCTAATTTATTTTCATTTATAATGGCATCATCAAGTGCGTGATTGGCCAAACAGTAACTTACCGTAAAACTTAAGAAATCGATAATTTCACTAATATGATAGATTGTTTTATTAGGAAAAGCGAACTGTAATGTTATGGTCTCACCATATAATAATTTTACTTTATTCAACTCTTCATTAAGCGCATGTACTATAGCCATATGTAAAACTGCAAAAAAATCTTCTGGAAATTTTTTGTAATAAGATATAGAAAAGCGTTTGTAACTTTCTATTTTTCCTTTTCTAAAAAACTCATCGCAGAGTAGTTTATAGAACAGCGGTACTTTAGGAAAATTTTTAATATATTTTTGAAGTTCTTTTTCATGCTTAGATTTACCAACATTTTCAATACACTGTTTTAAGAGGTTTTGCACATGGGGATAATACTCTTTTAACAGAAAATCAATATCTCCTGTAATAGAGATTGTTATGTCATTCTCAAAAATGAGGGATTTATTTGATACATAATTAATCATTTTATTTATTTTGAAAAGGGTAAGATCATTTATTATAAAAATATACTTAAAAAAAACCTGACAAATTTTAAAATCTGTCAGGTTTAAATCTATAATAAAAAGAATCGTTTTAAGCTTCTACAAGCTCATCTTCTAGTTCTTCTTTTTCTTTAATTTTTAAAGCATCTGTAGCATCTCCTCTTTTCACAGTATCATACATTATTGGCGTTGCAATAAATAATGAAGAATACGTACCTACAATAACACCTATAATTAATGCAAACATAAACCCTTGAATAGATTCTCCTCCAAAAATGAAGATTGCTAATAACACAACTAATGTTGTTAAAGAGGTATTTAATGTTCTACTTAATGTACTACTTAATGATTTATCGATGACTTTATCAAATGACCAGTCTGTATGTTCGTTAAAGAATTCACGAATTCTATCAAATACAACCACCGTATCATTTAAGGAGTAACCAATAACCGTAAGAATTGCTGCAATAAAAGCTTGATCTATTTCCATAGAGAATGGCATAAACTTATACGTTAAAGAGAATACACCTAATACAATTAATACATCATGAAAAACTGCCGCAACAGCACCAAGAGAGAATTGCCATCTCTTAAAACGAATTAAGATGTATAAGAACACTACTATTAAAGAACCTAAAACCGCCCAAAAAGAGGCTTGTTTAATATCATCGGCAATAGATGGACTTACTTTGTATTGCTTCATAATACCAACTTGTTTTTTCTCATCAGTATTATCTATAAATTGAGCATAAGTTAAACCATTTAAATACGGCTGTAAAGCAGTAAATAGCTTACTTCTTATCTCCTCATCTACTTCTTTAGCTGTTTCAAGAACTTTATACTTTGTTGTAATTTTTAAAGCATTTGCATCACCAATCGTTTTAGCATTTGCACTTCCAAATACGGCATCATTAGATAATACTTTAGTAATTTCGGCTGCATTTACATCTTGAGCAAAACGCACATTATATGTTCTACCTCCAACAAAATCGACACCTTGGTCTAATGAATTCGTAAATAAAGATCCTAAACTTAATACGATAAATGTTCCAGAAATAATATAAGCCAACTTACGCTTCTTTAAGAACTCAATATTGATATTTCTAAATAAATTTTTAGTTAACCCTGTTGAAAAATCTAATTTACCACCTTTGTTCACATACCAATCAACAATTAATCTTGTAATAAAAATTGCAGTAAATAATGATGTTAATATCCCTATTAATAAGGTTGTTGCAAATCCTTTAATTGGTCCTGTACCAAATACAAATAAGATTAAAGCCGTTAAACCAGTTGTTACATTGGCATCTAAAATTGAAGATAATGCATTTGCAAAACCATCTTTAATAGCTGTTTTTTGATCTTTACCTTTTACGAGCTCTTCTCGAATTCGTTCAAATATAAGTACGTTCGCATCTACCGACATACCAATTGTTAATACAATACCTGCAATACCAGGAAGCGTTAATACCGCTCCTAAACCAGATAGAATTCCAAATATTAATAAGATGTTTAATGTCATGGCAATATCTGCAAAAATACCTGCTTTACCATAATAGAAAACCATCCATAATAATACTAATGCTAAAGCAATCATAAATGACATTTTACCACTATCTATTGCTTCTTGACCTAAAGATGGCCCAACAACGTCTGATTGAATAATGTCTGCTCTTGCAGGTAACTTACCAGCTCTAAGTACATTTGCTAAATCGGTAGCTTCATTAATTGAAAAGTTACCTGATATTTCAGAACTTCCTCCAGAAATCTTACCATTATTAATTCCAGGTGCAGAATATACGGTGTTATCTAAAACAATAGCGATCTGCCCTCCTGATTTACTTGCAGCATCTGTCATTTGTTCCCATATCTTAGCGCCTTTAGCATTCATTTGCATAGATACTGTTGGCTTATTTGTTTGTCCATATGATTGACGAGCATCATCTACAACAGCACCACTTAAAGGCGGCAAATTGTCTCTATTCCCTTTTAAAACATAAAGTTCTAATAGCTCACTACCTTCTGTTTCTTTACCAAAAACAAACATTGTGTTTTTTAATTCTGAAGGCAATAAACTTTTCACTTCTTTTGAAGCCAATAATTTTGTAACCTCAGCTTTATCTTTCTTATTTACCATACCTAAAATTGGCCCACCTTGGTAACCTCCTGGTAATATTAAATTGAATAAAGGGTTATCATTATCTTCAACAACATCGTCTTGACCTGTTAATCCATCTATGACATCATCAGCAGCATCTTTAACTTCATCCTTAACAGTTGTATCTGGTGTTTCAACTTTCTTTGCAGCTGCAGCTCTTTCTTTTAATAGGTTATTTGTCCCTAATAAAAAAGTACTGAATTGATCTGCTCTAGCAGCATCCCAAAATTGTAATTGTGCTGTTTTTGTTATTAAATCTGTAGCACGTTCTACATCTTTCACCCCTGGTAACTCTACCAAAATACGTCCACCTGTTCCCATACGTTGTATGTTTGGAGAGGTTACCCCAAACTGGTCAATACGCTTACGAAGTACTTCAAAAGCAGAATCAATAGATTCATCTATTTTTCTTGAAATGACTGGTTTTACGTCACTATCTGTCATATCGAAAGTAATCTCCTCACTTAACGATCGCGTAGCAAATACATCTGGAGATGCTAATTTTTTATCACCTTTTATTCTATCAAAAGCAATATAAAAATCTTCTAAATAGGTATTCTGACTATCTCTTTGCATTGCTTCAGCATCATCTAAAGCTTTATTAAAAGTAGGATCTTTACTATTATTAGATAATCCTTTTAGGATATCCTTTACTGATACTTGTAATATAACGTTTAGACCTCCTTTTAAGTCTAAACCTAATTTCATTGCATTTTCTTTAACTTCATTATAAGTATAGCTACCAACACCTAGGTTAGACACTTTTATATTTGGATTCGATAATGAATCTAAATATCTATACTCTACTTCTTTATTACCATTGGCAAAGGCTTCAGCTTCGCTCTCTATCGCGTTATTCTTAAACGTGAAAGACAATTGATAAATACTTACCAATCCAAACAAAATGGCAAATAATATTATTAATCCTTTATTTTGCATGATTTTTTATTTAAGTCAAATTTTAACTTGACAATTATTTTTAGTTATTTAAATACTCAATATTTTGTGATTATCAGAATTTCTGATAACGACTTTATTTAAAGCTAAGATACCTTATAATAGATCCTTTTACCTTAAATATTACTTTTGTAGTTTTGGAATTTTTAAAAGTAATTGAATTCCAATTATGCCATTGGGCCTGCTCTTACTTCAGGAATAATGTGCGAAGAATTATCTATTGCTATTGCAATAGTTGCATTCACTTTTTGAGCAACGATTACTAGCTTATTTATTGAATTTGTATCAATTACAGCCACAAAATGAGACAAATTAGGATTAGAAAACCGATCTAACTCATGTTTTGCATTAATGACATATTTCCCTTTAAATCCAGAGACAGTATCTGCTCCTTTTAGGATTTCATAAACATCGAGATTATAGTTGTTTGGTGTTTTATTGAAAGGAAATTGAGCATCTTCTCCATTATTATAAACTCTTCCGTCTTGGTTGTGACTATTAGAAAGTATCTTTTTTATATGGTCTACATCTATAGCGCTGTAATAAACAATTTTAAGAACGCCATTTTTTGCTTCTACAACTTCGGTATTAAAAACTCCAATACTTTGCAATTGTTGTTTCACATCTTCAATTGCCTTTCGAGCCTGTGAAGACGTGACTTTAGTTGTCGTAAACTCTAATACTATTTCCTGATTAGGCACTGCTATATCTTGCTGATTAACAGCAAAAAAAGCGAGCATAGCAATTAAAACCCCGAAGTACCATTTTGTCTTCATCTTGCAAATATAGAAAATTAAAGATTGTATTTGTAATTTGTTTATTTAGATATCTGCTTGAAAGTTTATAGCCATTAGGGTTAATTTCTTTTTTATTCGCATTCTATATAGAGTTTCATGTTATAATTGTAATTTTAAACCCACAAACTAACCATATAATGCATTTTAAATTGCGATTTCTTTTTATTCTATTCTTAGGCTTTTGTAGTTCTGGGTTTACACAGGAAATCTCTGCCGATTCTATAGAGAAGATGTCTTTTGATGACTTCCATAAAATTTTTATAAAAACTCGAATAGCTAATGATACCATATTAGAAAAAAAATATACAGATATTTTTTATAAAAAATCATTTAAAACAAGAGATACTATTGAAATGTGCCGTGGTTATTTTTTTAAGAGCTACGCTTCTTATAATAGTTTAGAAACCAATTTAAAATATGCCGATTCCATTATAGCACTTTCGAAATACTCAAAGCATATTTATTATCCTACAGCTGGGTATATAGCAAAGGCATATAATTATGATGAGAATGGCTCCTATAACAAGGCTTTAGATAATTATTTAATTGCCTTAGAATATGCCAAGAAAAAAAATAGTCAAAAAGACATTAATTATATTAAAGAATCTATAGCTGAACTTAAAGGATTAGGCGGCGATTATATAGGGTCTTTGAGAATTAATAAATCAATATATGATTCCATTACTAAACTCCCTAATTTCAAAGAAAAACATACTGATAATTATTATAATTCATTATTTATTTTAATCTTCGATTATATTAATCTAAAAAAAACAGATTCAGCAACACTATTTATTAATGAAGGTATTACCAAATTTAAACCTCACAAATCTAAACTAGACATAACATATTATGACTTTGTTTTTTTGAGTGGTATTAATAAATATTACAAGAAAGAATACCAGCAGTCTATAGATAGTCTAAAAAAAGCATATCAACACATTAATGACCCTTGTAAATCTTTTTGTCATTTATTCATGAGTAATATATACAACCAAAGAAAAGAACAAGACTTATTTTTATATCACGCAATTAATGCTGATTCATTACTTACTATAGAAGATAGACTTTCATACGAATACAGAGAGCTTTATGAAAATTTAATTGATCACTACAAAACCACTGATGATACTAAAAAAGAATTAAAATATTTAAATAGAATAATAACACTGGATAGTACTTTAAAGCAAAACTTAAGACTAAAAGAACAAATCATTAAAAAATATGACACACCATATTTACTCAATCAAAAACAAAAAATAATAACACAACTTAACACTGCTAAACAAAAAGATAAACTCATAAAAATAGGTTTAGTAAGTGCTTTTATACTCTCGCTTTTTGCAGCTGGTTATTATTTTAAGAAACAACGCAACTATCTAAAAAAATACAAGGCGTTAATTTCTAGTAACAATGAGTCACTTTCTAAAACACCAATTAAAGACATTAATAAAACAAGCGAGCTATCTCATATTATTTTAGAAGACTTACAAAAAGGTTTAGACCAATTTGAAGCTAATAATCGCTTTTTAGAACCTAAACTTACCCTTTCTAAGCTCGCTGAACAATTAAATACAAATACCAATTATTTATCTAAAGCCGTAAAAGTTATTAAAGGATCTTCGTATACCAATTACTTAAATACGTTAAGAATAAATTATATTATTGAGCAATTAAAACAAGACCACACATTAAGACGCTACACGATTAAAGCCATTGCAAAAGAAGCGGGTTATAATAATGCGCAATCGTTTTCTACTGCTTTTTATAAACAAACAGGAATTTATCCGTCTTATTTTTTAAATAAGTTGAATAAGAGTAAGGAATTAGAAAAGTAATATATCTTGTTTTTTCTATAAACGTTCTCGATACATTTTGTTTCCATTGCATTTCAACAAAACACTCGAACTGACGACCATTAAACTATTTTAATAAACCATCTAAAAAACAAACACACGTCACTTCGAGTGAATTTACGAAGAGCAACGTAGGAAATTTGTATCGAGAAGCATTCCAACAAAAAACTTAAACTATAGCTAAATCATTATAATTTGTCATATTATTTTTGTATATTTAGCTATGGCATATTCTTTAGACTTTCGTAAACATGTTTTTAAAATAAAAGAAAAAGAGTCTCTCACTTTTCAAGAATTAAGTGATAAGTTTGAGATACCTATCCGGACTCTTTTTAGATGGAAAAATCGTCTAGAACCAAAAACAAAGAGAAACAAACCTTCGACAAAAGTGAATATGGAGGCTTTGCAAAAAGATATTGAACAGAATCCAGATCTTTTTCAATACGAACGCGCAAAAAAGTTTGGTGTGAGCCAGAGTACAATATATTATGCTTTGAAGCGTCTAAAAATAAGCTATAAAAAAAACGCTATTTCATCCTAAAGCAGATTGGTTAAAACGGTTGATATTTCAACTCAAGATTTTCAAGCATGAATTTATTGATAAACGCACAATAGTTTATATAGGCTAAAGCCAAAAACTATATAATCATAATAAAGGTCTCGACTGCGCTCCAGACATAGAAACTTAATGACAATGCTAAATAACGAAGAAAAAGCACAATACAGTCGCCATCTTATTTTAAGTGAAATAGGAACAGAAGGACAACATAAACTAAAACTAGCAAAAGTTTTAGTTATTGGAGCTGGTGGTTTGGGGTGTCCTATTTTACAATATCTTACTGCTGCTGGTGTTGGAATTATTGGTATTATAGATAATGATGTAGTGGATCAAAGTAATTTACAACGTCAAATTTTATATACTCATAATGATATTGGAAAACACAAAGCAAGTGTTACTTCGTCAAGATTAAAGTTATTAAACCCCTACATTCATTTTAATACCTATACTGAATACCTTACAAAGGATAATGCGTTACAATTATTTTCAGAATACGATATTATTGTTGATGGCAGTGACAACTTTCCAACGCGATATTTAGTAAACGATGCGGCAGTAATTAGTAATAAACCGGTTGTATTTGGTTCCATTTTTAAATTTGAAGGACAAGTTTCGGTCTTCAATTATAAAAACGGACCTACTTATCGTTGTTTATTTCCTAATCCGCCACAACAAGATGCTATTCCTAATTGTTCAGAAATTGGAGTTTTGGGAGTATTACCTGGCATTATAGGCGCTTTTCAAGCCAATGAAGTTTTAAAACTAATTTGCGAGATTGGATCTCCTTTATCAGGAAAACTATTGTCGTTTAATGCACTTTCTATGCAACAACATATTTTTTCTTATCAGAAAGACGCAACAATTATAATTAATGCTTTAGATAAAGATTACGAGAGTTTTTGCGGTGTGCCTTCCAAAGCACAAGAAATTACATATGAAGAATTTCAAAAACAATCTACAAACTATAATCTTTTAGATGTTAGAACAGATTTAGAGAGAGACACAAACCACATTGGTGGTTTTCATATCCCGCTTGATGAATTAGAAGAGCGTTATAATGAAATCCCTCAAGACAAATCGCTTGTTGTTTATTGTAAATCTGGTATGAGAAGTCAAGCTGCTATTGATTTACTTTATGATAATAATTTTGGAGCAACGCTTATTAATTTAAAAAATGGGTTACTGGATATTTATTCTTAGAAACTAGACAATAGAAATTATAACATTACATTAACACTCTTCTTAAGCAACCTTTTTGCTTTAAATGAGTCTATAAGATAGTATTTAAAAACACTTAATTTTTTAAAACACATCAATCTTATGAAAAACACAATCACCTTCTTATTTCTAATTATTTCTGCACTAACTTTCGCTCAAGAAGACACTAATGAACA
>CALGLR010000068.1 GCA_937959395.1 uncultured Flavobacteriaceae bacterium | reverse complement strand
AATGGTTAATGAGTACTTGGAGCATCATCGAAGACCAGACGATGGTAATGCTACAAATTTCATAATTGAAAAATAACCATGGGGTGACTTTAAGTCACGAACCCGAACCTATGGACTTTAAGTCCATAGTGGTTCAGTTATTTTATTATTCAATAACCAGTTTAACACTTTTAATAAACCCTAAAGTCGATACTTTTACTAAGTATATCCCACTAGAAAGATTACTTGGAAGTTTTATATCCAATTCATTTTTTCCATTGATAACAGAGATATTATTAGCATATAATTTTTTGCCTTGCAAGTTATAGATTTCTAAATTAGAATTTTTATCGTCATAATTGGCTTTGAATGTTAGTGTTACATTGTTAGTGTTATTGGGGTTTGGAAATAGTTTTAATTTAACACTTTCATTATCGTAGCTGTTTGTAGATAATGTTATTCTGTTTATTTGTATTACCGAACTAAAGGTTTCATTTCCTGAAGTATCTATCATTTTTAGGCGATAAAAAATGATTTCATTGGTTCCAAATGAAGAATCAACATAATTAAATTGTGATGATTCAGGATTCGTTCCGTTTCCAGCTTCTTCATGGATATCAATAAAGCTATCTGGTGTGCCATAACTCGTTTGCAAAACAAATGTTTGGTTTTCATACTCTCGCAGGGTATTCCAAAAAACAGTCACGTTTGAGTTATCAGGATTTAGTTCTCCATAAAAATTGGTTAATATGGTTTGGAATAAAGCAGGATTTTCTTCAATAGTAACCAGTATTGAATCTTCTAACCCATTAATGGATGCTGATAGAATTGTAGATCCTTTCATCTCTGCTTTTATAGAATTATTATCGATTTGTGATGCTATTGTAGTGTCTTCAATAGAAAAATTTAAACCATCTAAATCATTAATTATTCTATCAATGCCATCACTGTATGTCCCTATTAAATCAAATGAGAAGTTACTTTGATTTAAAATTATTGGGTCTCTTTGTTTAAATTTAATACTTTGAAGCGTTACTCCAGTTGGAGGGGTCACATTTAGTGTAACAGTACTAGATGAATAACCTAACACTCCTTGTTTATATCCTTCAGCTGTTATAGTTGTTTTTCCATAAAAATTATCAGGAATAGTAAAAGTAAAATCATTTGTAAATTGAATGCCTTCACTATTTCTAATTTCATAAGAAAAGGCCTCTTCATTATTTTCATTTTCATAAGACACAATAATTTTATCTACATCTTCAACATAAACTTTAAAATTTAGTTCGTCTCCAGATGCTCTATTATCGAAAATATTTGGATCTCTATTTATTAAAATTTTAGAAGTTATAGGATTGTTAGTGAAATTACCTTGGAAATCTGGCAAGAAATTATAAGACAATCTATCAGGGTAAATTCCATCAATAGTAAAGAAATCGCTAGTACCTCCATTAAAGCTAGCATTTATATTAGATCTTAATAATTGTTTTATTCTCTCTAAAACTTCGGGAGCTTCAGTTACTCCTAACCCTACTACTGGGATAGTAATATGAGGAATCGAAAGTCCAGGAAAAGTGGTATTAAATCTTCTATTACCTAATCCTGCTTGCATGCTCGATAATGGTACTATTAAATCACTTTCTTCGCCGTTATATAGATATTTTGTTAACTTATCTAAACCATTAGGCAAATCGTTTGTTATCGTTACAAAAAGATTATACAGCTTAACAAATACTTTTACCTGTTTTGGTAATACAGAGGTAACTACTCCATTAGTTTTTTCCAGATCATTGCATAATATAGGATTAATGAGACAGTAATCAAAAGTTGTACTTATTGTATGAATAGGAACTTCTTTTAATTTCTGTCTATTAATAGGATCGTTAAGTCTTTTTATGAAATTAGGATTTTCCAGTCTAGGAAATTGTGAATTATTATCTATTTCTACCAATAAATTTTTTGCTCCCCATTGTTCTACTCTATCATCCACTGGGGCAGCGATACTTCCTATGTTACCTATAGTTAAACCTTCATCTGTAGGTGTGATTGAGGTTAAATTATCTATTGCGCCACTAATAAAGGTATTAATTCGGGTTTTATTAGTAAGTACAATTCTTTGATCTAAAATTAAATTTGCAGGTTGAGAGCCAGAATGTGGTGTGTTTAGTGTTATCAAGGAATGTACATCGTCTAAATATTCTAAATTAGATCCTACTTCTTCAATATAGGCTCTAGAGTATAGGCCACCACGACTATGCACAACAAGGTTTACTCTACCTACAGAAAATTTATTTTCAGCAGCTTTATTCTTCAACTTGCCAATATATTCAGGAATAATATGAGCAACATCTTCGAAAGCTTTTTCTGCATCCTTGCTATTATGCCTCCAAGCTCTTAGTAACATATAATCTTTAAAGCCATTGTTTTTAAAATATTTTTTCATTTCATCGAATGAATTAATATCTGACCATACTCCATGCCCCATTAGTATTGATGGTAAAGCAATTTTTATTGGATGTTTGAATAAAATAGCGTCTGAATTGGGTAGTTCGCTGTTTGTAAGATGGAATTCAAACTCTGCATAGTTTTCACCAACTGTATAGTCACTTTGTTTAATATAACTCGGATGCTCATAAATAAATTCTACATAGTCTAACTCTTGCGGCGAAGGATTTCCCGGATAACTTTCTAATTTTTTCAGTTCAAAATGACCATAAGTTCTTTTGTAGTTTTCAGACTCTATGTCAAACGGAGGGATATTAGTATTTTTTGGTGCTAAATATAGTTTATATGCCGAATTCGTTGCATAAAAATCTTGCGGATCAAAATTATCAAATCTAAAGATTGTGGCTTTACTATCGTCTGCAGCTATACTTGGAATTTCAGGATCTGGAATAGTTTGATTACTTGCTAAGAGTTTTTCATTTCTTAAAAGTGCAATATGTGTTAAGTTATCATCTTCATCTGGAGTATCGACATCGTAATCTTTATGGTTTTTTAGATGTAATATTCGCATACCCTCAGGAGATAAAAATAGTTTCATTATGCCTTTGTCCGTAGCAATCCAACTTACATTAGAGTCGTTAGGATCTGAAGCTCCTGCTTTAATATTACTAGATAACATTACTGGATCGTATACATTTAGTTCATTAACAGTTCCACCAGGCCCTTCAAAAGAATAATTGGTATAAATTTTATATGATGTTTGCTTTTCTACTAAACCAAAACCATTATAAACGATTAACCCTTTATCTGTCCCTATAAATACTCGTCCAATTTTATCTTTCCATACAGCGTTATTATTAAACCTAGCTCCTTCAGGAATAATCTTTGAAAAGTCTTCTTCATTGGAGTTGTACCAATTATTTCCTTCTAAAACAGAAAACCCTCTATCTCCTATTGAGGATGTAACCCAAGTTCCTTTAGAATTATTAGCGCAAATGTTATTTATTATTCCACCAGGAGCAAATCCCATTTGATCATAAGTATATTGTTGCGGTGAACCACCTTGAAGATCATATTTTAAAACTCTGTTAGGAATAAACTCATTTACATCTCTTTTTGGAACGTAAGACCAACATCCAACCCAAACACTAGAATCATCTGAAGAGATAGCTTGCATGTTTCTGCTTTGTGGGCTATCAGTTGGTCCAGGATTTCTAGTAAAAGCAGGAAAAGGTAACTCTGTAGGGAGGTTGTTAGTATTTCCATTACTATCATACCAAGCGCCATAAGTCGTAAATTTTGTTTCATCTTCAGCTTTATGTGAAATTGCTCCAGGGGTTAATATAAAAGTACTTCCTGAAGTAAAACTATGGTTTCTATTTACGGTCCATACTCTATTGTTTTTATCTATATGTACAGAATTTAATCGCCTACCAGCGAATCCATCTACACTTGCAAATGGTCGCCCCAAAGTGTTTCCATCGGGAGAATAGGGTGTTGCGTTGCCGTTACTATTAATACGCATTAAACCACCTTGAGCTCCGCCAGAATTAATACCTTGATGAGCAATCCAGATATTACCTTTTGTATCTGCGGCCATATCCTTAATCCTAATTAGACCTAAATCAGGAGTTGTGTTAACGCTAAATTGAGAAAAATTTGAAGGAAGTGTTTCTACATCTGTATTTAAATAAAAGATCCCTTTTTGACCAGTTGCGTTTTCATCTGTACTTGCCCATATCTTTTTGTTGAAGCTATCTACAGTTATAGCAATAAATTGCTTATCGTTATTAAAAGGTCTAAATTGGTGACCTTCTTGTGCGTAGCTATTTATTCCGAGGGACAGAACAAATAACATAAGTAATAGTTTTTTCATTTTTATTTTTTATGGATTAATATTTTTATTTAGTGCTAGTAAATAAGTGTATAGAGGGAATTTATTTATCGTTTTAATGTAAAATGACCTTTTAATTGCCTTTGTTTGCCACTAAATCTTTCGGTGTATTTTAAAGAGAACCAATAATCATTGGTAGGCATGGTATTTCCATTAAATGCACCATCCCATCCTTTTCCAAAAGGATTTACTTGTTTTAAAAGCTTTCCATAACGATCATAAATGTATAAAGAGACATTACTTTGAAAAACATTAGATAATCCTTTAGGTAACCATGTGTCATGAAACGAATCGCTATTTGGTGTAAAGAATTTAGGAACACTAACTATAGAAACCATTTTGCTATCACTACCACAACCATTTTTATCTCTTACATAAACCGTATATAAACCACCTTGAACGTTCGTGAAAACATTACTGTCTTGATAAGGTCCAGATTCTTCTAAAGCATATTCATAATCACCTTCACCACTAGCATATATTGTTAATGTATTTATTGTGGTCGCATCTTCTATATCTACGCTGTTTATTATTGGTGCACTAGATGGTGTTACAATTAGTGTTCTAGATTTTGAACAACCAGAAAGACTTGTAACTGTAACTGAATAAGTTCCAATTTCATTTATTTCTATTGTAGGAGTAGTTTCATTAGTATTCCATAAAAAGGTATAACTTGCTACATCATTATCTATTAAGCCAGATTCTAGAGTTATCGTCTCTGGATACGTATCAAGGCAGTATATAACTTCTTCATCTTCCTCAAGGTTTGGAAGGTCATTAACTATTAATAATACCTCTTCAATATATACGCAACTATTGTCATTTTCAACTCTTGCATAAATGGTTTGGGAATACGCTTCTGTATTTGTGTAATTAGTTGCAAGTGCATCTGTTTGTGTTTCAGCATTCGAAATGGTTTGATAGTAAACCACTTCTAAATTTTGAGTAGTATTAGCAAGTATTTGAGGAGTTGCTAGTGTTAAATCGAATATATTTATACCATCTTCAGAATCTAATTCATCACAAAGTTCAAGAATAGCTGGGTCTAAGCTTACTATACTTACGTTTAATGTTAGTAATGCTTCGCTGTAACATAAGGTTCTATTGTTCTCAACTTTAGTATATAAAATTTGCGGATTAACAGTGTTTCTAAAATTAACATCTAACTCATTTGTATTGGTATCTAAATCTTCTTGTGTTAAGAAGAAACGCGTCGTAACCTCTAGATTATCTCCTGTAAGTTGACCGATGTAATTACTTAAATTAAAATCTATAAACCCATCTACAGAATCATCATCATCACATTCTGTAACATTAGTTTCAAACGATTCTGGAAGTGGTAATTCATTAACTTCTACACTAAAGGTTCCAGAACATCCATTAGTATCTGTAAGTGTTACACTATAAGTGCCAGCTTGGTCAACAGTTATGGTTTGAGTTGTTTCGTTTGTACTCCATTGATACGATACATAATCTGAACCTACATTAATGGTAACCGATTTGCCAGCGCAGAAGCTAGCACTTGTAAGAGTAGGAGGGGTGATATAAATGGTTTTAATTTCGAACGATGTAATGGTATCACATTTATCTTCTACTGAAACTCTTACAAAAACAATTTGCGTATTAGGTGTTGTATTTTGATGTGCAGTAGGATCTGCAATTTCGTTCTGTTCTAGTTTAGCATCATTTTCTGTGTTATAATAGCTAAATGAAGGATTAATTTCAGTGGTCAAACGATTTTCAAAAGTGGTTAAATTAAAAATACTAAATGTATCTTCATCGTCATCACAGGCTTCTAATGCTTCAGTAACAATTTCAACAGAAGCATCTTCTTTGTGAGACACTACTACATTAGTAATATAAGCACAGGAGTTTGCATTTTCTGCACGAAGGAAAATAGTATGATTGTTATTCGGAATCGTATAATTTTCTATAGTTGTTATTGGATTTGTATTGTTTTCAGCATTAATAGCATTTTCAAAATAAGAAAAGTTAATACCTGTAACATCGTTAATTACCAGAGGATTTAATTCAATAAGATTAAAGGTGTAATCTCCATCTAGATCGGTATCACAGATTGTATAAGTTGCCGTATTTAGTTCTATAAAACTCACATTAAGGGTTAGAGACGTAGAACTAAAGCATCTTAATCCTTCGTTGTCTATGATTTTAACAAATAGAGTTTGCGGATTAGTCGTGTTTGTGAAATTTACATTTTGTGCATTAATATTGTTGTCTAAATCGTCTTGCGATAAGAAAAACTGAGTGCTTACCGTATTATTATTATTATTATTTCCTGTAAGATCATCATTATAATCATTTAAATTGAAGGTCGTAAGGCCATCAGGAATGCCGTCGTAATCGCATTCGGTTATCGAAGTTTCAAAAGATTCTGGAAGCGGTATTTCTTGGACTTCTACATTAA
>CALGLR010000067.1 GCA_937959395.1 uncultured Flavobacteriaceae bacterium | reverse complement strand
AGGTTTATTTGCTGAAGGCCTTTTACAATATGCAACTGGTAAGACTATCGGTTTTACTAATACACCTACAGATTTTATAGAAACTACAGAGCAATGGAGAAAAATTGGTTATGGGTTTTCTTTGGGACAAAAATGGGTAAGCCGAAATGGTTTTGTTATTGAAATTTCTGCTGGAGGAGGACGTTATTTTGCTACTGAAAATCAAGAAATTGCTCCAGAAGGTTTCTTTAGAGGAGGCGTTTCTTTTGGTTATCGTTTCTAACATTAATCTGGCTAAAAAAATATATAAGCTATTCTTTATAACAATTCTTTAGTAATTGTTATCGGCTAAGTTCTAATTAGCATATTGAATAGTTCTTGTTTGTACTCAAACCAGGCGCTATTAGATGCAAAAGCAATTGCTGCCACTGTTGTCATTTTAGTGGTTGAGTTCTTAATCTTTTCGAGTACTAAGAACCAATTTAAATAATTTTGCAAATATTTTGTTGCTACTCCATTGAAAGAATCCATAAATTTTCTCAATCTCATATCCATATTATTTACATTTTGTACGTGATAGACTTTATCCAAAGTTCGCTGGCCTTTTGAAGCATTGAACTTTTTATGAGTAACTGTATGATGATGTTTTTTATGCTTGGGTTTCTCAGGAATTATTGCCCTGTACACCTAAGAACTCTGTAATCGTACTTGATAATGCAACTTTTCATAAAAGAAATGATGCTTTACATGCCATGGAAAAGGCTGGGCATACAGTAGAATTCTTACCCCCTTATAGCCCCGATTTGAATCCAATAGAAAAGAAATGGGCGCAAGCTAAAAGTATTAGACGTAAATTTAACTACACTACAGATGAACTATTTTTTTATGTAAATTTATGACGTTTTATTTTGATTTAGCTATAACGCTCGTTCAGCTATTTTAATAAACCATCTAAAAACAAACACACGTCACTTCGAGTGAATTTACGGAGAGCAACGTAGTAAATTTGTATCGAGAAGCATTACAATAAAACACTCGAAATCAAGTTTCACATACAACACGTCATCCTGAACTCGTTTCAACATGATGAGAAGGGTTTAATTTGAAAATAATTTTACAAAAAATGTTGTTATTTCACAGCTTTTTTCTTAGTATATCGGTTCTCGATACATTTTGTTTCCATTGCATTTCAACAAAACACTCGAACTGACGATCATTAAACTATTTTTAAATAAACCATCTAAAAACAAACACACGTCACTTCGAGTGAATTTACGAAGAGCAACGTAGTAAATTTGTATCGAGAAGCATTACAATATAACATTCGAACTCGTGTTTGTGTAAAATTGTACTAATAAAAAAAGACCATCCTTTCAGACAGTCTTTTAAATATTATTTTGAATTAGAAGAGCTTCTTAAGCAGGAATTTCTAATAAACCATTTGTTTTCTTAACACCTTCTGCGCTCTCCATTAAATGAGCTTTCTCTGCAGCGTCAAGATTAATTTCTACTATTTTCTCAATTCCTTTTCGTCCTAAAACAACAGGAACCCCAATACATAAATCATTTAACCCATATTCACCTTCTAATAATGTTGAACAAGGAAATATTTTCTTCTGGTCGCAAGCAATTGCTTGAACTAAACCGCTTACTGCTGCTCCTGGAGCATACCATGCAGAAGTTCCTAATAACTTTGTTAAAGTAGCCCCTCCTACTTTAGTATCTTCTTTTACTTGAGTTAATCTATCATTAGAAATAAACTCAGATACTGGAACACTATTTCTAGTTGCTAAACGTGTTAAAGGCACCATTCCTTTATCACTGTGACCTCCAATTACCATACCATCTACATCACTTATAGGTGCTCCTAAAGCTTCAGCTAATCTGTATTTAAAACGTGCAGAATCTAAAGCACCACCCATTCCAATAATTCTATGTCTTGGTAAACCTGTAGTTTTATGTACTAAATAAGTCATCGTATCCATAGGATTACTAACCACAATTATAATTGTATTTGGAGAATGCTCTATTAAGCTAGCAGACACCATTTTTACGATACCAGCATTAATGCCTATTAATTCTTCACGAGTCATTCCTGGTTTACGAGGAATTCCAGAAGTAATCACACAAATATCACTATTTGCTGTTTTAGTATAATCACTAGTACTTCCTGTTATTTTTGTATCAAAGCCATTTAAAGAAGCGGTTTGCATTAAATCCATCGCTTTTCCTTCTGCGAAACCTTCTTTAATGTCTAAAATCACAACTTCACTTGCGAAGTCTTTAATTGCTATATATTCTGCGCAACTTGCGCCTACTGCTCCTGCTCCAACTACTGTTACTTTCATAGTGTATTTTTTTAGTTTGTGTTATCTTTTTTAATATTCTGCAAATTTAATAATTTTTAGGCCATTATAAATTATAATTAACTCCAAAAACAACATTGGAGTAACGACCAAAAGTAAGCATTGAATTAATCGAGAAATTTTTAATTTTATAATTAACTCCCAAATCTGTTTTAAACGCCGTATCGTTTCCATCTAAGTCACCCAAAGCTTCATTAAGAATATCCAGAACTAAATCTCCCTCACCTCCAACAGTATACTCAAAGTTACTTTTAGTAATTCCTATTGCTGCCGAAATATCAAAATTACCAAATGCTTTTGAGGCCAATACGTTATATGAAAACGTTTCTCCATCTACCAGAATAGAATTTAATGTTCCCAATCTTAAATCGACTTCATTAAATTCATCTCCAATATTGTATTTTGAATACGTGGCCAATAAAGATAAATTGTATGAAGATTGATCTAATTTTGGCATCCATTGCGATAAACTATGCTGTAGACCAAAACCATAAAGTTTATACTTTGCTTCATTAATTTTTATTTCTGGAGAATACCTTCCAATTATAGTTGTTCCTTTCCAGATTCCTAGTGCCAGTTGCAATTGCGCATGTTTAATTGAAGCCTCATTTATGCCTTCTGGAGAATCAAATTCGAAAGTATCTGCACCTATAGAGCCTTCTATAACAACAAACTCGTCATTTCCTAAAGCGGTTGGTAAATAAGCAACCGTTTCATCTCCTTTAACTTTTAAGTTTTTAAGCTTAGTTTCGTCTACAAAAAAGCGATTAAACTTTCCAGGTATTAATAGTGCATTCCCTTGAATAGAAAATTCTATATCCCAAAGTTCTTTTTTCTTTGCACTAGTATACCAACCTCCTGAAGATTGATATACAGCTGCTTTTGCTGCTGGCGAAATAAATTGACCCGAAAGAAAAACTAAATCTTCCGCAACGTTATTTATATCCTCAAACGTATTTTGAGCTAATGTCGTAAAAGACGTTAATAAAAAAAAGAGGTATAACTTACTAATTATAGTATTCTTAAATTTTATGTTTTTTTTAATTAGTATTCTTTTTTGTACCACCTATCGTATTATATTAAAAATGTAAACTAACAGTTGTTAGCGAAATAGCAAAATCTATTTTTAATAACCCAGAAAAACGATTATTATTTTAATTGCTTACCCAATAAAAAAATACTCCCAGAAAACACTGGAAGTATTTTTATTTAAATTTTAATAAAAGAGTTATGCATCAATATTAGCATATACTGCATTTTTCTCAATAAACTCTCTTCTTGGCGGCACCTCATCTCCCATTAACATTGAAAAAACTCGATCTGCCTCTACTCCATTATCTATTTGTATTTGTCGTAATGTTCTAAAACTAGGATTCATTGTTGTATCCCATAATTGACTTGCATTCATTTCTCCAAGACCTTTGTAACGCTGAATTTTACTTCCTTCACCAAACTCTTCCATAATGGCAGCACGTTCTTCATCATTCCAAGCATATTTCTTTTTAGCTCCTCTTTTCACTAAATATAGAGGAGGCGTTGCTATATAAATGTGCCCATTTTCTATTAATTCTTTCATGTACCTAAAGAAAAAGGTAAGAATTAATGTTTCAATATGACTACCATCTATATCGGCATCACACATAATTACTACTTTATGGTAACGCAACTTAGAAAGGTTTAAGGCTTTACTATCTTCTTCTGTTCCTATAGTTACTCCTAACGCTGTAAAAATATTTTTAATTTCTTCATTTTCAAATACTTTATGAACCATTGCCTTTTCAACATTCAATATTTTTCCACGTAATGGAAGAATGGCTTGAAATGCTCTATCACGACCTTGCTTTGCTGTTCCACCTGCCGAATCTCCCTCGACAAGGAATACTTCACATTTAGCTGGGTCTTGCTCTGAACAATCACTTAATTTTCCTGGTAAGCCACCAATACTCATTACCGTTTTACGCTGCACCATTTCACGTGCTTTTTGAGCGGCGTGCCTTGCTTGAGCAGCAAGAATTACTTTTTGTACAATGATTTTTGCATCGTCAGGATTTTCTTCAAGATAATCTGTTAACATTTCTGAAACAGATTGACTTACCGCAGAAGAAACCTCTCTATTTCCTAGTTTCGTTTTTGTTTGCCCTTCGAATTGAGGTTCTTGAACTTTTACAGAAATAATAGCAGTTAGTCCTTCACGGAAATCATCTCCAGCAATGTCAAATTTCAATTTATCTAACATTCCTGAATTATCTGCAAACTTTTTTAGTGTATGCGTTAATCCACGACGAAAACCAGAAAGATGTGTTCCCCCTTCATGGGTATTAATATTGTTTACATAAGAGTGTAAATTTTCAGCATAAGACGTGTTGTAAATCATTGCAACCTCAACAGGCACTCCGTTTTTCTCACCTTCAAAAGCAATAACCGTTTTCATTAAAGGGTCTCTGTTGGCATCTAAAAACTTAATAAATTCTTTAAGCCCTTCTTTAGAATGAAATGTTTCTCCTTCAAAAGAACCGTCTTCTTTTGTACTTCTCTTATCTACTAAATGAACCGTAATTCCTTTATTAAGATAAGCTAATTCACGCATTCTACTTGCTAGAGTATCGTAATTATACTCTAATGTTTGCGTGAATATTGTTGGATCTGGTCTAAAGGTTACCGTAGTCCCTCTTTTATCAGTATCTCCAATAGCTTTTACTGGATATAACGGTTTTCCTTTTTCATATTCTTGTTCATAAATTTTACCGTCTAAATAAACTGTTGCCCTTAAGTGATCTGATAATGCATTAACACAACTTACACCTACACCATGCAATCCACCAGAAACTTTATAAGAATCTTTATCGAACTTACCACCTGCCCCAATTTTAGTCATTACAACTTCTAGTGCAGAAACACCTTCCTTTTTGTGCATTCCTATAGGAATACCACGACCATCATCCTCTGTGGTAACCGAATTATCTTCATTTATAGTTACCGTAATATTATTACAATGTCCAGCTAAAGCTTCATCTATAGAGTTATCTACAACTTCATACACCAAATGGTGTAAACCGCGAGTTCCTACATCTCCAATATACATGGAAGGACGCATTCTTACATGCTCCATTCCTTCTAATGCCTGGATACTATCCGCGGAATATTGATTTTTTTCTTCGCTCATATGTATTTTGTTTATTATCTATGTTTTTAAAATCAAGAAAGAGAATCTATAATTAAGACTCTTCTTGTCGACAAGCAAATATACGAAAACACAAAGGCTATTTAACGTGATTTAATGAATTTACATGATTTTTATTAACAATTTGTTCATTTATTAAAAACGGCTTAAATCGCCTAAAAAGCACTTTAAATAGTTTTTTTAATTATTTTTTATTCTCAGTCCAGAGAAAATAAACACAAAATCTCGTAGAGACGATATTTTATGTTTATATAAACTATTATTTACCCTCTTAAGAAGTCTCCGTCATACCATAATTTCAAAAAAAGGTATCAATCAAATTGGTTTCTAAACAGAGAAAATTAAAATGAGTTCGTATAGTAAAAATTCACATGTTATATGTATTATACCATTTCTTATTTGAAATGGTATTAACTAAAATTTAGCTATGTGATTATTAGCGAAACCTTGTTTACATTGATAAATTTGATATCATTATTAACATTAAAAAGGTTATTTTACTTATAAATAAATCGTTATCAATAAATTAAAAAAAAATAAATTAAAAAAAGCAAACCAATTCACTATATTTAAATTTACAAAACCTACATTTTTTTATGAAACCTTATTTTTCTAATGCTTACAAAAAAATGCTAGTATTGATTATAATTTCTAGCATTCTATATCTATCATTATCCATTCTTTCTCTTTTCATTTCTAAAAAACTAGACTATATTATTTTAGGAGTTATTTTTTTTGGGTTTTTAATTACTATACGATTTCATATATATCTTTACAAAAAATTCCTTAGTCAACAATTAGATTTAATTACCAATATTCTTAAAAAAAACGATAAAGAAGCTATTATTAAACTTCAGAAATCATCCAAAAAATTTGCTCTAATTGGCGATTTATTTTTAAATAATACCGAGCAAAAAGAAAATCTTCAAAAGGCTAAAGAAAAAGCTGAAGAAAGTGAAACTTTAAAATCATCTTTCTTAACTAATCTTTCTCATGAAATTAGAACACCTATGAACGCTATTATTGGTTTTTCAGATTTATTAAGTTCTGAAGAATTATCGGAACCTGAGAAAGCAGAATACATAGAAGTAATAAAACGTAGTGGAAAAAACTTAGTGTCTATTATTGATGATTTAATTGAAATGTCAAAAATTGACACCAATCAAGTTGAACCTAATTTTAGTGAATTTGACTTAGATCTAGTACTAAACAGTATTCTACAAATCATTGAAATCACTATACCAAAAGACAAACCAGTAAAGGTCTTTATTGACAAGCCCAAATATCCGATTATTTATCAATTAATTAGTGATGAAACAAAATTAAGGCAGATCATTATAAACCTACTTAACAATGCTGTTAAATACACCGAAAAAGGGTCTGTAAATTTCGGATATACAGTTAATCCTAATGATAATTCACTTGAATTTTACATAAAAGATACAGGGATAGGGATTTCTGAAGATAAACTTGAAAGTATTTTTAATCGTTTTAATAGGATTCAAAACGACAAAACGATAAACATAAGCGGGTTAGGTTTAGGCTTAGCCATTTCCAAAGCTTATATAGAAATGCTTGGAGGAAGAATATGGGTTAACTCGATGGAAAATACAGGAACTACTTTTTTCTTTTCTATACCATTAAAACTAAATGCATCACCTACTAAACCATTTGAAGAAATAAAACAAAGAGATATAGACCAAATAAAGCCCTTAACTATTTTAGTAGCTGAAGATGACGAAATTAATTTTATGCTTATTAATCGTATTATGAAAATAAGAAACTATACTGTAATTAGGGCAAGAAATGGAGAACAAGCAGTATCTATTTGTAAAGAGAACACTAACATACAATTAGTAATAATGGATATTAAAATGCCCAAAATAAGTGGGTTTGAGGCTCGAAAATTAATTAGAGAATTTAAACCTTATTTACCAATAATTGCGCATACAGCGCATTCTTCAGAAATAAATAGCAAAATTTATGATGCTGGTTTTATAGATTGCATCTCTAAACCTTTAGATAAAAACAAATTATTTAAAATTATTGATCGAATTGAACATTTAACACCTAATTAGAATCTTCTTTAAGATGAATCTTAAAAGCGTCTTATCTTTAATTTGAATTATTTATACGGAAGCCATCTAAACTTTTATATATTCTAATTTAGGAGCCTTATTCTTATAAAAATAAAACTCCTTCAATTTTATTTGTTACAATTCAATCTTTAATAAGAAGAATCATGTACATTTGCTATGGCTCTACCAGATGGTTCATTCATGTTTTTAAAAGCTTCGTCCCATTCTAATGCAATTTTAGTGCTACAAGCCACACTTGGTTCTTGTGGCACACTATAAGCAGCTGCATCGCTAGGAAAGTGTTCTTCAAATATTGAACGGTAATAAAACTCTTCTTTATTTTGAGGTGTTTGTATTGGGAATCTAAACTTAGCATTTTCCATTTGCTCATCGGTTACAGCGGCATCAACAACTTCTTTAAGCGTATCTATCCAACTATAGCCCACACCATCACTAAACTGTTCTTTTTGTCTCCAAGCGACACTTTCTGGTAACATGTCTTCAAATGCTTTACGTACCACCCATTTTTCCATACGTTCACCATTAATCATTTTATCTTGTGGATTAATACTCATCGCAACATCCATAAACTCTTTATCTAAAAATGGTACACGTCCTTCAATTCCCCATGCAGCTAAGCTTTTATTTGCTCTTAAACAATCATACATGTGCAACTTATCTAACTTTCTCACTGTTTCATCATGGAACTCCCTAGCATTTGGAGCTTTATGAAAGTATAAATACCCTCCAAAAATCTCGTCTGCTCCTTCTCCAGAAAGAACCATTTTAATTCCCATCGATTTTATAACTCTTGCCATTAAATACATTGGTGTACTTGAACGAATAGTTGTTATATCGTACGTCTCTATATTATATATTACATCTTTGATGGCATCTAAACCTTCTTGAATGGTAAACTTAATTTCATGGTGCACTGTACCAATATAGTCAGCTACTTTTTGTGCAGCAGCTAAATCTGGCGAACCTTCTAACCCAACAGAAAAGCTATGTAGTTGTGGATACCAAGCATCACTCGCTCCATCACTTTCTATACGTTTTTGTGCATATTTTTTTGCAATTGCAGAGGTTACTGAAGAATCTAAACCACCAGATAATAATACCCCATAAGGCACATCACTCATTAATTGTCTTTTTACAGCAGCTTCTAACGCCGCTTTTATTTTTGCAATACTTGTTTCGTTGTCTTTTACTGCATCATATTCGGTCCAATCTCTTTTGTACCATTGTACGAATTCACCATCTTTACTAGACAGGTAATGTCCAGGAGGAAACAATTCTATTTTACTACAGATGCCTTCTAACGCTTTTAATTCTGATGCAACATAGAATGTTCCATTTTGATCCCAACCAATATATAATGGAATAATCCCCATATGATCTCTAGCAATGAAATATTCATCTTTTTCTGTATCATATATAGCAAAACCAAAAATACCATTCATGTCATCAACAAAATCGACTCCCTTTTCTTTATATAAAGCCAAAATAACTTCACAGTCACTTTCTGTTTGAAAATCGTATTTTCCTTCAAACTGTTTACGTAATTCTCTATGATTATAAATCTCACCATTAGCTGCAAGAATTAACTTCTTATCATCACTAAAAAGAGGTTGCTTTCCTGATGCTGGATCTACGATAGCTAATCGTTCGTGAGCCAATATAGCTTTATCATCACTATAAATCCCACTCCAATCTGGACCGCGATGACGAATTTGTTTAGACATCTCTAAAACCTGAGGTCTTAAGTCTTCTGCTTTTTGCTTTAAATCGAACGCACATACAATTCCACACATAATTTCTTTATCTTAGTTTCTTTATTTCATTTTGATTATGAAACAAATATCTGTTTATAATTTCATTTTAAAAACAGATAACAATAAATCGATTACAATATGAAACAAATAATGTTTTATAAAATAAAAATCGAAACTATTTTTACATTAAAATGATCATTTGATTAAAATGTGTAAACTTTATAGAATAACACGACTATATATAATTAATACTATTAAATAAATAAAATAATCCAAATGAAAAAATCAACATTTATTACAGCTATTGCCCTAACGTTAATTACTTTTTTGAGTTTTAATCTTTCTGCTCAAAATTTTAAAGGATTAGATAAAAGCCCAATGGACGCAGCTTCTTTTCCTGCAGATTACAAAAATTCTGACAAGTTAATTAAAATAACTTATGGTAGACCGCAATTAAAAGAACGTGCTTTAGAAGAATTAGCTCCTAAAGGTAAAGTATGGAGAACTGGTGCAAATGAAGCTCCAGAAATCACATTATATACAGATATGATGCTGGGTAAAAATAAAGTAGCTGCTGGTACGTATTCTTTATTTACAATTCCTGGAGATAGTGAATGGACTGTAATAATAAGTAAAGACTTAAATGTTTGGGGTTCTTATTTCTATAAAGAAGAAAATGATGTTGCTAGACTTAATGTTCCGGTAACTAATGTAAAAGATTCTTTAGAAGCCTTCTCTATCGCTTTTGAAAAAGCAGAAAATGGTACAGATATGCATTTAGGATGGGGAACAACTAGAATCACTGTTCCTTTTACAAAATAACAATTATTAGTAATAATTATAAAAACACCAATTAAAATGCAATAATTGGTGTTTTTTTATGGCATAAATTATTTTATCATCAACACTCTTTCAAAGATTTAACCTTAATTTAGCCCCATTCTCTTTCAAAAAAAAAAACAGCTCATCATGTTAAATAAATCGATTTTATTCCTCTTTTTTATTTTATTATCATCTACACTTAAGGCTCAAGTTATTTATAGTGATGAATTCAATAATAAAATTCATAAAACGGGATCATCTAAATCTTATACTTCTAGTTACGAGAATAATCATTTATCAATAAAAGCTAATGGATTAGCAGCTCCATACCATTCAATAAGCTATACCATTCATAAAGGGCAAAATAATCACTCCATAAATATTAATACGAAACCAGTATTATTCCTTAAAGCAAGAGCTACTGGAGCTCCTAAATTAAGAATTGATTTACGCGATAATAATGGTTACACAACTAACCTTAATGCTATAGAGATTGATTTAGAAAGTGATTATAAAGTATTTACTTTAGATTACACAAAAAAACTAAAAGATGGTGGATATGGTGGCCCCTGTAAAGTATCGCCATGTATAGTCGATGCAAAAAAAATACAAGCATTACAATTGATGGTAAATGCAAGTACAGGTAATTATAAAGGATTAATTGAAATAGAATGGCTTTCTTTTGGAGAATCGCTAGAGCCGCCTTTACTAGAAAAACACACTATAAGGTACAATGAACTTGGGTATCTTAAAAACAGAAAAAAAGTATTAAGTCTTAATTCTAAAACAGCATTTAACTCTGTTGCTTATACTATTAAAAATTCTTCTGGAAAAACCGTTTTAAAAGACACAACAAAACCAGCTTCTTTATGGAATGATGCACAAGAATATGTTGCTACTATAGATATTTCAAAAATTAATAAAGTAGGCACCTATACCTTCACAACAAATGAAGATGAAATTACTTTTAAAATAGGAGATACTATTTATGATGATTTGAGTCGTTCTGTATTTAAATATTTTTACTACAACAGAGCCTCAACTGATATTGAAGCTGCTTATGCGAAAAAATGGTTTAGAAAAGCGGGGCATCCAGATAATGAAATAATAATACATGCCTCTGCTGCAAGCAAAAATAGACCAGAAGGAACCATAATTTCTGCTCCAAAAGGTTGGTACGATGCTGGAGATTACAACAAATATGTTGTTAATAGCGGAATTAGTATTTATACTCTACTTACTGCTTTCGAGCATTATAAAGATTATTATAAAAAAGAGACTTTTAATATTCCAGAATCTAATAATGATTTACCAGATATTTTAGACGAAGTCTTATGGAATCTAGATTGGTTATTAAATATGCAAGACCAGAGTTCTCAAGGAGGAGATGGAGGTGTTTACCATAAATTAACGAGTCTTAAATTTTCTAAAAGAATATTACCTGAAGCTGATACTTCTATGCGTTATGTAGTACAAAAAACAACAGCTGCTGCTTTAAACTTTGCCGCTGTAACCGCTGTAGCATCCAGAATTTTTAAAGATTATAATGTGCAAAAAACCGGATATAGCAAAACTTTATTAATTGCAGCAAAAGAAGCTTATTCTTGGGCTAAGGCGAATCCTAATGTGTATTATTCGCAACCAGCTGATGTAGAAACTGGGATGTATAAAAACAAAACTATTGATGACGAATTTCAATGGGCTGCTACAGAACTTTTTATAACTACTGGAGATACAAAATATAAAAATGATATAAAAATAAAGACTATAAAGGGAGGAGTTCCTGAATGGAAAAGAACCTATCCTTTAGCTTTAATCTCATTAGCATTTCACTCTAATAGTTTACAAACTAAAATTAATATTAATGTTAGTAATGCCACCCTGAGAAAAACTGCGGATTCTATAAAAACCAGAATCAATTCTTCAGCAATGAAAATAAGTATGCAAACTAATGATTATGAATGGGGAGGCAATGGTAACGCTAGCAACCAAATATTGCTTTTAATTAGAACTTTTGAGCTCACTAAAGACAAGTCATATCTTAATGCGGCTTATTCTGCAATGGATTATTTACTGGGGCGAAACGGTGTTGGAAAAAGTTTCATCACCGGTTTTGGAGTTAACAAAGTTCAAAAACCACATCATAGAATATCTAATGCGGATAGTATTGATGCTCCTGTTCCTGGCATGTTAGTAGGAGGCCCTCACACATTTCATCCAGATAAATGCAGTTACCCTAATGAATCTCCTGCCAATTCATATTTAGACGATTGGTGTTCTTACTCTACGAATGAAGTTACTATTAACTGGAATGCTCCATTAGTTTATATTGTTAATGCACTAAAATATTACCAAGATTCGAAAACTGGTTTTATTAATTTAGATACAGATTAAAAAACCTGAACTATTATTCGTTAATGAACTCGTTTAAACTTTTTGGATTTAAGCGAAAACTAGTCATTTTAGGTTTAATTGACAACTTTTTTGAATTTCATAGCATAGCTACGGAATGAAAAAAAATAAAATTAGAGACAAAAGGACAGTTTTTTAGCAAATTGAAAAAGCTTAAACGTGTTCATTATCTATTTTCGGTAAGATTAAGAATACATTGTTCCCTAATAGACCAAATTTCATCAAAACCCTTCTTTATGTTATTTGTAATAATCCATTTTTTCAAAAACTCTTTATGATAATTAACTTTAAATACAGCCACTTGTTCTGGTTCTATTTCTAGTTCTATTATAATTTCATTTTCTATTTTTTTAAAATAAGAATGAGAGGTTGTTACATCTGTTCGTGTACCATTTATTTTTAAATAGCAATGTGCTTCTGGAATAAAATTTAATAAATTATCCTGTAAAACACTACCTATATTTGGCGTGTTGTTTTGATTCATTTTATAAAGACCCAATATGAGCTCTACATTTGAAATCTCATTTAAATTGGCTACTTTTTTTAATAAAGCATGCTTAGAACTGCAACTTCCTTTCTTTTCTAGAATAACCAAATCAAAATCTTTTCGATTAGAATTTCTCCCATAAGGCAATACTTTAATAAACTCAATTAACGCTTGCCAAGTGTCTATTTTCTCTCTTAATAGTAACCTTGTTAGTTTATCTTTAGCCCTTAATTTTTGGTGAGATACCATGATATGGTATTATTATGGAATATTTAAATACTTATGCGTTTGCAAAGAAATTTTCCATTTAGGATGTTTCATAACATAATCTACGATTTCAGGAATCATTTTATCACGTTTACTCCATTCTGGTTGGAGATATAAAATACAATTACGGCTTACTTTTTCTGCCTGTTCTTCAGCAAAACGAAAGTCGTCATTATTATAAATTATAACTTTTAGTTCATGAGCTCTTTCATAAACACTTTGAGTAGGTAGTTTCATTTTTTTTGGAGACAAGCAGATCCAGTCCCAAATCCCAGATAATTCATAAGCTCCAGAAGTTTCAATATGTATTTGCATACCTTCTGTTTTTAAGAGCCTAGTTAACTCAGTCATATCCCAAGTTAGTGGTTCACCACCTGTAACAACAACTGTATCACTATACTTCTTAGCATTAGCTACTATTTTCTCAGTGTCTGTAGGGGGATGAAGCGACGCAATCCAGCTTTCCTTAACATCACACCAATGACAACCAACATCACAACCACCTATTCTAATAAAATAAGCAGCAGTTCCTTTATGAAAACCTTCTCCTTGAATGGTATAAAATTCTTCCATTAAAGGCAACATTTTACCTTGGTTCACTAAATCCTGAATTTCTTGCGTCATAGCCTACAAATATAACAAACGATTTTAGATTGACTATTTTAGATTTTAGATTTCTTTCCTGTAAAATTTTAGTCAATAAATTATACTCTATTTGGCTGCTAAACACTCTATTTCAATCTTAGCATTTCTAGCCAATCCAGAAGCTGCAAATGTTGTTCTTGCAGGTTTATTTGTAAAGTAACTTTTATAGATAGTATTAAAAGCTGAAAAATCATTAATATCACTTAAAACTACAGTGCATTTCACAACTTTATCTAAAGATGAATTATGCCTTTCTAAAACGGCTTTTATATTTTCTATTGTTTGCTTTGTTTCAGCTTCAATACCACCATCTACAAGAGTTCTGGTACTGTGATCCATACCTATTTGACCAGATAGAAATAGAAAATCTTTTGTTTCTACCACATCACTAAAAGGTGCATTTTGTTTTTTAGGCTCATGAGATTTATGAAAAATAACTTCATTAGTTTCTGATTTACATGAAAATGCAAAAAAACAAAGAAATAGAAAGAGGAATTTGAGATTCTTCATATTGAACTCGCTTAAACTTTTTAGATTTAAGCGAAAATTAGTCATTTTGGGTTTAATTGACAACTTTTTTGAGTTGCATAGCATCGCTACGGAATGAAAAAAAGGATAAAATTAGAAACTAAAGGGCAATTTTTTAGCAAATTGAAAAAGTTTAAACGAGTTCATTAAATGATTTTTAAAGTTCTTTAAAATTACACTATTTTTATGGCAAATTATATTTAGAATGAGTAGAAAAGAGGAATTCTTCAAACATATTACTGAAGGCAATACAACAAAAGGTGATTTTATTACTTTAGGTTCAGCCATACTTGACAACGAAACCATTAAAGATGCTTTCGTAAAGATCCCATTAAAAACCATGAATAGGCATGGTTTAATAGCTGGAGCAACAGGTACAGGTAAAACAAAAACGCTACAAGTATTGGCCGAAAACTTAAGTGAGAAAGGAATTCCTGTAGTACTTATGGATATTAAAGGAGATTTGAGTGGTATTGCCCAACCAAGTCCTGGACATGCTAAGATAGATGAACGTCATGAAAAAATTGGTCTGCCTTTTAATGCTAAAGGTTTTCCTGTAGAAGTTTTATCACTTTCTGAACAAGATGGTGTACGTTTAAGAGCCACTGTAAGTGAATTTGGTCCCGTATTACTTTCTCGTATTTTAGATTTATCTGAAACACAATCTGGTATTGTAGCTATTATTTTTAAATATTGCGACGATAATAAGCTACCGCTTTTAGATCTTAAAGATTTTAAGAAAGTATTACAGTTCTCTACTCAAGAAGGGAAAGAAGAATTAGAAGCAGAATATGGTCGTATATCTAGTGCTTCTACGGGTTCTATTCTTCGTAAAATTGTAGAAATAGAACAACAAGGTGGCGACTTATTTTTTGGAGAAAAAAGCTTTGAAGTAGACGATTTAATTAGAAAGGATAAAAACGGGAATGGATATATAAATATTATTAGATTAACAGATATTCAAGACAAACCAAAACTATTTTCAACATTTATGTTGAGTTTACTGGCAGAGATATATGAGACATTTCCTGAACAAGGAGATTCGGGACAACCAGAACTTATACTATTTATAGATGAAGCACATCTAATATTTAATGAAGCTTCTAAAGCATTATTAAATCAAATAGAAAGCATCGTAAAATTAATTAGAAGTAAAGGAATAGGCCTATACTTTGTAACCCAAAACCCTACAGATGTTCCAGAATCTGTTTTAAGTCAGCTGGGTTTAAAAATACAACATGCCCTACGTGCGTTTACAGCTAAAGATAGAAAAGCAATAAAATTAACCGCTCAAAACTATCCAGATACTGATTATTATGATACTGCCGAGGTGTTAACGTCTCTAGGAATTGGAGAAGCTTTAGTTTCTGCATTAGATGAGAAAGGACGCCCTACTCCTCTAGCTGCTACAATGCTTAGAGCTCCAATGAGCAGGATGGATATTTTAACCCATTCTGAATTGCAAAACTTAATAGATAATTCTAAGCTTGTTAAAAAATATAGCGAAACTATTGATAGAGATAGTGCCTATGAATTACTAAATAAAAAAATTGAAAAGGCCGAAGCTGCCGATTTAAAAGCAGAGGAAAAAGAAAGAAAACAAAAAGAGAAGGAGAAAGCAGAAAAAGAAAAAGCTAAAAGATCTACATCAACTAGAAGAAGGAGTACTGCTCAAAACCCTGTAGTAAAGGTTTTAACTAGTGCTACTTTTATAAGAGCTGCTTTTGGAATATTAAAAAAATTAATTAAATAAAAAATACATGCTTCAAATTAAAAAAGGATTAATAGCATTTAGCGCTATATTTCTGTTTATTTCTTGTAATACTAAAATTGATAAATTCTTGATTTCTCATCATAATATAGGGGAGTTAACAGATTCTACTCAAGTTAAAGATTTAGAAGCTATTTTTATCAATGATTCTATTGTAAAAAACATTGCTGGAGATGAATTTTTAGGACGTATAAATGATATTGAAATTTTTGAAAAAGGAGGCAAACGTCTTTTAGTACTTACACCTACTGAAGCTTTAGATAGTACATCCACAATTAAATCTATTAAAATTATAGACGAGCGTTATAAAACATTAAAAGGACTTACTATAAATAGTACTTTTGGAGATATTAAAACCAAGTATAAAATTTCTAGTATACAAAATACATTAAAGAATGTTGTTTTATTTACAAGTGATAGTAATTTCTTTTTTACTATAAATAAAGAAGAATTACCTGCAGAGCTTCGTTTTGATATGAGTAAAAAAATAGAGGCTGTTCAAATTCCAGATCAATCTAAAATTAAATATTTTATGATTGGCTGGTAAATTAGTTTATTGTGAGTAAAATGTCTCCTCGAGCGCAGTCGAGAGGTCTATACATATAGAAAGCATCAATAACAACAAGGTCTCGACTGCGCTCCCAGACATTCATAATGTATTGGATAATTTGTCATATACTATGTGAAATACTATAAACTTTTTTCAATAAATGAAAGTCATATTCAGATACAAAAAAAGAAAGCTAAAGATGCATCTTGTTATGGCTTTTTTATGGAGTATTCTGGGGATTTTTAGTTTAATATTTGTTAAAGAAAAAAATTGGGCTTCGTATCTTTACCTTCCTATCGGTATTTTATTTTTTTACTTTTATTTCTATGATAAAAAACAAGGATATGTCGCTTACAAAAACTCGTACATTAAAAAACAAGCCTTTCCAAAAAAACAATTAGATTTAAATAACCTAGAACGTATAAAAAGAGATTCCAACGGCATTACTTTAATATCAAAAAACAAAAAGAAACTTATTATAGATATTAGCATCATAGAAGGCAATGATTTGGAAGAACTAAATATAATATTAAAGAAATACGATTCTAAAATTCAACAAATTATATGACCACTAAGAAATATACAAAACAAAATACCCCTTTTATTGTCCCAACTACAGATGGTAAATTAATAGAAGAGCATTTTGGAATCGCTAGCAATGGTGATAGTCAATTAAGTATTGCACATATGATCGCTCAAGCGGGATGGAGTGAACCTTTTCAAACTCCAGAATTTGATGAATACACTTATATTATTAAAGGAAAAAAACAATTTATAATCGATGATGAAACTGTTATTTTAAATGCTGGAGAATCTATTAAGATAGAAAAAAATACGCGCGTTCAATATTCAAACCCATTTATGGAAGCCTGCGAATATTTAGCGATATGCTTACCTGCTTTTTCTATAGAATCTGTTAATAGAGAATAGTAATGACAAATCATATCGTTAGGTTTATTGGTTTTTCATATAATACATTAAGTTATTTCGCTCCAAATTACACTTACAATAAAACTTTAAAATTATTCTCCACGCCTAGAAAAGGAAGATTAACCGATCGTCAAGCAAAATTTCTTGCTACCTCAAAACAAAAATCATTATACTATAATGATTTACACATACAAACCTATAATTGGGAAGGACCAAAAGCTACTATTTTAGTAGCTCACGGCTGGGAAAGCAATAGTTTTAGATGGAAAAAATTAATTAAGACACTTCATAAGCAAGGTTATAATATTGTATCTCTTGATGCTCCTGCACATGGTAAATCTGGCAGTGACACATTCGATGCTATACTATATTGTGAATTTATAAATAGTGTTACGCAACACTATAAACCTGAAATATTAATTGGCCATTCAGTAGGCGGAATGTCTTCTGTTTTTTTTCAGCATAAATATCAAAATACTAATCTTAAAAAATTAGTGCTTTTAGGAGCGCCTTCAGAATTCACAAATGTATTAAAAAGTTATACGAATATGCTTGGCTATAACAAACGCATACAAGAAGGTTTAAATCAAGTGGTTATTAAACGTTTTGGCCATAAGCCTTCTTATTTTTCTTCTGCGGCATTTGTAAAAAACATCAATTTAAAGGGCTTAATTATTCATGATAGAGAAGATGATATCATAAATTATGATGAAGCGAAGTTAATAGCTTCTAACTATAAAAACGCTAAATTAATTACGACTAATGGTTTTGGTCATGGCCTAAAAGATAAAAGCATAAATGATAAAATTGTGTCGTTTATCAACCAGAAAGATTCGTAAATTTGCACAATGGAAGAAAAATTAACACGGCTTAATAAATACTTAAGTGAGCAGGGATACTGTTCCAGACGTGAAGCAGATCGTTTAATCGAAGCTGGTCGTGTTACTATTAATGGTGTTGTCCCAGAAATGGGTACAAAAGTAAAAAGTGACGATGAGGTTTTTGTTGATGGCAAACCTATCGATTCTAAAAAGGCCGATTTCACATACCTCGCTTTTAATAAACCTGTAGGTATTGTTTGTACTACAGATACAAGAGTTGAAAAAGACAATATTATTGATTATATAAATTATCCTAAACGTATTTTTCCTATTGGTCGTTTAGATAAACCTAGTGAGGGGTTAATTTTCTTAACCAATGATGGCGATATCGTAAATAAAATTCTTCGTGCAAGTAATAATCATGAAAAAGAATATGTTGTTACCGTAGATAAACCCATTTCTCAAACTTTTATTGATAGAATGACTAATGGTATTCCTATTCTAGATACCGTTACAAAACCCTGCATCATTAAAAAAAATAGTTCTAATGAGTTTACCATAATTCTTACCCAGGGTTTAAATCGTCAAATACGTCGTATGTGTGAATATTTAAACTATCAAGTACTCACTTTAAAACGTGTTCGTATTATGAATATTAAACTTGATATTCCCATTGGAGAATACCGAGAATTTACGCAAAAAGAATTAGAGACGACTCGAGCACTTTTAGAAGATTCAATAAAAACAAGAGAGCAGAATTAAAATCTCTCATGCTACAACCTTTAAATAACTTGTTTTTACCTGTTATTATCTGTCTTTATCTCATAATTAACTCATAATTACTCATTTTTATTTTGAAAATTCACTAATATTGAATTTTTATTACTGTTCTTTCCTAAAATCTATTCCTGTACTACTTGCTTCTTAACTAAATCAATTTTAAAATGATGAAAAAACTATTTTTAATTCTACTGTTAATTATTACGCAGAAAAACTTCTCTCAATCGCAATGGGTAGAAACAGGTAACATTATTGAAGGAGAAATTGAAGACGGCTTGTTTGGAGAGGAAATCGTAATGAGTAAAGACGGAAAAGTATTAGCCGTTGCTGATCCCTTTCGATTTGGAAACTCCAGTATCCCTAACCCTGTTACTATTTTTGAAAGACAAGGTGATGAATGGATTGAAACCGCAAAATTATTTGATGAAGAAGTCGTTAGTAATTTTTTTGGCTTTTCAATGAGTTTCAATAACGATGGAAGTATTCTTGCCATTGGAATACGTAATGGTTCTAGTACTAATAGCACTCCTCAAGGGCGAGTACAAGTATATAAAAACGTACAAGGAACATGGGGACAAGTTGGAAGCGACATCTCAAATACAATTTCTGGAGGTGAATTTGGAAGAGCAATTAGTATGAATGCAGATGGTTCAATTTTAGCTGTCGGAAACCCAGACTCAGGCATAACTCAAGTCTACGTTAATAATAGTGATAATTGGGAACAATTAGGTGAAAATATTGGAGCTGGCAACGTAGATGATTTTTTTGGTCAATCACTTAGCTTAAGTAATGATGGAACTGTATTAGCAATTGGCGCATTAGAAGCTTTTTCTGGTAACGGAAGAGTTGAAGTTTATAAATTCGAAAATGACAATTGGACACCATCTGGCAATACCATCTTTGGCAAAAATCCAGAAGGACAATTTGGAAGTAACACAAAACTTAGTGGTGATGGGAAAACACTTGTAGCTGCATCTATAAGTCCAAATTTTAATTCTGTGAGCTATGTAGAAATTTATAAAAATAGAGGTGGTCAATGGGAGCAAATTGGAGATGCATTATCAGCTTGTGAGTATTGTTTGAGTTCTGAGCTTGGACAAGACATAGGTATTTCAGATAACGGAAAAATTATAGCCATAGCAGATCCTTCTGCCGATAATGATAATGGCAGTCAAACTATTGATTTTTTGAGTTTACAAGAAGATTCATGGACATTACTACAACAAATAGCTATTATTAATCCTCCTATAGATAATCCAGAACGTTTTGGTACCTCTATTGCTTTTAGTACAGATGGAAACATTATAGCTGCTGGATCACCAGAGTACAAAAAAAATGGAGATATTGTAGGAGCTGTTCGGACTTATGAAAATTCAAGTATATTATCTACAAACGAAAATATTTTTGATACAAATCTTTTATTGCACCCTAATCCCTTTTTTAATAGTATAACTGTTGATTTTAAAGAAATTCAAAAATCATTAAATGTTACTATTTTAGATATTCAAGGAAGAAAAATTGAAAGTATAGATTTTTATAATAAATCTATTATAGATATTAATCTAGAAGTTTCTGCTGGGACTTATTTCATAAAAGTAATAAATAGTAGAGGCAACACAAAAACATTCAAAGCCATTAAACAGTAAGAACATTATATTATCTCACTTAAATAAAATATCTAGCGACTATAAAAGGTTTCTAGATATTTTATTTTTCACAAACAATACGACTTCATAAAACCCAGCTTCAAGTAGATCTTTAAAATTCTAAAAAACAGATAGATTACTATAATCAGCAAAAAAAACAATGCTTATTTATCACTTTTATTGCACTTTTTATTAAAAATACATTAGTTTTATTGTCTAAATAAATCAATTTTCATGATACGTATTATAGCTCTTATTTTAACAATTGTAGGCATGGTAGCACTTGTATTTGGTGTTTTAGGTCTTTTTGGAGATCCAATAGTTTCATTAAATCCATGGTCGCTTACCATTCTTGGAGGGGTATTCTTTATAGCTGGGATATCAATGTTTAAATACAGTAAGTCTAAGGCCTAGCACAAAATTTATTAAAATGAGTCATTCTATTAATCCCTTTCACGTTGCAATCCCTGTTCACAATCTTGAAGAATGTCGGACTTTTTACAGAGATGTACTAAATTGTGAAGAAGGAAGAAGTAGTGATCATTGGGTAGATTTCAACTTTTTTGGACACCAATTAGTCATACATTATAAAGAAAAAGAAGATAACTCAAACAAAGCTCACAATGCTGTAGATGGAAAACACGTTCCTGTACCCCATTATGGAGTTGTTCTTGACTGGCCTGTTTTTATAAGTTTTTCTGAGAATTTAAAAGCAAAAAATATAGCTTTTATCATTGAACCTTATATTCGATTTGAAGGTTTAATAGGGGAACAAATCACCATGTTTTTTGAAGACCCATCTGGTAATGCACTTGAATTTAAAGCATTTAAAGATCCTAAACAGCTTTTTGCTAAATAGTAGATCTAATAAGCTTTTCTAATTTGATTTATTCTTTTTTTACGACTTATATAAAAGAAGAAATAAATTAATAAAAAATATGGTATTACCAATAACTCAACAATAATGAGATATGTTGGCCATTCTCCAAAATAATCTAAAATTGAAGCTGATACTGGTTTATGATTTAAATATGAATAGTTTGAATCTAGAAAATAATTTACAAAAGCCATCAATATAATATAAAACTGTATCGCTACAACAGCTTTAAAGACACTCGCAAATTTAGGTCTCATTTTAAAAACTATAATCGCATAAAATATTATTATGTAAAGTCCTAAATGTACTATCCAATATCTAAAATACTCTAAATCAGGATAAGAACCACCTACATCTGGTGTTATAATACCTTGAGTAGTCCCTGCAATAATCCAAAATACAAATATTTCAAAAAGCCAGTATTTTCTAGTTGAAGTAAAAACAGGAATAAGAATCGCCATAAAACTACATAAATAAAGAGGTAAGTCCCCTTTTATATCATAATTTCCAGATAGTGCTAAATTAACATGGAATGCAACTACACTAAGACATACAAACCAACCTAAGCGGCTAAACAACGTTTTTTGTTGTTCATCATCAAGCTTTTGCTTTGCATAAGTGATTACTATACTCCCGAGTACAATACACAAAATGAGAGGGATAATATGCTCCATACTAAACATAATTACTTCTCCCGAAACCAGAGGTAGGCGTAATTGGAAAAACATTTCAAATAGGTAGAAGTTTATAGACTTCGATTTAATTATTACACAATTGGGAGAGAATTATACAAATATATCTTTTTTAAGTAGACAAATACAACAAACACTCTATTATTTTAATAATTAAGAAAACTTTATAATATTATACTTCAATACTTTATTTAGAATGAGCTCTATGTCTTTCTCTAGCTAGTAAAGTATTTTTAAGCAACATTGCAATGGTCATTGGTCCTACCCCTCCTGGCACAGGAGTGATATAACTCGCTTTCTTACTAACATTATCAAAATCGACATCACCAGTTATGACATATCCTTTAGCAGAACTTTCATCGGGAACTCTTGTTATTCCTACATCTATAATTACAACATCATCTTTTACCATTTCAGCTTTCAAGAAATTTGGTACGCCTAAAGCCGAGATAATAATATCAGCTTGAGATGTTATCTGTGTAATATTTTTGGTATGACTATGTGTTAAAGTTACTGTAGAATTACCTGGAAATCCTTTTCTTCCCATTAAAATACTCATTGGTCTTCCTACGATATGAGATCGACCTATTACTACAGTATGTTTCCCTTTAGTTTCTACTCCATAACGATCTAATAATTCTAAAATTCCAAAAGGAGTCGCAGGAATAAAAGTAGACATATCCAAAGCCATTTTTCCAAAATTCATCGGGTGAAATCCATCTACATCTTTATCAGGGTGTACAGCCATTAATACTTTTTGCGTATTAATTTGTGGAGGCAATGGTAATTGAATAATAAAACCGTCTATATCATCATTATTATTAAGGTCTTCTATCTTATCTAATAATTCTACTTCACTAGTTGTATTAGATAATCTAACCATAGTAGACTCAAAACCTACACGCTCACAAGATCTAACTTTACTTCCAACATAAGTTAAACTAGCGCCATCATTACCAACAATTACAGCTGCTAAATGAGGTACTTTTTCCCCATTGTCTTTCATTTTTTTTACTTCAGCAGTAATTTCATCTTTAATTTCGTTACTAACTTTTTTTCCGTCTAGTATAGTCATTCTTGTTATTAGTTTTCAGTCGCAGTCACAGTCGCAGTTTTCTTACTCATTATCTTAAAGTTCTCTGCACTTACTCCGAATTTGTTTGGATTATTAATCATATAATTTATTAACCTACCAACTTCTTTAGTTTGGTTTGTTAATTCTAAATGTTGCTCACTATTTAAATAATTACAAGCTAAAGCAAAATCTAACCAAGTACTTGTCTCTGAATTCTCCCCATCTGCATCTGTTAACTTGCTTATAAAATGCTTTGGATATCGTCTCTTTCTATAAGCTTCAGATATATTAGCATTAACAGAACGAGAACTTCTTCTAACTTGATCCGTTAAAGAATAGATTTCTTCTTTTGGAAAAGTTTTAGATATTTCAAAAATAGACATTGCTAAAGCAAATGCTTTTTGATAGGCTAATAACTTCTTAAAATCCATAATACTTGTTATACTTTTCAATTAAAAAATACTGAAAACTGCGACTTAAAACTGAATACTAGACTAGACTAGACTAACGCATTCCTTTCATTGCATTCATCATTCGTTTTCCGCCGCCACCTTGCATCATTTTCATCATTTTGCTCATTTGCTCAAACTGCTTTAACAATTGATTAACTTGTTGCACAGAAGTTCCAGAACCTTTTCCTATTCTTTTCTTTCTACTTGCATTTATTGTAGATGGATTTGTTCTTTCGCTAACAGTCATAGAATGTATAATAGCTTCGATATGTTTAAAAGCATCATCATCTATATCTATATCTTTCATCATTTTCCCTGCTCCAGGTATCATTCCAATAAGGTCTTTCATGTTCCCCATTTTCTTGATTTGCTGAATTTGCTTCAGAAAGTCATCAAATCCAAATTGATTCTTTGCTATTTTCTTCTGAAGTTTCCTAGCTTCGTCTTCATCAAATTGTTCTTGAGCTCTTTCTACTAAAGAAACAACATCACCCATTCCTAGGATTCTATCTGCCATACGAGATGGGTAGAAAATGTCGATAGCTTCCATTTTCTCTCCTGTACCAATAAACTTAATTGGTTTATTTACAACAGATTTAATCGTTATTGCTGCTCCACCTCTTGTATCTCCATCTAATTTTGTAAGAATGACACCATCAAAATTTAAAACATCATTAAAAGCTTTAGCCGTATTTACAGCATCTTGCCCAGTCATAGAATCTACAACAAATAGTGTTTCTTGAGGTTGAATCGCTTTATGTATATTAGAGATCTCGGTCATCATTGCTTCATCTACAGCTAAACGACCAGCAGTATCTATAATAACAACATTATGACCATTTGCTTTGGCATGTGCAATACCTGCTTGCGAGATTGCTACAGGATCATTATTTCCTCTATCACTAAAAACCTCTACTCCTATTTGATCTCCTACAACATGTAATTGATCAATCGCAGCAGGACGATAAACATCACAAGCAACTAATAAAGGTTTTTTTGTTTTTTTGTTTTTTAAGAAATTCGCTAGTTTACCTGAAAAAGTAGTCTTTCCAGATCCTTGTAAACCAGACATTAAAATAATACTTGGCGTTCCTGATAAATTAATTCCAGCGGCATCACCTCCCATTAACTCGGTTAATTCGTCTTTAACGATTTTAATCATTAATTGACCTGGCTGCAATGTAGTTAATACATTTTGCCCTAAAGCTTTTTCTTTTACGCGATTAGTAAATTCTTTAGCTATCTTGAAGTTTACATCGGCATCTAGTAATGCTCTACGAACTTCTTTTAAAGTTTCGGCAACATTAACTTCTGTAATACTTCCATGTCCTTTTAAAACATGAAACGCTTTATCTAACTTATCACTTAAATTATTAAACATAGTCCTTGTACATTTTAAGGACACAAAAGTAAAGAAATATTTTGTTTTTTCTTCACTAATACACCATGTTTAAAATCCTTTTCCCATGGATTTAAAACCTAATCCCTGTTATTTATTCTAAAATTCACAACACAAAAAAACGTTATCAAATTTTGATAACGTTTTTTGACTAATAAAAAGCACTTAATTGGTTTTGAAAATGACTAAAAATCTAAACCGCTATCAATCAATTTTGCTTTTATTAACTATTAGGGAAGGGCAAAAATATTTATTCACATGCATCTAAAGCTGCAAATAATTCATCATTATTATTTACCTCTAAGGTAGAATCGTCAGCTAATATTAATATAATAGGGAAATTTAAACTTGCTATTATACTTGTATCATCTAAAACCTCAAGAAAATCTTCAAATTTTCTATCATTACGAATAACAATTGTTTCTATAACATTAAAATCTGCATCATAAATCGATGCTGTAATAGGGTAATCAAATCTAATACAACGGTCATCATCGTCATCATCGTCATCGTCATCGTCGTCATCATCGTCATCATTTAATGCACATTCAGCAATTATTGCATCTAACTCATCTTGAGAATTAACTACAGTCTCATCATTACCTTGTCTAACTGTGATTGGAAAAGCAATTTCTAATGTATCTACATCTGTATCCGACTCATTAAAAATATCTCTAACTATATTATAATCTCTATTTTCTTCAATTACAACCTCTGTTCCGTTAGCAGTAACTGTTACTGGTAAATTTACTTTAAAACAATCTTCACCACCAAAAATATCGTCATCGTCGTCGTCGTCGTCGTCATCGTCGTCGTCGTCGTCATCATCATCATCATCATCATCGTCATCATCGTCATCGTCACTTGTAGCGTCACATTCTGCAACTAAAGCTTCTAATTCGTCTTGAGAATTAACAACCACTTCAGTATCATCTTCATACTTTACAGTTATTGGAAAAACAACTTCTAATGTATCTACATCATTATCAGACTCTTTAAAAATATCTCTTACCGTTTTAAAATCTCTATTTCTTTCAATTAATACCTCATTACCATTAGCTATAACAGTAATTGGTAATTGTGGTTTAAAACATTCTTTACCACCTATAAAGTTATTGCCTCTAGCAGCATCATTTAGTAATGTTACTAACCTTGAGTTAGCAACTAAAAGTTCTTGTTGGTTTGTTGTATCAGTAGTTTCTGTTATCTCATTTTGACACGAGGCAATTAATAAAACTAAAGCTAAGGGCAAAAAGGTCTTTCTAATTAAATTTTTAAAATTCATTTTTTAAACTATTTTGGATTAATAAATTATTCTTTTTTGAGAGCATTGATAAATGCATTTCAACTATAGAACAATTACAAACTAAAATCTCCTACCTTTAAATTATATTTTTTTTTAATTTTAACAGATATTAATTTTATTTTATGAGTAAACCATTGCATGATAATATCTGTGAAGACCATATGTTTGCTTCACTTTTTAAAAAACATTCTAAAGACCTTAATAATTTCTTATATTATAAATTTGGTGATGCTTTAAACCCAAAAGATAAAGTTCAAGATGCTTTTATTAAACTGTGGGAGAATTGTGCAAAAATAGCTCCTGAAAAAGCAAAATCATTTTTGTTTACTACTGCCAATAATATGATGTTAAATGAAACGAAACACCAAAAAGTAGTTTTAAAATTTAAAGAAACCAAACCAAAATCGTATACTCATGAAAATCCTGAGTTTTTAATGGAAGAAAGTGAATATAAATTAAAAATAGAAACAGCATTAAGTAATTTAACCGAAGCGCAGCGTGTCGCTTTTTTAATGAATAGATCTGAAGGTAAGCGTTTTAAAGAAATTAGTGAGCTATTAGGTATTAGCGTAAAGGCTGTTGAAAAACGAATTTATGGAGCTCTTAAAAGGTTAAGAGAAGATATTGAAGAGCTTTAAAAAAGTAAAAAATAAATTTAAGGTAGGTTTTTTCTATCTTTAGTTGTTATATAATTGATACTGGAATTATGGAAAAAGAGTATTTAATAAAAAAATGGTTAGATAATGATTTAAGTGCGGATGAATTAATCGCATTTAAAGCATTGGACGATTATGAAGAATTAATAATGATCTCTAATCATACAAAAACATTAGAGACGCCTTCATTTAATAGTGAATCCGAATTAAAACATCTAAAAAACACCATTAACGCAAAGAAGAAAAGTATTTCTAAAAGCTGGTTAAATCCTCTACTTAAAATTGCTGCACTTATAGTTATTTGTATCGGGATATATCAATTCACAATTAATACGGAGTCTTCTTTTACTACTAAAATTGCTCAAAAGGATAAAATTACATTACCAGACCATTCTATAGTTAATCTTAATGCTTTATCCTCATTAACCTTTAATGAAAAAAAATGGAACACTAATCGTAACGTCTCTCTTAAAGGAGAAGCTTTTTTTGATGTTGCAAAAGGTGCTACTTTTAATGTAAACACAAACCATGGAATTATTACTGTTTATGGTACAGAATTTAATGTGAAATCTCGCGATAATTATTTTGAAGTTAAATGCTATGAAGGTTTAGTAGGTGTTACTTATAATGATACAGAAGTAAAACTTAAGCCGGGGGACTCTTTTTTAGTATTAAAAGATGAAATTATCTCTCAAGACACAAATAATTCTAGTCGTCCTTTTTGGCTTGATAACGAAAGTGTTTTTAATAGTATTCCTTACAGTGAAGTTCTCTCTGAATTTGAAAGACAATATAATGTAGATGTAATTGTTAAAAACATAGATACTAATCTATTATTTACTGGAGGTTTTTCTCATAAAAATATTGAAACCGCATTAAAATCGATAACCTCTCCTTTACAATTAACTTATAAAACTGAAGCTAATACAATAATTCTAAAGCGTGATTAAAAAGCATTTTATTGCTTTTCTACTGTGTTTTAATTTTTGTATTCTCTTTACGAGTGCTCAAACAGAAGGAAAGCAATCCCTTATTACAATTTTAACTGGCATTGAAAAGCAACATAATGTTCGTTTTTCTTATGCAGACAAAACTATTAAAGGTATTGAATGTAATAATCCTCCTATAGATATTTCTTTAAAGGAAAAGCTTAAACATATAGAGACACAAACGCTTCTTAAATTTAAATTAATAGATAAACGTTATATTTCTATAAAACCCAGATTAAAGCAAAACACAACTCAAACGATTCAACTGTTAAATGAAATTGTTGTTTCCAATTATTTAACTCAAAGTGTTTTAAAAGATAATTACGGAAATATTATTATTGAACCCGAAAAGTTCAATATCCTTCCTGGTCTTACCGAGCCAGATATATTACAAACTATTCAAGCAATTCCGGGGGTTTTAAGCACCAATGAAACTGTATCTAATATTAATGTAAGAGGCGGTACTCATGATCAAAATTTAATTCTTTGGGATGGCATAAAAATGTACCAATCTGGACATTTTTTTGGTTTAATATCTGCATTTAGTCCTTATTTAACAAACCGTGTATTATTATCAAAAAACGGTACTAGTGCTATGCATGGAGACGGTGTATCAAGCACGATAGATATGCAACTAGATAATACTCTTAATGATTCACTATCTGCTGGTATTGGATTGAATCTTATTCATATAGATGGTTACGCAAAACTACCTATTAATAATAAGCTAGAGCTTCAGTTAACTGCTCGTCGCTCCATAACAGACTATATTGAAACACCAACCTACAACCAATACTTTAAACGTGTTTTTCAGGATACAGATATTAATAATAATTCAGAAAGTAATAAAACGATAGTTGCCAATGAAGCTTTCTATTTTTATGATTTTGGCGGAAAATTATTATATGATCTCTCTAAAAAAAATAAGCTTAGATTTAATTTTATAACAACGTACAATACACTTAATTATCTAGAAAACGCAAAAAACACAATTACTCCTAATGCATTAAATAGCGAAATTGAACAACGAAATTTAGCTACAGGATTGTCATACAACAGGCAATGGTCTAATTCTTTTAATAGTAATTTTCAAATCTATGCATCAAATTATAAACTCAATGCTATTAATTTCGATGTTATTAACAATCAACGCTTAATCCAAAAAAACGAGGTATTAGATACGGGAGTTAAGTTTCAAACAAATTATAAAATAAGTAAAACTTTAAATTGGACAAATGGTTATCAGTTTTTTGAGATAGGTATTACAAATCTTGAAGATGTTAATAATCCCATTTTTAGAAGTAATATAAAAAAGGTAATTCGAAGTCATTCCTTATATAGTGAAGCGACTTTACAATCAAAAAACAAAAACAGTAATATTAGGGCAGGTATTAGAAGTAATTACATAAATAAGTTTAATGCTTTTTTTATTGAACCTAGATTAAGCCTTAATCACCGATTTCTTAATCATTTTAAACTAGAGGTTTTAGCAGAAATTAAAAGTCAAACGGCTTCGCAAATCATTGATCGTCAGAATGATTTTTTAGGTATTGAAAAACGACGTTGGGTATTAGCTGATAATTCAAAAAATCCAATTATAAAAAGTAAACAAGCTTCAATTGGGGTTCATTATAATAAAAATAAACTCTTAATTAGCGCTGAAGGTTACCTTAAACAAGTTAATGGTATTACGACCAGAAACCAAGGTTTTCAAAACCAATATCAATTTGTTAATGCCACGGGAAAATACAGTGTAAAAGGAATCGATTTTTTAATAAATAAACAATTTAAAAATATGACGACTTGGTTAAGTTATTCTTTTAGTAACAATAATTATAAATTCAAATCTTTAAATGATGGCAATGACTTTCCTAATTCTTTAAATATAAATAACGCCATCACTTTTGCAAATACTTACGTCATTAAAAACTTTAAATTTGCTCTTGGGCTTAATTGGCATTCGGGTATCCCCGTAACTATTCCTAACAAAACAATTCCCGTAGTTGATAATAAGATTAATTTCGAGCTCCCTAATAGCAAAAACTTGAATAGTTATTTTAGAACTGATTTTTCAACGACTTATACTCTTAAATTAAGCAACTCTAAAAATAGTACTATTGGCTTATCTATATGGAACTTATTAAATAAGAAAAATACAATTAATACGTATTATGTATTAAATGAAGATGATTCTATTTCTAAAATTAATAATAATTCTTTAGGAATTACTCCTAATTTAAGTTTTAAGGTTCGTTTTTAATCCCTAATTAACGGGAGAGTACTACATCTTAATAAGCCTTCTTGTTTAGCTATTTCTGCGTAAGGAACTTCTTCTACAGTGAAGCCTTTTTCTCTTAGCCAGTTATTTAATCTTGTGAAATGTCTTTCTGAAATGATTACATTTTCTGAAATAGAAAAAACATTACTATTCATGTTATACATTTCTTCTTTGTTTATTTCAAAAATATTCTCTTTTCCAAAATAATTTACCAACCAAGAGTAATCGTCTTCTAATAGAAATCCGTTTTTGTGTAGTATGGCCTTATTAGTACCAATTGGTTGAAAACAACAATCTAAATGCAATGCATTTTCTTTAGCCTCTGTATTAGATTTTCGCAGTTCAAAAGCTTTAACCTTTTTATTAGGGAAATGGTTTCGTAAAGCTTCTACTGCTGCTTTATTAGTTCTTGCAGTAATATAATCTGGGTAATCTTTTGAAGTATACGTTCCTATAAATAAATAGTCATTCCAAGGCATAACATCGCCGCCTTCTACATGGCATTCTTCTGGTAACTCTATAATATTATTAGGATTTATTTCATTAAGAACATGGTGTATCGCACTATATTCTCGTTCGCGATCTGGTAAAATGTTTGCTTTCACAAATTTATCATCAATAACAAAAGCAATATCTCTAGAAAATATTTGATTATAATCCTTAATAACATCTGGTCTAAAGACTTTTACATCATACTTTTTAAAAATAGTTGCTACAGCTTCCATTTCATTTGTCATATCCTCTTCGATAGGATAAGTACCAGCTAAGACATGTAACTTACTCTTTGGATCGTAACATTCTTCTACTTTTGGTATAGGACCATTACTAACTGCTGTTCCTAAAACAACTGCTCTTAAGCGAGACGTTTCATTTTTAATATTTAGTTTTAGCATATTGTAAGAATCTAAAAAAAGCTCCATAATTATTTATGAAGCTTTTAATTATTTTATGTATTACGACTATCTTTTAGAAAGGTCTTTAAATTCTCTAAGATTTTCTCCTGTATATATTTGTCTTGGACGACCTATAGGTTCTTTATTTAAGCGCATTTCTCTCCACTGCGAAATCCAACCTGGAAGACGACCTAATGCAAACATTACTGTAAACATTTCAGTAGGGATTCCCATTGCTCTGTATATAATACCAGAATAAAAATCGACATTAGGATATAATTTACGCTTTACAAAATACTCATCTTGTAACGCTTCTTTTGCTAGCCCTTTGGCAATATCTAAAATTGGATCTTCAACTCCTAAATCTCCAAGAACTTCGTCTGCAGAAACTTTAATAATGTTTGCTCTAGGATCAAAGTTTTTATATACTCTATGACCAAAGCCCATTAAACGGAAAGGATCCTGTTTATCTTTTGCCTTAGCCATGTATTTTTTTGTATCTCCACCATCTTCTTTTATTCCTTCTAACATTTCAAGCACTGCTTGATTTGCGCCACCATGAAGAGGCCCCCATAATGCAGAAATTCCAGCAGAAAGTGATGCAAATAAACCAGCATGAGATGAACCTACAATTCTTACTGTAGATGTTGAACAATTTTGCTCATGATCTGCATGAAGGATTAATAATTTATCTAAAGCATTTACTAAAATTGGATTTTGAGTATATTCTTCATTAGGCTTCTCAAACATCATTTTTAAAACGTTCTCAACATATCCTAAAGAATTGCTTCCATAATTTAATGGCAAACCTTGTTTTTTACGCATGGTCCAAGCTACTAAAACAGGGAATTTACCTAAAATTTTAACTACAGACTTATACATTTCTTCTTCTGAATCTACATTAACAGATGAAGGATTAAATGCTGTTAAAGCACTTGTAAGAGAAGATAAAACTCCCATTGGGTGAGCTGCTTTAGGAAAAGCATCTAATATCTTTTTTATGTCATCATCAACTACAGATTGTTCTTTAATATCTGAATGAAATTTATCTAACTGTATTTTAGTTGGTAATTCTCCAAAAATTAATAAATAAGCTACTTCTAAAAAATCTGCTTTATCAGCTAAGTCTTCAATAGAATAACCTCTATATCTCAAAATACCTTTTTCTCCATCTAAAAATGTTATTCCACTCTGGCAAGCACCTGTATTTTTATAACCTGGATCTATTGTTGTTACGCCTCCAGTTACCCCTCTAAGTGTTTTAATATCTATTCCTATTTCATTTTCTGTTCCAACTATTAAAGGGAACTCATGCTTTTCACCGTTAATCTCTAACGTAGCTGTATTTGACATATATTTTGTATTTATTTTCGGAAAGCTAAATTACAAAATATCTACCGATTTATAAAGTTTGTTAACAAGGTATTTAACAATTAAGAATTCCTTAATATTATAGCAAAAAAAAGAGGGATTATTATTGATATAATATCCCCCTCTTAAAAATTTGATTTTATTTTCTTACCCTATTTTAAAAGCCTTTTCTTTAGGGTAATAGGCAACGTTTCCTAATTCTTCCTCAATGCGAAGTAATTGATTATATTTTGCCATACGGTCACTACGTGAAGCAGAACCCGTTTTTATTTGTCCGCAATTAAGAGCTACTGCTAAATCTGCAATAGTATTGTCTTCTGTTTCTCCAGAACGGTGAGACATAACAGAGGTATAACCTGCATTATGAGCCATATTTACTGCTGCTATCGTTTCTGTAAGTGTTCCTATTTGGTTTACTTTTATTAGAATTGAATTTGCTGTATTGTTTTTAATCCCTTTAGACAAGCGTTCTACATTAGTTACAAACAAATCATCTCCAACAATCTGTACTTTATCTCCAATCTTCTCGGTAAGATACTTCCACCCTTCCCAATCGTTTTCATCCATACCATCTTCAATAGAAATAATTGGATATTTTGAAGCTAGCTCTGCCAAATAATCGACTTGTTCTTTACTGGTTCTTGTTTCTCCTTTATCGCCTTCAAATTTTTTGTAATCGTATTTTCCGTCTACATAAAATTCTGCTGCTGCACAATCTAAAGCGATCATCACATCGTCACCTAATGTATAGCCTGCATTTTTTACTGCTTTTGCTATAGTATCTAAAGCATCTTCAGTACCATCAAGAGTAGGTGCAAAACCACCTTCATCTCCTACTGCTGTACTTAGACCACGATCATGCAATACTTTCTTTAAATTATGAAAAATTTCGGTTCCCATTTGTAAAGCATGTGAAAAGTTCTTAGCTTTTACTGGCATTACCATAAATTCTTGAAAAGCAATTGGTGCATCACTATGAGAGCCTCCATTTATAATATTCATCATTGGCACTGGAAGCGTATTCGCACTTACCCCACCAACATAACGATATAATGGCATTCCTAATTCAGCTGCAGCTGCTTTTGCAACTGCAAGTGATACTCCTAATATGGCATTGGCACCTAACTTAGATTTGTTTGGTGTTCCATCAATCTCACACATTAAAGTATCTATATAATTCTGTTCAAATACATTAACACCTAAAAGTTCTTCTGCTAAAATTGAATTTACATTTTCAACAGCTTTTGAGACTCCTTTACCCATGAACTTTTTTCCACCATCTCTTAATTCTACAGCTTCATGTTCTCCTGTAGAAGCTCCAGATGGTACTGCTGCTCTACCTAGAAAACCATTTTCTGTTTCAACATCTACCTCTACTGTTGGATTTCCTCTGGAATCAAAAATTTGTCGTGCGTGAACATTAATTATAATACTCATGTTTATTTTTTTAGTGTTTAAGATTTGTAAATTTAATGTTTAATTCCCTTAAGCATATAGATCTCTAAAAGAATTAAACATAATACTATCTATAACGTTTTAGTAAATGAAAAAAGGCAAAAAAACACTCGTTTTGTTACCTTTATTTGACTATTTGCTAGTTTTAATGTTATTTATAAATTCATCAAACAAGTAAGATGAGTCATGTGGTCCTGGGCTTGCTTCTGGATGGTACTGAACAGAAAAACAATTTTTAGTTTTCATTCGTATACCAGCTACAGTATCATCATTAAGATGTACATGTGTTATTTCTAAATCTGGATGCGCTTCAGTTTCTTCTCTATTAATAGCAAAACCATGATTTTGAGAGGTAATTTCTCCTTTTCCTGTTATTATATTTTTAACTGGGTGGTTAATTCCTCTGTGACCATTATGCATTTTATAAGTAGATACACCATTAGCTAAAGCTATAACTTGATGCCCCAAACAGATTCCAAAAAGCGGCAAATTTTTAGATATCACTTGCTTGGCTAATTTTTGAGCATCAGCTAAAGGCTCAGGATCTCCTGGCCCATTAGATAGAAAATAACCATTAGGCTTCCATGCACTTAATTCTTCGAAAGTCGAATTGTAAGGAAATACTTTAATATAAGCACCTCTTTTTGATAGGTTACGGAGGATATTCTTTTTAATTCCAATATCTAATGCAGCGATTTTAATATCTGCATTTTCATCACCTACGAAATAAGGTTCTTTGGTTGAAACTTTAGATGCTAATTCTAAACCATCCATATTAGGAGTCTTAGCCAATTGTTCTTTTAAACTTTCAATATTATCAACATCAGTAGAAATAACGGCATTCATTGCTCCATTATCCCGAATATAACTAACTAAAGATCTGGTATCCACATCGGAAATAGCAAACAAATTATTTTTTCCCAAAAAAGATAATAAGGATTCATCTGCATCTTCTCTAGAATAATCATAACTAAAGTTTTTACATATTAAACCAGCTATTTTTATACCGTCTGATTCTATTTCCTCATTATTAGCACCATAATTTCCAATATGTGCATTTGTTGTTACCATTAACTGACCATAATAAGAAGGATCGGTAAAAATTTCTTGATAACCAGTCATTCCTGTATTAAAACAAATTTCACCAAATGCATTTCCTGGTTTCCCTACAGCTTTACCATGGAAAATGGTTCCATCGGCTAATAAAATTATTGCTTTTTTAAGTTTCTGGTATTTCATACTTATTTTATATAAATCTTCCTCTCAATTGCTATAAGCAATCTTAGAAATTAAGGTTTTGCAAATTTCTATAAAAAAAAGGATAAACTAAAATAGTTTATCCTTAATATTTCAAATGCTTATCAACATTTATAACGTATTATAATATTGCATAATTTTCTTAGCATCTTCTTCATTAGAAAATGACAATTTTCTTTCTTTCGCAAATGCCACAACATTTTCATTATTGTCCTTTAATAAACTTAAAAAGTTTTTCTTTTTAAATTTAAATGGTAATACAGAATTATTTTTTTTAATAAAATAAGCTTCTTTAGTTTTATACTTATCATTCTTTCTATTTACCATAGGGTTAGAAGACCCCTCTATAATATCTAATTTAAAATCTTTAAGGATAGTAAAATCTTTTGATTCAGATATAACTTCATAAATTTTTCTTCCTTTATCTCCATTAATAGGTTTAAACGTTTTTCCGCTAACTATAAACTTTGAAATATTTTTGAATCCAAATGTGAAAATTGAATCTTCAGAAATTTTAGATTGAAAAACTTGTTGTTCAATATTAAAGTTAATATTATTTAAAGAAAACACATCATTATCTACAGATACGATTTTAGCATGATTCTTCCATTCTTTAAATAAATATATAGACCCATCAATATATTTTGCAGGATTAACAAAAACAGACGCTCCATAACTTTGAATGTTATTAGAAGAGGAAACATCTTGCAATGCTCTATTAGTATTATTAGTTAAAGATGATGTAGAATTATTTGTTTGTGCAAATGCAAAACAGGATAAAAGGCATGCAATTAATTTAATAGAAGTTTTCATAATAACGATTTTAAGTGTTTTTGACTTATTGAAGTGATTTAAACTTTTTCCATTTGCTAAAAAATTGACCTTTTAAGCCCATTTTTGTCTTTTTTTACTTCCGTAGCGATGCTATGCAACTCAAAAAAGCCTTCAAATAAACATAAAATTTCTAATTTTCGCTTAAATGTTAAAAGTTTAAATCACTTCATTAACAAAAATCATACCTAAAGATAATGAAAAAAAAAAAGGATAAACTAAAATAGTTTATCCTTAATATTTCAAATGCTTAATAACATTTATTCTTCTTCGTTAGATGCTACTGGAGCAGTTGTTGCTTTTCCTCTTCTACTTCTACGAGTTGTTTTCTTTTTAGATTTATCAGCATTATAAATTTCGTTATAATCAACTAACTCTATCATTGCCATATCAGCATTATCACCTAAACGATTACCTAATTTGATAATACGAGTATAACCGCCTGGCCTGTCACCAATCTTAGCTGCTACATCTCTAAACAATTCAGTAACTGCTTCTTTTTGTCTTAAACGACTAAAAACAATACGTCTGTTGTGAGTTGTATCACTTTTAGATTTAGTGATCATTGGCTCTACGAATTGTTTTAAAGCTTTTGCTTTAGCAACCGTAGTGTTGATACGTTTGTGCTCGATTAAAGAACAAGCCATGTTTGCTAACATTGCTTTTCTGTGAGCTGTTTGTCTACCTAAGTGGTTTACTTTTTTTCCGTGTCTCATGACATTTTGTTTTAATCATCATCTTGCTCAAACTCTTTTGAGGAGCAAAATATGATGGGTTACTATTTTTATTTAGAATAAAAAAAAGATTGCATATTAAGAGTGAATTCAAAAAATCGTCATTCGTTAATCTACAATCTGAAGTTTTTTTAGTCTTTATCTAATTTATACTTTGATAAGTCCATTCCGAAATTAAGACCTTTAACATTCACTAATTCTTCTAGTTCTGTTAATGATTTTTTTCCAAAGTTACGGAACTTCATTAAGTCATTTTTATTGAATGATACTAAGTCTCCTAATGTATCAACTTCTGCAGCTTTTAAACAGTTAAGTGCACGTACAGATAAATCCATATCGACTAACTTAGTTTTAAGCAATTGTCTCATGTGAAGTGATTCTTCATCATAAGTTTCAGTTTGCGCAATTTCATCAGCTTCTAAAGTGATACGCTCATCTGAGAATAACATGAAGTGGTGAATTAATGTTTTTGCTGCTTCAGTTAAAGCATCTTGAGGTGTAATTGACCCATCAGAAACGATTTCGAAAATTAATTTTTCGTAATCTGTTTTTTGTTCAACACGAAAGTTCTCAATGCTATATTTAACATTTTTGATAGGAGTATATATTGAATCTGTAAAGATTGTTCCCATAGGAGCTGAAGCTTTTTTATTTTCTTCAGCAGGAACATAACCTCTACCTTTTTCAATTGAAATTTCCATATTAATATTTACTTTAGGGTCCAAATTACAGATTACTAAATCTGAATTTAAAACTTGGAATCCTGAAATAAATTTTTGAAAATCACCTGCTGTAATTTGCTCTTGTCCTGAAATAGAAATTGAAACAGATTCGTTATCTACGTCTTCTATCTGACGTTTGAAACGCATTTGTTTTAAATTCAAAATGATCTCAGTGACATCTTCTACCACACCAGCAATTGTAGAAAACTCATGATCTACACCTTCTATTCTAATAGATGTAATTGCAAATCCTTCTAAAGAAGATAATAAAACTCTTCTAAGAGCATTTCCAACGGTCAATCCATAACCAGGTTCTAAAGGTCTAAATTCAAATTTACCTTCAAAATCGGTAGAATCGATCATGATTACTTTATCGGGCTTTTGAAAATTAAATACTGCCATATTTGTGATTTGTATCAGTTATTATTTAGAGTATAATTCGACGATGAACTGCTCGTTAATTTTTTCTGGGATTTGTATTCTAGCTGGAATTGCAAAATAAGTTCCTTCTTTCTTTTCGCTATTCCATGTAATCCACTCATATACTTGACTAGAGTTAGATAAAGAACTATCTATAACTTCAAGAGATTTAGATTTTTCTCTAACTGCAACAACATCTCCAGCTTTTAATTGATAAGAAGGTACATTTACCAATTCACCATTAACTAGAATATGTCTGTGCGATACTAATTGTCTTGCCCCACTACGTGAAGGAGATAAACCTAGTCTAAAAACGACATTGTCTAATCTAGATTCACATAATTGTAACAATACTTCACCTGTAATTCCAGGTGCTGCTGTTGCTTTTTTAAACATGTTTCTGAATTGACGCTCTAAAATACCATAAGTATATTTCGCTTTTTGCTTTTCCATTAGTTGGATTGCATATTCAGATTTTTTTCCACGTCTTCTATTGTTTCCGTGTTGACCTGGAGGATAATTTCTTTTTTCAAAAGCTTTATCATCTCCAAATATAGCCTCGCCAAATTTACGAGCTATTTTAGTTTTAGGACCAGTATATCTTGCCATTTTAAATTGTTTTTAGAGAGTAGTTATGAATTAAGGTCTTAATCTTATCCTTCGATAACCGTTAATCTCTCGTTGATACTTGTTAATTATTTTTAGTGTGCAAATTTACACAAAAAATTAACATCAGCTATACTACATAGCTGATATTAATTTTAATAAAATATATAAATTAAACTCTTCTACGTTTAGGAGGACGACATCCATTATGAGGTAATGGAGTAACATCAATAATTTCTGTTACTTCAATTCCTGAATTATGTATTGAACGAATAGCAGATTCTCTACCATTTCCTGGTCCTTTTACATAAACTTTGACCTTTTTTAAACCCGCTTCTTTCGCAACTCCAGAAGCATCTTCTGCTGCTAATTGTGCTGCATACGGTGTGTTCTTTTTAGAACCTCTAAATCCCATTTTCCCAGCTGAAGACCATGATATTACATCGCCTTTTTTGTTGGTAAGAGAAATTATAATGTTATTGAAAGAAGCAGTAACGTGTGCTTCTCCAACTGAGTCCACTATAACTTTACGTTTTTTAGTACTTGTCTTTGCCATATTTTAATGTTTTTAGTTTGTAGTCGTTAGTCGTTAGAATCCTAAACCTTTTATAATTTCAAACAGATTCCTTCCAACGTCTAAATACTAAACACTAATGTCTAATAATTATTTAGTTGCCTTCTTTTTGTTAGCAACTGTTTTTCTTCTTCCTTTTCTAGTTCTAGAGTTGTTTTTAGTACGTTGTCCTCTTAAAGGAAGACCTACTCTGTGACGAATTCCTCTGTAACATCCAATATCCATTAATCGCTTAATGTTTAATTGTGTTTCAGAACGAAGTTCACCTTCAATAGTGAAAGTACCAACAGTTTCACGAATCGCACTGATTTGATCATCTGTCCAGTCTTGAACTTTAATGTTTCCGTCAACCTTAGCTGAATCTAGAATTTCTCCTGCTCTACTTCTACCTATTCCATAGATATAAGTTAAAGAGATTATGCCTCTTTTTTGTTTTGGTATGTCTACACCTGCAATTCTTGCCATA
>CALGLR010000066.1 GCA_937959395.1 uncultured Flavobacteriaceae bacterium | reverse complement strand
CTACGCAAAGTTTTGATCAGCTTTTCAATCTGATTAAGGTTCGAGTATTAAAATCCGTTGGAGAATCAAGCTAAAAGTCGGCGTAAAGATCCGTTTTAAAAGATCAGATTAGTAGTCAGCTTATTTTTTCGCAATATTGGGGAGCCATAAATGCTAACGTACGTATATACGTATGAATACGGTTATTTCCATTTTATACGCAGTACTAATCTAATGGATTTTTTATTGTTTTGAAAGTATTTGTTGCTACATGAGTATAAATTTCAGTTGTTTTAGAAGAGCTATGTCCTAAAAGGACTTGAATTTGACGCAAATCTACCCCCGATTCTAGTAAGTGTGTAGCAAAACTATGGCGCAATACATGTGGAGTAACTCTTTCGCTTATTTTTGCCTTTGCTGCTGCTAATTTTACAATTCTTAAAACACTCTCTCCACTATATTTTCCTCCTTTTTGTCCTTCAAATAAATAATTACGTGGTCTGTATTCTTTAAAATAAACCCTTAAATTATTCAGCGCATTTTGCGATAGTAGTGTTACTCTGTCCTTATTCCCTTTTGCATTTTGTACTCTTACTAACATTCTTTTACTATCAATATCCTTTATTTTTAAATTTAAAAGCTCGCTTTTACGCAAACCAGAACCATAAAGTAATTCTATAACACACCTATGTTTTATATTATTAGTATTGTTAATTATTAAAAGTATTTCTTCTTTGGAAATTACCTTCGGAAGTTTATACTCTTTTCTAGGACGTTCTATATCATAGAATCTGTTGGGCATTCCGAGAACTACTTCATAATAAAATTTAATAGCATTTATTACTTGATTAATATAAGAGTTGGACAATTCTCTTTGGATTAGGTGCTGGAGAAAAGTCCTTATGTCGTTTTCATCTAAAGTATTAACCTCTCGGTCTCTATAAAAATTAATAAACATTTCAAAAAAAGGAACATATATGCGAACGGTATTATTAGAGTAACGTTTTAGTTCAAGCTTTAGCAAATAGGCTTCAGGACAATACTTATAATACGGAGTGCTTTTTCTTTTTCGAAACCATGTTATATCTAATATTTCATTATCCTTATTAATTGGTTTATTAGTAAAAAATTTATTATAGTTTATCAAAATTACACCTTTAAACACATTAAAAACATCATTTAAATTTTGTTTTGTATTTGGAAGGTATACCATTCTGTATTGTTCACTCCATTTTGGATTGGACAAACTTTTTATTAGAGCCTGAATAACTTTATCAGAATCAAATTTTATACCAATCATCTTAGTATTATTAATCATTAGATGATATAAGGTTACAGATTTATTATGTTGCTTGTATGATGGATTCATCAGATTAACTTCAAAAATTGAAGTACAAATAAATAGTATAGAAATGATTTAGTCGTACTTTAGTCGAATAATGTTCGCATAAACATTCACTTAATATTTTTTGATAATGAGAATACAACAAAATTGTAAGCATTGTAATAAAGAACTTCATGGTAGAACCGATAAAAAGTATTGTAACCTGCACTGCAAAAGCGCGAACCAATATCAACTATCTAAAGAACAACCAGAACGATTTTATAATGTTGTAGACAATCAATTAAAACTTAATCGTAAAATTCTAAAAGAATTTAATAAAGGTGGAAAAGTAACTGTAAGAGCAGAACTAATAAATGAATTAGGTTTTGATGCTAATTTTTTTACCCATTACTGGAAAAATCAAAAAGGAAAAGTTTATCTATTTGTTTATGAATATGGTTTTCTAAAAATAAAAGAGCAAACTAAGGAAAAGTATGTTTTGGTGATTTGGCAAGATTATATGAAATAGATTCTAATAAAAAAAAGATTCTCTATTGGCTGCTAGTTTTTGATAAATACAGCTATTTCGTAGAGAAACGTTAACAATTAAGTCTGAAGGTTTGATATTAATCTATTATAGAAAATTATTTTGCTACAGTTTTGTAGATTTATTCTAGTCTATTCTAAAATGTCAAGCTTTTTTTTATTAGTAAAATAAGGACTTAAAAGGAAAAATAGAAAAGTGGCGTATTTCTCTTTATGTTTTTTACGTAAAATTTTAAAACCACGCGTAATTTGAGCCTCAACACCTTTTAAAGATAATCCAAGATGTTCAGATATTTCAACATTAGTAAGCCCTTCTCTTTTACTTAGAGCAAAAACCTCTTTGCATTTTGGAGGCAACTCTTCTATAAGTGTTTTTACTACTTTAATTAATTGAACCGTGTTCTCCATGTCCTCATCTGTAGTGATTTGGTTTAAATATTCAATATGAATCTTTTCGAATTTTAAAAAGGATTGAGATTTACGATAATCATCAATAAACTCATTATAAACAGATCGATATAAAAAACTTTTAATCGAACTTTCTATATTCATTCGATCCCTTTTTTTCCAAAATCTCAAAAAGACGTTTTGTACAATATCTTCAGCAGCTCTTTTATCACCTGTTAGTGTATTCGCATAGGAGCAAAGACTTTGATGATAGGTATCTACCAAATAAGTAAAGGATTCATGATTCCCTTTTTTCAACTCTCTAGTTAATATATTATGATTCGAAAAGTCCATTATTATATGCTAACATACAAAAGTTTTTTATTTCAATAAGATTAATAATTCTAGATTTTTACTCTTTTGGATATAAAATGTTAAATTTTTATTACAAATTTAAAAATTAAATAGTTGAAATTCCAAGTCAACTTAAAACAAGTTTTATGTTTAGCTATAAAATGATTTTTAATGTTGAAATACTCACACTATAATATTTTTTTAATAATTATATTTTATAAACGTAGGGTAATAAAATCGTAATACGTTATATAATTGTAATCAAATAATAAAATCAAATCAAGCTTGAAAAAATCAGGTTCGCATAAGCAATTTACAGCACTTTGTGCAAAATATCTTTCTAAATCAATTAGTAAAGCTGGGTTGGATGAACTCTCAGAATTATTAAAAGAACCAGAAAATGAGGCGCTGTTCAAAGAATATATTAGAATTAATTACGCACTTGATTTTAATCTTACCGATTATAGTTCAGCAAAGTCAAAATTGTTATTGTTGAGTAAAGTAAATAATGACTCTATAAAAAAGAGGAAAATAAAAATAGTTGCACCTTACCACTATGCTGTTGCTGCCTCAATAGCCGCATTACTCTGTTTAGGTATTTATCTCAAATTACAACAATCGCAACTAACAGATTCAACAGATAATAATTCAAATGTAGAACTGGTAAAAGTACTGCCAGGATCTGAAAAAGCGATACTCACACTTGAAAATGGACAAAAACTGGTATTGAACGAAACCAATAGCTTTAAGAATGAAAAAGCCGAAAGTGATGGAAAGAGTATTGTTTACAATTCAAAAAACAAGACCAAAGAAATAGCCTATAATGAATTAAGTATTCCTAGAGGGGGAGAATTTTTTATACAGTTGGCAGATGGTACTAAAGTCTGGCTAAATTCAGAGAGTAAATTAAAATACCCCATAAACTTTGAAAAAGGAAAACTTCGAAAAGTTGAACTACTTTATGGAGAAGCTTACTTTGATGTTTCCTCTAGCGAAAAGAATAAAGGAGCAAGGTTTAGAGTGGTTACCCAAGGCCAGGAAATAGAAGTTCTAGGAACAGAGTTTAACATAAAAGCCTATAAAAGCGATAATTTTATAGCAACAACCTTAATAGAAGGTCGGGTAGCGGTTACTCATATAGATTCTAGTGTCATTTTAAAGCCTGCTCAGCAAGCAATAGTTATAAATACGGATTCGAATATCGTTATTAATACAGTAGATGTAGATAATGAAATAGCTTGGAAAAACGGTTTTTTTAGTTTTGAAAAACAATCATTGTCTGAGATCCTAAAAATATTGTCTAGATGGTATGATGTTACTATTGTTTACGAAGACGAAGCAAAGAAAAATTTTATGTTTTCTGGAGTGCTTAAAAGAACAAGTAACATTAAAGAATTACTAATAAATATAGAGAAAACAGAACGCGTTGTTTTTGAAATAGAAGGAAAAACAATTATGATAAAATAACGAAAGTAAAATAATCAAAAAAGGGAAAAAACGAGCACCGTCCAAAGTAACTGTCTAATCCCTTATTAATATAGAGCTAATTAAAATAATAACTCAAATGTAAATTTATGAAATATAACTTAAAAGAGACCATACTCTTTAGGGATAAACGGTTAATCAAAATTATCATGAAATCGTGCTTTTTACTGTTTTGTAGCCTCGTTTTTAGTTTTAACGTTAGCACTGGGTTTTCTCAAAACGCAAAGATTATAATTGATTCGGACAGATCAATTGTTATTGAAGACGTCTTTAAACTTATTAAATCGCAAACAGATTATTTATTTGTTTACGATGTGGATATGGTAAAAGGCACCGAACCTATTCAAGTAAAAAAAGGAATTGTAAAGATAAAGCACCTTCTAGAAATGGCACTTGATCCCATATCGTGTACGTATGAATTTGAAAAAAACACATTCATAGTCAAGAAGAAAAAGACTATTAAAAAAATGGATCCCGAACAAGAAACATTTATAATTACTGGACGTGTTTTAGATAAAGCAGATCTGCCTATAGGAGGAGCAGCTGTTGTGGTTGCTACAGCCCAGCCAAATGAGAGCACTAGCAGCAATTCTAATTTCGTAGTTAGAGGAACAGAAACAGATTTTGACGGAAATTTTTCATTAGAAGTGTCATTAAACCTTGAATTATCTGTTTATATGTTAGGATTCCAAGATCATGTTCAGCTTATTTCAACTAAACAAGAACAATATACCATTGTTTTAAAAGAAGATTTAAACGAATTGGATGAGGTGGTGCTAACAGGATATACAGAAACTGATATTAAAAGGTCAACGGTTTCCGCTTCAAAAATAACTAAAAAGGATATTACTCGTCAAAAAGCGATCAATCTTTCGGACAGGTTAGAAGGACTTTCTCCGGGTTTAAATATTAATTCGGTAACCAATCCAGGAGGACAAGAACAAAAAGAACTCATTATACGCGGTAAAAGTACCTTCGACCTTAATTTCGATTTTGACAGTAAAAATAGTGGTAAACGACAACTGCAAAATTCTTTAAATAGGCAACCATTAATCGTTGTCGATGGTTTTCCTTATGAAGGCCCTCTTGACGACATCGACCCACAAACCATAGAAACTATTGATATATTGCGAGATGCTGCAGCGACTACTTTATGGGGAATTAGAGCATCGAACGGCGTTTTAGTAATTACAACTAAAAGAGGAAGTGAATTTTCAGGTAAACCAACTATTACCTTTTCTAACAATCTCACCATTGGTACAGGACAGGATTTAAGAGGCTTGGGGCTGGCAAGTGCAGAAGAGACCATCGCTGTTTACAGTAATTATTACGACATAAATGTTGATTTTGATAATGTAGCATTAAACGTTTTCAATGATCCTTCAAGCCCTGAAAATAGATCAGATAGATATGCGATTTTAGACCCTTTACAACAAATTTGGGCCGATTTTTATAATCCAAACGGCGGAATTTCAGCACAAGAAAGGGACGCTAGGCTCTCAACACTTGCGAAAAATAATATCTTAGACGATTTTGATCGCTATTTGTTGTCTCCGGGTTTAATACAGGAAAACTCATTATCCATGAGAGGCGGTAACCCCTCAAGTTCTTATAATTTTACAGTGACTCATGCAGATGAGAAAAAACCCGATTTAGGGGATGAATTTCAACGACTAAACATTAGTTTAACGACTGATATTAGATTAAATGAAAAAATTAAAATAAACGTAGATGGATCTCTCACCAATACCATTAACAGAGATAATGGTATTGGTGTGTCGAGTTTATTAAACGAAGGTGGGTTAAGAATATACGACCGTTTAGTAAATAGTGAGGGGGAGCCACAAGCAGTACGAAACATCTACTCAGAATTTAGAAATGAATTTAGAACTTTTGGTTTTGAAGACCCTTCATATAATCCTATACACGATCAAAGACTTATAGATAACGAGAACAAACGCTTTAATTTAAGATTAGCTACGGGTTTTAACTACAAATTAACCAGTTGGTTAACTTCCGATTTGAAATACCAATACAATAGAATTGTTACAGACATTAATAATAATAAAGATGTTGGACTTTTTGAGATTAGAACTAATAATAACAATTACATTACCGATGTTATAAATGGCACTAATTCTCAAGTATTGAGTGAAGTACCTTACGGAGGTGTATTAGAAAACTCGTCTGATCGAATTCTTAACTCCGTCCTTAGAGGATCACTAAAATTTAACAAAGATTTTGGTATACATCATGACGTATCTGCTTTAACTGGGATGGAAGTATCGCAGAATATTAATGATTTTAGTCGTAGAATCTTTTTTGGTTATAATGATAGAACTGGAATTGCAAATGCTAATTTTGATCCAATTTCAGTAGAAGATTATCAAAATGGATCGATACCTTCTTACATTCAAAATACAACCTCAATAACGTCTAACAGCTTATTTAGACCTGATGTTGAAAGTAGAGCCATTTCTACCTTTGGTAACCTTGCCTATAGTTATAAAAAGAAGTATAATTTAACGGTATCGGGTAAAATAGATCAAACTACTGCTTTTGGAATTAATAAAAGATTAAGTAAACCTTTGTTATGGGCTTTAGGAGGTTCATGGAATCTTGCTGATGAAGGTTTTTTAGGCGATTGGGCCAACACGCTAAAATTGCGAGGATCTTACGGGGTGAATGGAAACCTTCGCAGAGGGTTATCTACAGCAGTAATAATTGGCTATGATGTTAATGAGTTGGTTACCGAAGAAGATTTTGCAAATATTATAAGCAGTGGTAATCCTAATTTAAATTTCGAAGAAACCACGACCAAAAACATAGGTTTAGATTTTGGTTTTTTTAATAATATAGTAAGTGGCTCTATAGATGTCTACGAAAGAATATCAGATAATCTTTTAGTACCTTTTAATATTAACGAAACCTTCGGGCAAACAGGTGATATATTTAGAAATGATGGATCTATTCAAAATAAAGGGTTTGAAATTAACCTGAATTTAAATATTTTAAAGGATAGTGAGTTCACATGGAACAGTAACGTTAATTTGTCTTATAATAAGAATAAGGTGCTCTCTTTTGCACAAAATAATATACCAAGATCATTTTTTCTAATAAACGAAGTAAATAATGGAAGACAAAATATTATAGGCAAAGATATTAGTTCCCGTTATCGTTTCGAATGGGCAGGACTCGATAGAGAAGGAAATCCGCAAATTTTTAATGAAAATGGCGATATTATTGGTTATGAAGATGGGTTTCCTTCAACGGCAGCTTTAGTTACAACGAAGCCCTTCGTAGCTCCTGGTTTTGGAGGGTTTAGAAACACTTTTGGATATAAAAATTGGAACCTATCTTTCTTAGCATCCTTTAAGTTTGGTCATGTTTTTCAAGAATCTTTGAGTCAAAAATATGCGAGTAATGCAAACAAAATATATCATAAAGATGTAGCCAATAGATGGGGCCAAGCGGGCGATGAACTTTCTACCAATATACCAGCATTACCAAGAAATTTTGATGAATTAAGTTTTGTAAGAGAAGATTTTTTTGTGCTTTCAAATTATGGGATTCAAGATGCTTCCTTTGTTAGATTAAGAGATATTACACTTGGATATACACTCGATAACAATGCTATTGAGAAAATAGGAATTCAAGCAATTAATTTAACGCTTCAAGCAAGGAATTTAGGGTTATTATGGAAAGCGAATACTGTAGGTTTAGACCCAGAATCGGTACCGTTTTCAGCCAGTAATGTTTCAATTACTGACAATTTTGCAGGGGCCTTTCGTCCAGGTGTGATACCTCCAGTTACGATGGTGTTTGGTGTTAATATAAAATTATAATAAAATGAAAAAAAACATATTTTTAATTTTAATTTTTACTGTGTCCATAATTCAATCGTGTGATAATTATGTAGATATAGAACCTAAAGGTAGCGCCATAGCATCTTCATTAGAAGACGTAGATTTATTATTAGGCAATGCAACGGAGTTATCTTTTCAACTTGAGGTTAATATAACGGCTATTGTTAATGATAATATATTAATGACTGATGAAGAAGTTACTGTAGCCGGAAACTCTCGCGATTATAGTTTTTTAAAGAACATTTATCAATTGGAGCCTGTTTTTTATATAGGAGTTCAGAGCGACTCAGAATGGCAACGTAATTATCGTAGTATTGGTTATGCTAACCATATTCTTGAAGTTTTAGAGGGTATTGACACAAATAATCCTTTAAAAAACACATATACAGGTGAAGCCAAAGTACATCGTGCCTATCATTATTTTCAATTGGTTAATATTTATGGGGTACACTATGGTCTTCCAGAAGCAGACGCGCCAGAATCTGGAGTGCCTTTACTTACCGTTTTTTCAGATGATTCGGTATCTATTTCAAGAAATTCCGTTAATGAAATTTACGACTTCATATTGCAAGATTTAAATGATGCCGTTAATTTATTGCCAAATACAAACGGAAAGAGCAATAGACCAAGCAAAGGAGCCGCTTTAGGTCTTTTATCAGAAGTCTATTTGCATATGGGGAATTACGAAGTGGCACTTATGAATGCTGAAAGTGCGCTATCGATAAACAATACACTTCTAGACTATAATACAGATTTAATAGATACAGGAGGAGCTTTTTTTATTCCATCAGATATCGATAATCCAGAAAATCTTTTAATGAAACTGGCTATCTCTCCTTCTGCTTTTAACCAGATTGATTTTTCATCAGTGGTTTTTACAGGGTTTTCTGATGAGCTTGTGGCTATTAACGATTTTACCAATGACCTTAGGTGGTTATTCGCAAACGAAAACCCAATTACAGGTAAAATTCAACTCAACGATGGTTATACCTACGAATTGGGAGTTACCGTCCCTAAACTGCTTTTAATTCAAGCAGAATCATTAGCCAGAACTGGTAATATCCAAGAAGCTATGGATGTTGTTAATAACTTAAGAGCGAAGCGTTTTGAAGTCTCTTTTGTTAATTCTGGAGGACATATTCTTACGGCATCGAACACTGATGAAGCCATTACTCATGTTATAAATGAAAGCAGGCGTGAATTTCATTTAAGCGGAAAACGTTTTTTTGAAATGAAACGCTTAAACGCTATTGAGAATGCCGGTCTCTCTTTAACCAGAGGAGCAATTACTTTCTCACCGAATAGTATTAACTGGGCCATGCCAATATCTGAAAAAGTAATTAACACAAGTAATGGTCAAATAAAGCAAAACCCGAGAGAATAATAAGTGGTAAATAATATCAATATTCATCTTTGGAATTGAATTAAAAACGATTTGATATCTATAAATATGGACAATAAAAAAACGGAGAAATGTTTTCCAACCTTGTTCTAGATTCAAATTAAAGATTAATCTAAACAGAAATAAAATAGACAAACAGCCCCATTAATTTTAAACCTACTGTAAAATAATAACAAATGAAAAACAATTTTTTTATTCTATTTACGAGTCTATTTATTATAGCAGCTTGTAAAGACAATGCAAAAAACGAAGATTCAAAGCAATATGTAATCATTTCGGGAGAAGTAACGAATTATAGTGGATGGCTGAAGTTGCATAACGATAAAGAGAATTATGAGTTAAAATTAAGCGATAATGGTGTTTTTTTAGATACCATTAATTTAAAAACTCCAACCCGGTATTCTATAGATAACAGTGTAAATTCTAGTGCAAAAATATACTTAGAACCTGGCAATAATTTAAACATCAAGATTAATGGTGATAACCTCACTGAAAATATATCATTTTCAGGAGATGGGGCTTTAGAAAATGAATATTTAAAAAAGAAGAATGAAGTTTTATTCGATTACCTTAAAGAGGAATACAATGAAAAAACACCAAAACCTGTCAATGAAAAAATAGCAGATATAGAAAAGCTACATGAAAAGATGCTAGCAGAATTAGAGCAGCTAGAAAACCCTTCAGAAAACTTTATTACGACTGAAAAAAAGCAACTTCATTATATGCTTTTGGACAATGTTAATATTCAAGTTATGTTTCATCCTGAAGAAAATGTTGATGATAAAAACGCATTGTCTGAGAAATATGTTAGTGAGATTAAGAATTTACCAATGGATCGAGAAAGTGATTTTCGCTCTTCGGAAAACTATAGGTCTTTGCTTTTTACTAAAATAATGAATAAAAGTATGGGGCGTGAATCTCAAGATACCTTACCCGATTTTAGAGGAACCGAAATTGCTGAAATCAATAAAATTCCCAACAGTTATATTAAAAGTGAAATTGCTTTTGAAAATGCGAAAGCTTCAATCCAATTATCAGAAGCCAAAGATTCACAAGAACTTGGACGTATTAGAGACCAGTATATGCCCCTTATAGAAAGTGATAAGAGAAAAAAAGAGTTGCAAGACATATATGAGTTAAAATCGGCAAATGCTCCAGGAATGGCTTCACCACAATTTATAGCCTACGAAAACTATGCTGGAGGAAAGAATTCATTAAGCGATTTCTTAGGTAAATATGTTTACATAGATATATGGGCAACATGGTGCTCACCGTGCGTTGCCGAGATCCCTTATTTAGAAAAGCTTGAAAAAAAGTATCACGATAAAAATATTGCTTTTGTAAGCATATCTATAGATTCAAAAAGAGGCTATGATAAATGGCGAAAAATGATAAAGGAAAAACAGATGAAGGGCGTTCAATTAATCGCCGATAAAGATTATGACTCAGATTTCATAAAAGCTTATAATATTAATGGTATTCCAAAATTTATACTGCTAGATCCTAAAGGTTTAATTCTAAATGCAGATGCATCAAGACCTTCACAAATAGTAGAAACCTCATGGCTTGACGATTACGGTATTTAGAAAAATATAAAGTTAATAATACAAACAGTAAGAAAATGAAAAGCAATATTTTATTATCAATAGCATTAGGTACGCTTCTTTTTATAGGGTGTAAAACCGAAAACATGTCCAAAAGTACTTTAGAGACAAAACAGATCACTCAAAATACGCTCGATTTAAGTCAAAAAATACCCGAAAACCCAAAAATGAAAAAGGGTGTACTTGATAATGGCATGACTTATTATTTGTACAGTACCGATATTAATAAAAATGTAGCAGACTATTATATCATTCAAAATGTTGGATCGGTATTGGAAAATGATGACCAGCAAGGGCTTGCTCATTTCTTAGAGCATATGGCCTTTAATGGTACAGAGACATTTCCTGATAAGACAATGCTTAACAAATTGCAAGAAAACGGATTGGTTTTTGGTAGGGATGTGAATGCATATACTAGTTTTGACGAAACGGTATATAACGTTAATAGGATTCCGACAACCGAAAAAATGACAGACGTAGGTGTACAAATTCTTCATGATTGGTCTAATTTTTTATTATTAACCGATGAAGAAATAGATGCAGAGCGTGCTGTTATTAAAGAAGAATGGCGAACTTCTATAAATGGTTACATGCGCGTTATGGAACAAAAAATAGGGGCAGAATTCGGGTATTCAAAATATGCGAAAAGAACACCTATAGGCCTTATGAGTGTCGTTGAAAATTTTGAGTACAAAGCGCTAAGAGATTTTTACCACGATTGGTATAGAACCGATCTACAAGCCATTGCTATAGTAGGTGATTTCGATATTGTTGCGATGGAGGCCAAAGTGAAGGCTAAATTCTCTAAAATACCAGCTGTGCAAGATGCACCTAAGCGTTTTAATATAAAAATTGAAGATAATGACGAACTAGTTTTTGCTTCGGCTATGGATAAGGAGGTGCCTTTAGCTGACATAGCATTTAAAATACGTCATCCAAAATCATTAAAAGATGAAACGTTACAAGACCTGAAAACAGAATTGTTTAATAATATAGTAACAAGTATTTTAAATGAACGCTTTTCAGAATTGTCTCAAGATCCTAATGTGCCTACACTTGGTTTTAGTGTTCGGTTTTCGAATTTTGCGCGTCTTCACGAAAGTTTTGATGTTAATTTTCAGCCAAAGAAAAACAGACAGCAAGAAGCCTTTACTTTGACAATGAACGAGCTGAATAGGGCCGTAAAATTTGGATTTACAGCCTCTGAGATTAATAGGGCTAAAGCCAATATTTTAAAGAATTTTGAAAGTACAGCTAAAAGTGTTGAGGACGCTCCTCCTTTTATGCTTATCGAAGAAATAAAAGGCAATTATCTTGAAAACAAACCCATGGCAGATCCGGTAAAAATTTTCAACCTGGCAAAGACCATTTTCGAAAATCTAAGACCAGAAGAAGTTCATGATCGTATTAAAGCGCTATATACTAAGAAAAATAGGTCGGTTATTACAACAGCAGTAAAAGGTAATGATAATATTACTGAAGCGCAGGCAAAAAATATTATTGCTTCTGCTGAAAATAATCCAGCATTAAAACCCTACGAAGATAAGAAGGAGGGGGTCTCGCTAATGGCAGGTGTCAATCTTAAATCTGGTAATATTGTCAAGGAAGAAAAGAATACCGCTCTAGGTTTTACGACTTATACATTAAGTAATGGGGTAAACGTACATTATAAATATGTTGACAAAAGTAAAAACGATGTTGTTATAGATTTAGTAAGTGATGGAGGAAGTTCTTTGATTGCTACAAAAAATTTACCAGCTGCTACTATACTCCCTAATTACTTACAAGACGAAGGTTTAGGAAATTATTCTTCAAGCGAGTTAAATAAAATTCTATCGGGTAAAACAGCTATGGTCAGAGTCTCAATTGATGATACTTCAGAAAATATCAATGGTTTTTCTACCACACAAGACGTAAAAACACTTTTACAATTGGTACATCTGCGCTTTACTAATCCAAGGTTTGATCAGAAAAGCTATGAATTGTTCAAGCAAAACATTGGAGCTTTTGTCGACTCTAAAGACGAAAACCTTCAAGCTAAGATGTACGATAGCCTTAACGTAGCAATTTATGGTAAGAACCATCCTGTTAAAAGAATTATAAATAAGGCGTTTGTTTCAGACATTTCTTTAGAAAAGATAAAAACTGTTTATGAATCTAGATTTTCAGATATATCAGATTTTAATGTTTTCATCGTAGGTGATATCACTTCAGAAAAATTAAAACCTCTGCTTGAGAATTTTATAGCTAGTATTCCTACTACGAATAAGAAAGAGCAGTGGAAAGACAACACGGTGGCTTGGCAAGACGAAAAGATTAAAAAAGAAATTCTAATGCCTATGGAGAATGCTAAAGGTACTGTTCACATAAATGTCAAAAAAGAAATGCCCTACTCCCTTAAAGACAAATTTTTGATCAGCACGCTCGGCAAGCTCTTACAATTAAGATATACAACCACATTACGCGAAGAAGAAGGGGGGACTTACGGTGCTAGTGCAAATGCCGAATTGACTAAAAAACCAAGACCATCTGCTTCTATTTCAGTGGATTTTGATTGCAATCCTGATTTGGTCGATAAATTGGTAAGTATTGTGCATGAAGAGATGGAGAAAATGAAAAATGGAATTATTGATGAAAAAGATCTTGAAAAAACTAAAAAAGAACTATTAAAAGAGCGTGAAGATTCTAAAAACAATATGGATTATGATATTAATGCTATGAAAAACTATGTATTAGAAGGATATAATATGGAGTTACCTGAAAACTTTGAACATATTGTTACAGGAATAAACAAAAATCAAATTCAAGATATTGCTAAAAGAATTCTTACTAATAATCAATCTTATGAGATCGTCTTTAAACCATTGAAACAAGTTGATTAAAATAAAAACCAAACTAAAAATTAAATTATGAAGTATTTCAGAAAAATAATAGCTTCACTGCTATTGGTGCTTTTAGTAGGCTGTTCATCAGATGACGAAAACACGCCAGATAGAGGGGTTGTTGTAACTACTTTAGATTTTAACGCCACAATCCTGGATAATGTAGAATTTGATGAAGTTATAGGTAATATAAAAGGAAGAACCAATCTAGGTCAAGTTACTTTTGAAGTTATTTCGCAAACTCCAGAAGATGCTTTGGCTGTAGATGAAATTGTAGGCGAATTAACAGTAGCGAATCCAGATATTATAGATGCGGCTATAAGCCCAGAAATAACTTTAGTTGTTGCCGTAAAAAATGGAGACATTGTAAAAAACTCTAATGTGACTATAACTGTTGAGGCTGCTCCAATAGATACTGATGGAGATGGTGTGTTTTCTGATACCGACCAAGATGATACCGAGCCATGCATACCTGCTCAATTGCCCAATTATCAGGATTTTGATCCTACAAATCCAATTTGGATAACAGGAGATTGTGATGGTGATGGAGAAACTAATGGTGATGAATTTGCGAATGGTACTAATCCTTATGAATCAGAAACTTGTAATTCTTCAGTAAATGTGGCTATTTGGGATGGACCGTTATCATATAAAGATGAGGTTTTTGGAGATGTTTTCGAACACGATTCCAATCCAGATACCCCACCATTTGCTGGATGCGGGTTCTTAGTAGTAACAGATCCCCTTAATTTCGGTCCGTGTGCAGATACAGACTCACCAGATGTCACCTTAATATTTACACCTTCGTCTGATGGTGCAACAGATGGAATGGTAGCCGTGGCAATGCAACCGTATACTTGTAATACCTTCATAGCTACTTTTATCGCCACAGGAACCTATGATGAAGTAACAGAAACAATAATTTTAAATTATACGGTAGACGACCAAGGCTTTATTTTTGATGGTATTTTAACAATAGTACCCCAATAATCTATTATAAAGTCAAGCTTATGGAATAGAATTTACTGTAAAATGAATTGATGATTTTATTCGTTATATGAAATACAAAAATAAAGCATACCCGCTTGTGCTGAGTGAAGTTGAAGTATAGTTATAGTGTCTTTTTTTATTAAAACAGAAAGGAGAAAAAGGTGATTTATTACGGTAAATTCTATCTAGAAAAGTTGTAATATGAAAACACCTAATTTGCACACAACAAAAAGAGGCTGTCTTAAAAGTATTATTTCTGTCCGTTCGAGCGCAGTCGAGAACTAAAGATCTATTGATAATCAGTAGGTTTCGACTGCGCTCAACCAGACATTTAGCTATGTTTTTAACTTTTCAGACAGCCTCTTTATTTAATTTACACTGTCAATCTATCTTAGGAAGATACAGTTTAATTCTTTATTAATTTTTTTATTGAAAGTAAATCGTTTATCTCAGTTTTTACAATATACATACCCGATTTAAATAATGATAAATCAATCATAACATATCTAGAAACTGGTTTTAAATCTAAGACAAGCTTACCTAACAAATCATAAACTTGAAGCGAATCTATGATCTCATTTTTAGAGGTAATAGTAACTTGCCCATTTGTAGGGTTTGGTGCTAAACTAAATTCGTTAGAATTGAATTCATTTATACTTAAAGTTGAGCATGTAATATCAGCTTCCCAACCAGACTCTCTATCAAGACCTAATGCAGAACTAAAAGCGAAAGTTAATGCACCAGTTGGGTGTGTTGATGTGAATGAGTCACCGATACTAAGTAATGAATTTGGGTTAAAAGGTGTGCTTCCATCTCCACTTTCTTCTCCGCAAAGAAATGCTTTTATAACAGGTGACGATGTATCAGGACCATCATATAATGTTAAGTAATCTATACAACCTCCATTAAAATTATCATTGCTAGTTTTAATATCTACATAAGTAAACGTTACTGTTACAGGATCGCCTACAATGTCTGGTGATATGGTTACATTACCAGAGAAGTTTTCAGGGTAATCTTCAAAAGGCCCGCCTGGATCAAAAAATCCATTGCCACATATAAAAGGAGCATTATCTGATCTAAATGATATGCCCTCTCGTATTGAATTGCCTGTTGCCGCATTACAAATAGAAATAACATAAATATCATAATTAGTTACTGCCATTAATCCAGTTACCATAAAATTAGTAGTTCCTGCTGGTGCTGTTTCTGTAATTAAGGGGGTTGTAGTATTTGGATTATCTCCTTGATTATAAACTTCAATAGTAAAGCCATTTACGGCATCTGGTAAATCATCCCATGATAAATTTATAGAGAGATCAGTAATCGTATCACCTAATAAAGAAGTTACGATAGGGCACGAGGCCAAGGTTGTAAACGAAAAAGATTCTGTAGCAGAAAGACCTCCAGCTTGGCAATCTGAAGTCACATAAGCATCATAGGTAGTAGCTGGCGTTAAATTTTCGATAAAAAGTCCACCAGTATTAGCGGCACCTGTTCCACTAAATACAGGCATATCTACAGAAGGATCTGCTCCTGTTAAAAATATATTGATAGGATAACCACCACTAGCTGCTGGTACAATTACCCATCCAATGGCAGCAGTTGTTTCAGCAACATTATTAAGAAATAGGCTTGGTACTCTAGGACAAGATGTTGCTTCAAATGTTAACATTTCTGTTTCAGAAGAACCATTAGTAGCACCACAATCTGCGGTAATATATGCATCATAAACATTATATTGAGTAAGACTTATTATTGTTGATGTTGTATTTCCTGCAGTTACATTTTCCATAAAAACAGGAGTAGTAGAGGCAGGATCTTCATTACTATTATATACTTCTATCAAATAGCCATTTGTTGCTTCTGCTGAACCATCCCAGGTTAAATCTATAGATGTCGGCATAGGATTTATTACAGAAAAATTTGTAATATCTGGACATGGAGCTTGTGCAAATTCACAAGGAAAAGGATTTAATACAAATTCATCAAAATTATCTACATTCCAATTCATAAAGTCATTTATGGAAGTTCTTAATGCTGCAATATCGATACTATTCGTGTTTATACAGTTGTAAATTCCATTATCTACTTCTGGATTTCCACCACTTGTATTTAAGACTCTAAGTGCATTAATGCCATTGGTTAAACTCGTTGGAAGATTAGATAACCTGCCATCACTTACCGCATCAGAATTATCCCAATTAGCATCGTCTGAGACAGTAACAACGTTCATATGTATTCCAGAAATAAAACTGGCATTGACATCATCTGTACCTTGATATGCAAATATCTGATCTCCAAAACGGTTCAACTCTAAACCAGATCCAGAAGTTATACTACCTTCTGTAGTAACTGTTCCATCTATATAGATTATGGTTCCTGTTGTTAATGTACTTGTAGCCGTCCAAGAAATGATACTGTCTGAAGAATCATTTGAAAATCCATTACCAGTAGAATTTAGCCAACCATGATCTGTAAATTTTATTATAGTACCTGCGTCTATGTCTGTTAATAAAACAAAGGCAAAATCCTGAGGGCCATCTGCGTTATAGCCAATAAAAGCGATGTCTCCAGCACCCAAAGTTGTCTGTGACCAGGAGAAGTAGCTGCCAAAAAGTATGATAGCTAATAAAAGTAGAGGATTTTTCATAGTTTAAAAATTAATTAGTAAATAGCACAACTACCAATTAGTTGTTTGGTCTAAATTATAACTAACATCTATATAGTAAGTAATGTTTATATAATAACATTATCATATCTTTATAATATTTTATCACATTCATATCATAATTAAATATAATAACCTGAAAAACAGACATGTAAAATACATAGGTGCTTTGCTGTTTCTTTGTTGTTTTTTGACTTTTTCACAAGAGGATAAAACTGATTTAAAGAAAAGTAGGCTTAGAAATAACGAAAGTGTTAGTGAAAGTGCACTAATGTTATTAGAAATTAGTGAACTTTATCTTAAACAAGAAGTATTTGATAGTTGCATTGTGTATGCAAAAAAAGTATTTGAATTGAGTGATAAAAAGCGGGATATTACCTATGCTAATGTTTATTATGGAAGAGCTAATATTGCAATTGGCAATTACGAATTAGGTAAAAATGCTTTAGAAAAGACAATTAATTATTTAAAAGAAAATAATGATGAAAAACTTCCAACAGTTTATTCAACTTTAGGCGGAGCGTACATAAATCTCAATGTTTTAGATAAAGCTTTAATTAATTTAAAAGAAGCAGAAAAAACCATAACAGCAGAAGAAGACAGAGCCACAGTCTATATTTACTTTGCAATATTTTATTCTAATACAAGACAATATGAAAGGGCCATAGATTATCTTAATAAAGTAACATCGCTATCGCTTAGGTATGGGGACAAAAGGAGATTGGCCAGTGCTTATGCCTATTTTGCAAAACTAAATACAGATAGAAGAGAATTTCAAGAATCTATAAATTATTACTTTTTAGCTGAAGAACTTTTTAAAAACCTTAAATCTGATATTAATGTTGCAAGTATTCAGAATAATATCGCAGAAAATTATGCTGCTATTGATAGTGTTCACTTAGCTAGAGATTATTATAATAAAGCATTATTAATTAGTGAAAAGAATAACTATAAACAACTCAAAACCATCGTATCTAGTAATATTGCAAAACAGGATATTTTAGAAGGTATTAATTTAAATGAAAGTATTAATGAGTTGCAAATTATAAACGGTGACAACTATCCTATAAAAATTAAAGGACTCATATGCGAGAATTACTACTATTTAACTTTAGGTTATTTGAAAAAGAAAGATACGCTACGAGCTTTAAAATTATTAAAAAAAGGTATAAAAATTAGTGAAGAAGAAAATTTTTATAGCCTTAGAGAAAAGAGCACTTCGCTCTTGGCAACATTAAATTATAATGGCAAAAATTACAAACAGGCTTATTTAAACGCAAAAGAGGTAATCGCTTACAAAGAAGAACTTTATAATAAAGAGAAAAACGAAGAAATTGAACTATTAAGAACAAAATTTGATGTTAACAAAAAAGAAACTGACCTTAAAAATAAAGAACAAGAATTGTTGTTTATTACTGAAAAACAAAACAAGAAAAATCAGTTTTACATTTTATTCGGACTTCTACTTTTTACTATTATATTATTACTCTACAGGCAAATTAAACTAGTTAAATCACGAAGACAAATTCTTGTTACTGAAAATGAATTACTCTCTCTAAAAGAAGAAAGACTCCAAGTCAAAATTCAATCAAAAGAAAACGAACTCACCAATCTCGCTATAGATATTGATGAAAAAAATAAGTTTTTAGAGAATTTAAAATTAAACATAAAACGAATAAAAAATAATACGAATAGTCCCTTAGTTAATGAAGAATTACAATCTATATTATTTAACGCAAACGAGTCTATTAAAAGAACTCAAGATAAGATTCAAATATTATTAGACGTAGATAAAACAAATAAAAATTTTTACGACAAATTAAAGTTGAATTATCCCAGCCTAACAGAAAAGGAAATAAAAACGATAAGTTATTTAAGAATAAGTATGTCTTCTAAACAAATATCTGAAGCTTTGAATATTTCTGAGTTAAGTGTTAATAATTTGCGTTCAAAAATTAGAAAAAAACTTAAATTAGAAAAAAAAGATAATCTTGTTGAGTTTATAAAGAACATATAAATACTATTCCTTTCTTAGTTTTCTAATTTGTAAAGACTTTATTGTACTATATTTTTATTCTATTGGTATGCAAAGGTCAACAATACATTTTTTTTCAGGATGATCATTAAAGTTATTATGATAGATGCCAAAAGGGTCTTTGTTAGCTTTCTTATATCCGTTTTCATTCATCCATATAAAAAGGCCAGTCCAGGATTTTTCAAATTCGTTTAATCCAATTTCAAAACGACCAACTATATATTTTCCTTTTTCAATTATTGTTAACCCAATTTCTTTTTCAGTTTCAATAGGGTTGTTTAGCTTGATACAAGCACTCATTCTAACTTTATCAGCTTCTGTGATCTTAAAACTATCATGATAAATAGTAACTATTTTGGATTGATTATTTATTAATCCTTTAGGAATTGCCCATTGCATTAGTTTTTGATAGGCATTTTCAATGTTATGAAGCCCTATATTCGAGACATAAGCTAAATCCATTTTTGGCATTTCTTTGATTTCAATTTTTGCATTCATTTTTATCCAGTTTTTAAGATTATTAATAATGCAAATGTATTTTTCATTGTTAGGATATTCTTGACCATTCTTGCTTTTAAGTTGACGAATCTTGCTAAATTTATTTGGGTTTTGTTTTATAAACTCAGTAGGACTTACTCCATAATATTTTTTGAATGTCCTTGTATAAGAGGAATTGTCTTTAAAACCATACTTAAAAGCTATTTCTGTAACTGTAATATCTTTATGAATTAAATCTGAAGCAGACTTTTCAACTCTTTTTCGTGTTACATACGTATTTAAAGTTTCTTCGGTTATAAATTTGAATATTCTATGGAAATGAAATGGCGAGAAAAAAGCAATTTCTGAAACAGTGTTTAGTGATAAATCAGAATCTAAGTTTTTATCAATATATTGAAAAACGCGATTAATTCTATTTTTATAATCTGTTTGTATGTTGTTTTTAGAAGCCATTATTTTTTTAATATTTCACACTGTTTCATCTTTTTTTAGATACAGTTTTTTATTTATTCTCTGTTACTTTGGTAAACCTATTAAATCTTAATTCAAATATCTTATTATTATTTACGACTTCATAAAGTATTTTTTATATCTGTTTAAAGATACTTATACATTAGTAACAAATTGTTATTTCAAAAAGGGTGTTACTCTTTAAATTATCCGATTATTCATTTAAGTAATATCGTTTTCTTTTTTCCTCTATGCGTGCCAAAGATTTGTTTATTCCAATACGAATAAGCTAAGTATAAAAAGTTGATACTAATTTTTATTTTTCAGTTCGATTTAGCAAAAAAGGAGCTCATCATTTTTTTTTAAATAAAATATTTAGTATTATTGTGATATCAAAATGATATTATTATGAAAAATGAAAAACAAATTAAACCCATTAATGGCTATATAATGCTGTTAGTATTATTAGCTGTAATTGTTAGTATGGCTGCAGGTTTAATTATTACAGAAAACTCAATTTTTATTGCCCTTTTGCCTTTAATGGTTCTAATAATTAAAGGTTTCTTTACGGTTAACCCAAATAGTTCAAAAGTAATGGTGTTGTTTGGAGCCTATAAAGGGACTGTCCGTGATAATGGATTCTTCTGGGCAAATCCTTTTTATACAAGGCAAAGAATTTCGTTAAGGGCAAGAAATTTTGATAGTGAGAGAGTAAAGGTTAATGATAAGATTGGTAATCCTATTATGATTAATGTTATATTAGTTTGGAAAGTAGAAGACACCTATAAATCTGCTTTCGATGTAGATAATTATGAAGAATTTGTTCGAGTTCAGACTGATGCTGCTGTAAGAAAGTTGGCGGGGTCATATCCTTATGATAATTTTGATAGTGAGCATGCCGAATTAACTTTAAGATCAGGAATGGATGGCGTTAATGAAGCTTTAGAAAATGAAATTACCGAAAGGCTGGCAATTGCAGGAATTAAAGTAATGGAAGCAAGAATTGGTTATTTAGCATATGCACCCGAAATTGCAAGTTCGATGTTAAAAAGGCAACAAGCTGTAGCTATTGTAGCTGCTCGTAAGAAAATTGTTGAAGGCGCAGTTGGAATGGTCGAAGATGCACTGGAAAAGCTATCTAAAGATAATATTATTGATTTTGATGATGATAAAAAAGCTTCAATGGTTAGTAATTTAATGGTAGTTTTATGTGGAGATAAAGAGGTTATGCCAGTAATTAATACTGGTACATTAAACTAATATTTTGAGCAAAAGAAAGTCATTTGTATTAAGAATTAATCCAGAAACATTTAAGCAACTTGAAAAATGGGCTGATGATGAATTCCGAAGTGTTAACGGCCAATTAGAATGGATTATTAATAAAAGTCTTAAAGATGCTAAAAGATTATCAAATAAACAAAAACCTGATACAGATAAAAATCAATAGTATGGATAGTTAATTTCTCTAAAGGTATTGTTTATTACTTGATGATAACGCATTTCAATTTTACCGTTCTCATCAACTAATCGAATTAAATGCCCACTCAGAATACTATCGTTAGTATATGAGCAAGTCAGAATATTTCCATTTTGCTTATACTCAAAAACAGTTTTTGTTGTAGTTTCTTCATTTTTGGAATTTTTAAAAACTCTAAATTTTTTATTTCTCATTGAAAAACACTATTATTTATAGGTATTTCAATATGAGCGTTGTTTGTAATTTACACCTTCGTTATTGAAGTGATTTAAACTTATTCTTATAAATATAAAAGGGTTGCCGATACTTGCGTTACGACACGTAAAATATTAAATATCAATCCATTATGTACAGTGTGCTCGACAAAGATACAATAGAAATGGAAATTATTCCATACATCCCATTACCAAAGCGCGGTTTTCCTCCGACAGTACCATTGGTTGAGATTATTAATGCCATTCTTTACAAATTAAAAAGAGGTGTTCAATGGCATTAATTACCTACGCAGATATTTTTCACAGAGAAGCCGTTGTGCTGGGAATCGGTTTATTATCATTATCGAAAGTGGAACGTTAATGGCGTTTGGAAAGCTTGTTGGATAGCGGTTTTAGAGAAGCACAAGTTAAAACTAGATCTTTCCAGTATAGATATAGATGGCAGCCACACTCCAGCTATTAAAGGAGGGGAACAAGTAGAATAGCAAGGAAGAAAAAAATGCAAAATGACTAATGCGCTTTACTTGTCAGATAGGCAAGGTTTACCTATTGCAATGTCAGAACTATTAGCAGGAAATCACAACGATTTATATGATATTGAAGTGCAGTTTGAGGTCGTTACAGCAACTCTTGAACAAGCTAATATTGCTGTAGAAGGTATATTCCTAAATGTGATGCTAGGTTTGATTCAAAAGATTTTAGAAAGTCTTGTGAAAAAAAAGAAATTAATGCCAATATATGCTTTAACAAACGTAATGGGAATAACGATAGAGATGAATATTTTGACCATGAACTCTATAAACAAAGGTATGCTGTTGAGAGAACTAATGCTTGGATGGACAGCTACCGATCATTACTAAATAGATTCGATACAACTGTTGCTAGTTGGGAAAGACTTAATTACCTGTCATTCATCGTTATATCACTTAAAAAATTTAACAAGAAAAAGTTTAAATGAGTTCTATTTAAGAGTGTTACAAAAGTTCACATTTTTTTAATATTTAAACAAAAAGCGACCCTTTTAACTTAAAAAGTAAAGGGCCGTTTTATAAAGTTAATTTTATGATTAATATTTAATCACCTTATCATTTGAATTAATTGTTTTTCCTTTAATTTTTAAAAAGTAAATGCCTGCTTGTAAATTGTTCATGTCTATGTTTACTTTAGCATTTAATTGTTCGTTTTTATTAAATACTATTTTACCATTTATATCCGTTAAAGTAAAAATAACTTGCCCCAATCGTTTTGATGGCTTTATACTTATGTTATTGTTAGTTGGATTAGGAAATATTTTGTAATCACTAATAAAGCGTTTTTTATCAGTACTTAATGTTGTACAGTTAGATAGTGTAGGATCTGAATCTGGTGGTAGTGTAAAATCTTCAACTTGATCTAATCTAGAATTTGAAGCACCTTGAGAAGCATTTAAACCAACACCTTTTGCGGCGAAAACTTCCCAGATTAAACATTGGTCCTCTCCATTAGTAAGAGCTCTATCAGCAGCTAAGATAGCATCTCGCCCATCAACAAACCCTGGTTCACAGGATTGTAGTTTTAACCCATCTATAACCAACTGCATCACTTTATTATTACCACCATCTCCATTATATATATTGTTATCGAAACCGTATTTCTCTATGTATTTCCAAGTTAAATTCCATAGAATTTGTCCCCATATAGCACCGATACCATGAGGAACGCTAAAAGCGCTCTCATCATTGGTAGATGCGTAAGTTGTTGCATTTATTGAAGGATCTGTAGAATAAGGAAAAGGTCTTATTCCTTGTCCATCTGTTTCTTGATTGAGAAGGTATGTTCCAATGCCTCTTTTAGTTTCTGGTAAATCGTTTTCAGTCATTGTTAGCATTAAGCCAAACCAATCAGACCATCCTTCACCCATTTGTTCTTGTCCAATTAAGCAAGAAATATTAGATGGTCCTCCAGCTAATCTTGAGCTTAGAAGGTGTGTATATTCATGTGCAAGTACTAGGTTATCTAGAGCAGGTTCATAAAAATTATCTTGAGGTATCTTAACGTTAATTGTTTCACCATTATTTATGGCATCAATCATGGCATTTCCATCAGTTTGACTTATCATAAATGTTGGGGTGGTTAAAAAGAAGCCATCAATGGTAGTTGGATCTTTAACTATTGGAGGTCCAGGAATATTATTTACAACAATAATCGCTTTGGGACCATACATTGAAACATCAGACACCTTTCTATCGAATTCACAAAAATCACTTTCTCTCATTAATACAACTTTGTCCTGAATTTCAGATGAATTATTTAAAGGATCACATCCATCATGTTCATCTGTACTAGCACCTTGATTTCCATCTCTTATCAAAATAATATCAGAGTCAAATACGTTGATTATCATATCTGTTCCCATATTTGCTGGAGCGACATCATAAGTGCCAGTAAGGCTTCCATTATTAATAGTTATTGTAGATTTTCTTGAAAACCATGGATTTAAATACATGTCAGGCATACTACCATCTTCAGTAAGAGCTACAGAAGCACCTTTAGCAAAATTACCATCAGTAATTGCTAGTAATTGATCTTCTCCTAATCCGCCTTGGGAATAGTTATTCTGTTGTAAATTTCCGCTGGCTTCATCAAAACCATACTCATATAAAATATCATGAATCTTATTATTTGCATAAAATAGGTTGGTAACAATAAAATCTAAATCATCAGATAAATTATCGCTTTGTGAATATTGGAAATTAAAATTTAAATCTGTTCCACCGTCAGGAGAAATTTCATCACTAGAACCAAAATTTATTTTAAATGCATGCACATTATTTCCTCGAGTTATAGTATGTTCTGGGCCATCTACTCCATCGGTATCATGCCAACCATAGGGAGAAGCATTAGTTGTGGATGGATTTAATACTAATTCTGTAACACCATGATTAGGACTTTCAACTGGTAAAGGAAAAACATTGTATTGAGATCCCATTATTGAAGATCTTTTTCTTTGTTTTAATAGTGGTTTTATTTTTTTTGAACTATTGTTTTTATGAATTTGTTCATAATCGCAAGACAGAATCATATCTCTGACATCAATAACTTTACCAGAAGTAGCATCTATTTTTAAAGTGTAGGAATGGTTTTTATTTAATGTTTTAATACTTAATTCCCATGCTAATTTTAAGGTGTTTTCGTTTATTTTTAAGTAAATTAAATTTACGGGAATGTCCTTTTTAGATAAATTTCCTTTAGAAAAAATAAAGTTATTTTTTGTAGAACTTAATAATTTAATTCCTTTTGAATCGCTTAATTCAAGTGCGTTTGCAGCTAAAAATATTGCAGTTTCAGCGTTTATTTTTGGAGCCGTAGTATTAGCTTTAAAATTTATTTGACTAATAAAACCATTGGAAACATTAAAAACAGCATTATTTCTAATAGCAATATTTGTTAAGGCATTATGAATTTTTATGCCTTGGTAATATTGATTAATATATATATGAGTTATTTGGGTTTTTTTTGAATAGTAGGAATCTTCTACTTTAATTTCGCTTATATCATTATTGCTAAGGTTATAATTGTTCTTATTTTTTTTTAACCATTCTATAATTAATTCACCGTGTTCATGATTAATTAAATCTTTATTTTGACTAAAACTTAATTGAGTGATCACAAAAAATAAAAAAAAGATTTTAAAAATTTTAGTTTTGCTTTGAGTAATTTGTTTCATAAAAATATTTTTTTATAAAAATACACAATCAACTCACAAAATAGGCTTTTAAAAACTGCACAAAAACTGTATTAGATCGTTTTATTCCTGTAAAAAACTTTTAACTACAATTGCTTATTTATTTGATAATTAGTCTTTTAATTAAAAAAAAGACTTAATTGCAGCACATTTTATTAAAAACAGCATATTTTAAAGTTTTTAGCTGAAATTTTCAAGGTTTAACGTTAAGTATAAGAAACGTAGGGCAGTTGATAAGCACTTTCGTTTCGGTTTATTACTTAGCTAAATATAAATATTTTGCTTTTATCTTTTCTTCTATTAACGCCAGATTTTATATTTAGCGGACTTAGTTAAAATGGACAGAACTTTCGGTTTAGCACAAACGCCCTATGTTTTTTATACCTTGTTGAACTAATCCTCGTACCTCGGAAGCTTTTCAACTGATATAAAAATAGATTAAATTTAGTTACAAACTATAAATCTAAAAAACATGTATCAAAAAAAAAGTAAAAACGATTTTGGAAACGGCTTTAGAGCGTGTTCC
>CALGLR010000065.1 GCA_937959395.1 uncultured Flavobacteriaceae bacterium | reverse complement strand
ATTTACTTCTTCTATTGGTGAAAACTCTATCTTATTATTATCAAAACGTTCTAACAAATCATCCATCATATTCATGTATTCTTTTGAAGGTGGTTTTAGACGTTTAGCTTGTTCAATAGCAAGGTTTTCTAAGTAGTTTTTTAAACTACGGTTTTGGATTTTACTTCTTTTTCTAAAGTCTCAATAGTCTTTTGATTGAGGTGTAATTCTTTGCGTATCATAATATTTTAATTTATACGATAAACATACGTATAATTTACGTATAATCAAAAATTATAATCGGTTTATTGAACTTTATTGCTTTCTAAGCTATTAATAACTTTATAATTTATATCGTTTAAATACTCTTCAATGGTAGTAATAAATGATTTTAGAAAATCTATTTTTTTTATATAGATTTTATTCTCATTTTGATTAATAATAATTCCCGTCTCCTTTTGAATAAAACTCTTCAAATCACTATTAACGCTCTTTAGCGCTCCACTATTATGGGCAATTGAGTTCCTTATTAATTGATGTTTTTTAATTTTAATCCATTCATTATTTAAGTCATCTAAGTCAAGTTTTATTACCTTTTCCATATACTTTTTACACTGTCCGACGTATCCACCTCTTGATGCTATATCATTAACTTTTAAATTACTTTTAAAATGTTCTCCGCTCAACTCGCATAAGTTTTTGAATTCAGTTTCAAATACTGAATAAATAACCAAGTAAATTGAATTATTAAGTAGTTCTCTAAAGTGACCCTGGGTCATAATATCTTCCACATAGAGATCAAATTGTTCAGGCTCATTAGCTCCATTAGTATTTCTCAGATCCCATTCTTTAAAATTATTTTTGATATCAATTTCTTTTAAGTCGATCATTGATTTAGTGCTTTCTAGATATGAAATAATAGGCTCCAATTTAAAGTTGAGTTTCATCCTATATGTTCTAAACGTCCAAAGTTGTGATCTCATATTTTGATTAGATATTGACATAATTTCTTTATTGATAAATTATCTATTTTATAAGATTAGCAAAAGAATCACTGGTAAGGCTATGCATCGTTTTATTGAACTTTAAATATTTGATATACTGTAATTATTAGAGATGAAAACCCTATAAAGATAATTGCTCCTGTTAACCATCTTTGTTGATTTGCAGATTTCATGCTAGCATTAGTTTGTTCTATTAATTCTTTTTTTAAATTATTAATTTCAATAGAAAAATGTTGAGACATCATGAATTCTGAAATAGAAGCATGATAGTTAAGTTTTACAGCATGCATATTTATCATTCTTTCTTTGAGTTTTGGAAAGGAACCTTTTCTAAAATTTTCTTTCTCAATCTCACTAAACTCATTAAGCTTCATATATTCGTCGTAAGCTTTTTTTAAGCCTTCTATGCTTTCTTTTATCTGCCGCTCACTTTCTTTCATAATTTATAATTATTCATCGTTTTATTGAACTTTTAGTTATCGATTTCTTCCCACAGTTCTTTGTTATGTATTTTTATTTTTCAGTCATTAATTCAATCAAATTTCCGTCAGGGTCATTCAAATAAATATGCTGATGAGTTTCAGTTGTCCAAGAATCCTTAACAATCTTAATCCCCATTTCTTTCAGTCCTTCAACATATCCGTCAATTTCATCTATTAGAAATCGTAGCGTGATATTTTTAGTAATTTCATTCTCACTATTAACTTCTCGAATTTCAAAAGTCAGATAATCATAGATATAAGCATAATGTTTTCTGTCTCCATCTTTAATTTCCGTGTTAAATAGCATCCCTAAATCAGAGTAGAATTCAATTAATTTTTCACAATTCATTGAATTTATTGTCACTTTATTCATTTTAGGAGGAGGCGCAAACATATATTTATCGGTTATTTAGACTTTAATCCTCTTGTTTAGTAAGAGCTTCATATGAAAATTTAGTTGATTGATGAACGTCGTTTTTGTCGAACCAATGACAAGAGACAAAATCTCCTTCAATCTTAAATATGGTCATTTTTGGACCTCCAGAATTAAGTTTTACTACATCTCCTTTTTTTAAATCATTCATAATTATTTTGATTTTAGTGTTATCAGTTTATTGAACTTTATTATTTACAATTTCTTAAAATGCACTATTTATGGTGTATTGATTCTAAAAACATTACTAACCGACCAGAAAAAATTTGTAATATTTTGTTTGATTGCTCTAACTATACCAAAATCCTCATAGTCAACTTCAAAAGTAAACTTAGGGTTTTCAGAAAAGGAATTTATTTTTTTAGTAACAAGAGTTAGCCCATTATTTAGCGGGACAATAAAATTATCAACTGTAGTTGTATTTGGTTGATTAATGTTAAAGAAAGCACGTCGACCACTAAGCTTTAACTTTTGTTTTCCTATAAATAAAAATGCACTAGTGTATGCAGATGGGGTACTTGGTAGCATCGTTATCTTTCCTGTATAAGCCTTTGGTCCAAAAGGGTTTTCTGGATAGACTGTTTGCCTATATTCAAAAGACTGTCCTGAGTCAGTTGTAACTAATTCCATGTCGTTAAATTCCAAGATTAAATTTGCCATCGTTTTCTTCCCACTGTTATTTGTTGTAAACAAGTTATTTTCTTTTCAGAACTGATTCACATGTTTTTTCAATTTCGTTTATTATTGTTTTTAATTGAGTTCTTACTTTGTCATCCTCTTCATAACTATCCCAAATAAAATCTTCGAATTCTTGTATTTTTTTTAAATGATGGTCAGATTGTTTCTCAGAGAGTTTCTTGCGCCCTTGGTCTATCCAGTATCTATTTCCTAAGAGATTTGATGCGCTCAAAATTTTATTTGTCAGTTTTACAATATCGTTAAATGGCTTTTCAGATTCAACTCCAAAAATTGTAATGAATCGATATTTTAACGCACGAAGTTTATAAAATGGTCCGTTGTTTTTTTCGAACCGCTCAATAACAGTATATGCCATATCTAAAACGTCTGAATCTTCAGGTTTTTCATTATCTAGTTGTTTTCTACTTTTACCTTCTCCACTATATGAAATAGGACTTCTTATAGTTTCAATAGCATCTTGAACTTCATAAAAAAGAGATAAAGTATCCTCTGCTAATTCATATTTCCGTCTCCATTTAGTTTCTCTTCTCCAAGAGTTTATTCCATAAATCGCTACTCCAGATGCTATAATAATAGAAATACTTTTTAGAATATCTAATATTAAGCCCCAATCTATACTTGTGTAATTCAAATTCTATGTTTTTTAATAATTGTTATAGTTTTTTTCATATTACAATTAGTAAGTATATATACCCAACTGGGTATATATCTATTATCTTTTGCTATTAAAATAATCTTAGGAAGAACTATAAATGTATGATAAATTTTTAAATGAAAACACCTATTTTTTAGGTTTTTTTAGATGTTTTTTTCTTTTTATAAGGTCTAATAGTGTCTTTTAATCCTTCGTGTTCTAGGTATTTAGAATAAGTAGCTCGGGACACTCCAACTTCTTTGCAAATATCTTTTACTTTCAACTCTCCTTCTTTAAAATAGTAGGCACATAGTCTAGCTCTTTTTTTATTTTTATCACTGAGACCTTTTAGAGCGCCTATTGCTGCATTTCGTCGTCTTGCAGATTCTAAACCAGCTTTTATTCTTTCTCTTATTAAATCAATTTCAAATTCGGCTAGTATGGAAAAAATGTTAACTATTAATTTTGAATATGGTGATTTGTCTCTAGGATCAATAAAAGGTTGAGTAATTGTAATTAAACTAGCGCCTATTGAATCAAGCTTAGTCACCAGTTTGTTGAACCAATTATGGTCTTTTTACTTCCCAAACACACGTTTCACCAATCCTTTTCGTCGTTCAAGTACAATAGCAAACAAGCTATCGGCTTGAGAACCATGATTATGAAATTTTATTTCAGCAACGGCTCGTTTTCTTCAGAAGAGATTCCAAGGTGCTTTTCCTTTCTTTTTGTAGTAGTAATACAAGTCAAAATTATATCTGAGTTATTCATCGAACCAATCATATTCATTACACATATCCAAAGATTTGTTAACGATATCCCAATAGTTTTCTAATGGCCTATTGAATAATCCAATGAATAAAACATCTTTACTAGGAAAATAAAAATAAAATGAGCGAAATCCACCTACCGATCCAGTATGATAAATCATATCCATTTTATATCTAGATTTAATCTTAGGTGTTATAAACCAACTATGTCCTATTTTTGGGTTAATTGTGTCTTTCCAGTTTTTAGGTCTGTAAATTGTTCTAGATTCTTTTAAAAGCTTTTTACTTAGAAACTTATTTTCTTTTAAGGATTGCTCATAATTAGCTAAATCCATCACTGAACTCCAAATCCCACTATTTCCAGATGCTGCAAATGTTGGAACTTCTCCATAATCATTTTCAATATATTGGTCGTTTTCAGATATATATGCATGAGCTACATCTTTTTGAGGGTAATCCCCATCGGTTATTTTACTATTGTCCATATTTGAAGGTTTCAAAATATTTTCAATAATAAATTTTTGCCATTTGTCTTTAGTGAGTTTTTCTATAATTAATGCCAAACCATTGTATGCGGGATTAGAATACTTAAATTTTTCTCCAGGTTGAAATTCAAGACTATCAGCTAATTTTAGTGATGCAAAATTTCCACGATCTTTTGCGGTTAAATAAAACTCAATATTTTCATCAATTTTTCTATTATCAGGTAATCCTGATGTGTGAGATAATAAATGTTTTATTTTCACTTTATTAGCGATGTCTTTATTACTAAAGTCATTAAAGTACATTGAAATGCTATCTTCTAAAGAAAGCAACCCTCTTTCTTTTAATATTAATATTCCATTCGAAACAAAAGTTTTAGAAATGGAACCCGTATTAAAAGCAGTGTTTTCTGTTATTTTTTCTTTAGTTTCAAGATTTGCTAGCCCAAAGTTTTTTAAATAAATGATATCATTTCCTTTTTTTAAGAGGACAGAACCACCAGGTCCTGATGGTTTAATTTCAGATTCGAATAACTGATCTAATTTTAATGTTATATTGTCTTTATTCGTTTTAGACTTGCACGAGACAAAGAATAAAAAGGAAAGAAAGTATAGAAAAATGTATTTTCGATTCATTATAGTTTGTTTTAATGTTCGTTAAGGGACATGGTTTACACAAGTTAAAGATTAGAGTTTACACTAAATGAGTTTCTAACCTCGTCGATTGTTGTTTATTTTATTCTGGTATTCCCATTTGAACTCTTGTCTTACCCGTTTTCTCTTCTAATTTAGTAACCAATTCATTAAATCCGACTAAATGGATATGAGCTTTTATATTTTTGTCAGAACTAGCAATTTTCATTTCTAAACTTACTTTTCCAAAAGATAAATCTCTTATTTCATTCCATTTTATTTCTTTAAGTTTTCCAAACATCGTAGTTTCTATAATTCCTAATTCTGTTACTTTTATATGAGAGATAAATCCTTTGGCAAATAATAGGCTTCCTAAAAACATTGCTATTAAACTAGAACTTATAGCTATAATCCAATCATTTTCTTTTGCCGTTAAAAACGCAAAAATTAATAGTCCGATTCCACCAATTATTAATAAAAGCCCAATAATCGCATATAGTTTAGGTAATTGTAAAATAATATTTCCACTCTCATCTTTTTTTGGTTTCTTTTTTGAAGCCGAATATAAAAATGCCATTATAAGTGAGACAGCTATTACAGGTAAAATACTTTTCCAAATCATAATTTTAATGTATTCATTTTTTTGAGTTCTTGCGAAATAACACAAAACAGTTGAATATACCCAATTGGGTATGTTTATATTATATTTTTTTTGCTAAAAATAATCAGAGGAAGAAATATAAATGTATAATAATTTTACTAGAAAAGTAAAAAAGAAGTTTTTTATCTCTCAATATATAGCTTATCGCTCGTTTGATTTAAAAGTATGCATTTACAGAGAATTTAAATTGTTCTTTAAATAAGTCTGTTGTAATTTCCTAATTCCTTAAAATCTGAAATAAATAAGATTTTTTCTTTATTAATTTCTTTTTCTATGGTTGCTAAGTTTAACATTGTCCCGAAAAATAACTAAAATTGGGACAAATTGTTTTGGCTGTATTTAAACTCGAGTTAATTTGGGTGTCGGTGTGAAAGTGAAAGTGGGTTTAATTTTTAAGCTTGTTCTTAATTTAACTAACCTATATGAGGTTAATTATTAATGTAGTTTTGAATACTAAAAATAACCTAAGTAAGGAATATAAATATATAATATGTTTTTCACAACTTATTGAGAAATCTTGAAATTAAGCATATCATCTCCCAAACACACGTTTCACCAATCCTTTTTGTCGTTCCAGCACAACAGTAAACAAGCTATCTGCCTGCGAGTCTTGATTATGAAATTTTATTTCGGCAACGGCACGTTTTCTTCTGAATAAATTCCAAGGAGCTTTTCCTTTCTTTTTGTAGTAGTAATACAAGTCGAAATTATGCGTGATTTTGTAGTTAGCGATTAAAGAATCTAATTCGGAAACATACACCGCTTCAAAATCAAGATCTGGACTGTGAATTTTGAATTGTTTGGCAGGGAGTCTTGTTAATCCTTGTCCTGTAAAAGTGGTGTCTTTTCCTTTGGCATTAAAACGTCCGCTTGTGGAGGCAAGTACAGAAGAATAACTTATTAAATTACGTCTGAGATTGCCAACTTCTTTTTTAAGTAGTTGTCGGAGCTCTTCATTCATAACCAATTTTGCATTCTTAGCATTTATTTCTGCAATTTCTACTCTGGCTCGACTTTTCCCTTCTTGGTCTCGCCACTTTTCGATTTCTTGAAATTGTGCTTTTTGAATCTGCTTAAAATCGTTTACTTTTTGACGCTCGTTTCTCCAGGAAAAGAACAACAGGATTAAAATGATTACGAGTACGATAGGAAAAAATCGCTTTATGGTTTTAAAGATCTTTAAGTAAACGGTCATGAGTATTCGGTTTGATAGTTAGAAAGATTCAGAAATAGTGTCTTCAGTATTTATAATGTCCTTATTGAAAATATTATATTTAATGCCGGTGATATCATATCTATTTTTAGAAGTGATTGCATAGTTGTTTTTAAAACTATCATCTGCTTTAACCACTTCAATATTAATTCCAGCATCAAAAAGAGGAGCTGTTCCTCCTCGTATTGTTTTTTGAGTGGTGCGTTGAAAAATCACAATGAAGATCGTATTGGGATTTGATTTACGTAAGCGGTCAAAGTCTTGGGAAGGTAGCCCTGTTTTATTCCAACTGTCGATAATAATAACATCGAAATTTTGAGCAGATTCTTCAATCGTTTTATAACCTTCTGGTAATTGGTCTGCGATAAAGATTTGTGATAAGTGTTTAGGCTTAAGATAATCTGTTTTCATACGATTGATAAGATCGGATTGCCGTCCAATTTCCAATGAAAAAAAAGCGATGCGATGTCCCAAAGTCGCAAAAGCATCGGCCAGTTGATAAGTAAAACGTGTCTTTCCTCCGCCTTGATCGCCTTCAATAGTAATGGCGAGTTCAAAACGTTCTATATCTCCCAACAAAACGCCTAATCCGCCCTCTAAACGAAAGGTATTACTAGTTTTATTTTGAACTGGAGCATTCATTGCAGAAAAAAGAGCTGTCGATTGCTTTTCTATGCTTACTGCAGGTTTATTATGTTTAGTTTCTGAAATCCCTGATAAGGTTGGTGTTACACTACTTTGTAATTTAGATAACCACTTTTTATTGATGACTATTTTTGCCAGTCCATTAGTTAGTCCATCATTATAAAGCGTAATTAATTTTTGTTGGATTTTATTAATCTCATCGGCTAAAGCAGAAGTTTTAGTAATTTGTTTTTCTGAAATTGCTGTATGTAAATCAACTATATAAGTCTGAAGTTTTGCTCTAGATAGAATGCTGTTGTGCATGGCTAGAAAGCGAGTGATAAAATCGATTTCTACTAATGATGTCGTTATTTCTTGTTTTTTAGAGTGATGTGTATTAAGACGACTGAGGTACAAATCAATAGTTTCTTTTATAATGGCATCGGACTCATAAAATGGTTTGGCTTCTAAAAAAAAGGCGTGCCCTTGTTGTAATACTTTAGGAAGACTATTGATTTTAATTGTAGCAACACGTTCTTGATAATTGCTAATGGATATGGCATTATTTTTCATCTCACAATTTTACAATCTGGTTATGTATGCCTTTCGGGTTAGGTCGTTTTGAGTCCTGTTTTAGTAAAGGATAGTCGTAATTTATAAGCTTTAGCTCTTAGGAGTAATTTTTTTTGAGAGACTCCAGAGAGTTCTACATTCATATTGTGAATATTATAATTGGCAGTGAGAACTTCTGTTTTTATTTTATTTCTATGCGTTTTAGTGACACTTACTTTTTGTTGTTTAGAATAGGAATGCCATTTGTGTTTCTTTTGAAAGCGCTTCAAAACTTCAGAAGGATAACTACTAAGTAAGAATTGTCCTTTAATTTTTGATAATACTTCTAAGAGATTTGTAAAATCTTGTTCGGTATATCCTTTATAATGTCCCATATCTGAATTAAAATAAGGTGGATCTACATAAAAGAAACTCTCTGGAGTGTCTCTGCTTTTAATGACTTGCAAAGCATCATTACATTCAATATCCACCAAATCTAAACGCTCACAGATCTCACTTGTAAAGGCTATTTTCTTATTTAAAATTTTCTTGGTCACTCCATTAGATTTCCGCTCGTAGGCATAACCTCCATATATTTGAGACGAAAAACTCATATTGGTTTGTACCCAAAATGCCCATGCTCGTTTTACAGGGTCTTTAGTCTTGCCATCTTTTAAGAGGTTATGAGTTTCAGTATGAATTAAACGGCTGTGTGGCGTGGCTTTAATCAATCGTTGAAGTTTCGTGAATTGAAGTTTACAAACGGTGTAAAAATTGACCACGTTTCCATTAAGATCATTAATCACTTCTACAGGGCTTGGTGGTTTAGAAAAAAAGACAGCACCACCACCTACAAAAGGTTCGCAATACAAATTATGCTCTGGAATTAGCGTATTTATGAGCTTGGCAAGATTTTGTTTTCCACCATAATAAGAAATGGGTGTTTTTGAAGTCTTGCCTAACGTAAGCCCAGATAAGGGTGTGCTTAAGTTCGTTTTAGTTTTAGTCATTGTTGTTTTAAATAGGGCACTATTAGCGATCTGAATTCCAACAGCTCTTACCACAGGTGTGCTTACCGCATTCCCTATTAAATGATAACGTCTACTATCACTAATTGGAGTTCGCATGCCATCTTTTATACCTTGAACTGTCCACTGATCAGGGAATCCCTGCAAGCGTTCGCACTCTAAGGGCGTTAATCGACGAACGGTTTTTAAATTAGAAACTAAATTATCGTGCTGTGGGTGTGACGTAATCGTTCCTGTGACTCCATCGGAACGTGGTGAAAATTGTTTCTCTCTAAATGGGGCGTAGTCTTTTCCTTTTTTTTGATTTGTTTTTCGAATGCGCTTTGCCTTTTCTGTGCGTTCCACCCGAAGTGGTATCCATGAGTTCAAAACTAAATTATCTTGATCGACGCCAGTAATGCAATTAGTACATCCATCTTTTCTGAATTCCACTTTAGCACCTCCTTTTACCGGGCGTCCACTTCTGATCGTAAACACATAAGGAGAGTAATTACCTTGACTGCCTACTCGGGTATCGATTGTTGGAGTAATGTTGGCTTTCGAGAGCTTTCTTCTAGTGCAAACTTCAGTCTTTTGACAGCTTTCTCCGAGAGGAAATATTTGGGGTCGGGATTGGTTTCTAAGTGATCCGACAAGATAGATACGCTCTCTATTCTGGGGGAGAAACCAGGCAGTATTAAGCAATTGCCATTGGATGTCATAAACCCCAAGGTTGGCGAACGTTTTAAGTACGATTTCAAAGTCTTTCCCGGCGTTACTTGAGAATAAACCTTTGACGTTTTCAAAGATAAACACAGGGGGGCGATATGCGTCGATGATTCTAATTGCTTCAAAAAAGAGTTTACTTTTTTGTCCTTTAATCCCTTTTCGTTTTCCAGCAGTTGATAAATCTTGGCATGGTGATCCGAAGGTAATGAGGTCTGGACGTTCGATTTGTCCTTTTTTAATGTCTTGTACGGCTCCTGCATGAATGGCGTTTTTAAAGTTTGATTTGTAATTAGAAATGGCATAGGGATCAATTTCACTAAAATAGTGACGCTTTATTTTAATGCCTGCTTGTTGTAAGCCTAATGGAAACCCTCCGATACCACTAAATAAATCAAGAAGTACTATTTCTTTCATCTAGATCATTAACTGATTAGTTATAAGACAAGAATAGAGTACTCGTGAAAATAGATTTCGGTTTTATTCGGGATCGTTCATCTTCTTATGATTTTGTGCTGAAAGTATGCTATTTTTGTGGTCATGAATATTGAGTTGAATTAGATTGAATAGAAAATATGTAGCTAGATTTATATAGATATTTTTTTAAATCTGGATGAGGCATAAAGGTTGAATAGAAATTAACTCACAATCTTATTCAATAGAGGTTTAATACTATTAGTAATTATATTGCTAATGTTTTTAAAGAGAGGAAATTAAGTAAAAAGCAACTGTCGCAAAATATGCGACAATTAAAAAACGTAATGTGTGCAAATATTACACAAGTTGAGTAACAAGAAATGGAAGATCAAAATCAAATAAAAATTTACCAAGCCAATGATGGAACTACTCAGATTATTGTTCAGTTTGAACAAGATACAGTTTGGTTGACACAGGCTCAAATGGCTGCTCTTTTTGAGACTACACCTCAAAATATCACAATGCACTTGAAAAGTATTTTTAGTGAAAATGAACTTGATGAAAAAGCAACTTGTAAGGATTTCTTACAAGTTCGAAAAGAAGGTGAAAGAACTGTAAAACGTAAACAATTACATTATAATCTTGATGCAATTATTTCTGTAGGTTATCGTGTAAAATCAACAAGAGCAACTCAATTTAGAATATGGGCAAATACTATTTTAAAAGACTATTTAGTAAAAGGATATGCCGTTAACGAAAAACGTTTAGCACAAAAAGAACAAGAAGTAAAATTATTAAAAGATGGTCACTAGCATCCGAAAGTCAAAATTTAAAAAAGCCTGAGAATCCCGTATTTTAGTTTTGCGAACAAAAAATACAATTTATGGGACTCTTCAAGCGCACTAAAAATACGAACAAGCCATTAATCCGCCAAATCTTAGATT
>CALGLR010000064.1 GCA_937959395.1 uncultured Flavobacteriaceae bacterium | reverse complement strand
TGACAGAAAATTCTTGTTAAATTTTGATTCAGAAGGAATATTCATTTTTTTTATTCTGCCAGATGGCAGAATAAAATAGAATTCAATACTAAAATAATATAAATTTTAATTTCTATCTAATTTTGAATGCTTTTGCCCTGTGATAAAACCATTTTAAGTGCTAAATCGAAAGATTATTAGATTTGAATAAAAAAAGTAATCACAAAATATTAAACTAAACGTCGCTAAAACTTGAAAAGTTCCAACACAGAAGACAACTACGCACAAACCAATACTATTGAAGCGCCAGAGTCTGACTATTTATATGTAAAACTTTCACAAATAGAAAATGCGGGTAAAGGTTTGTATACCGCAATAGATATCTATAAAAATGAAATAATTTCTTTATTTAAAGGAGAGATTATCGCCAACAAAGAAGCAGAAAAAAGAGCGCAACAAAACAATGATAAATATTTCATTAATTTGTTAGACGGGAATATTATGGATAGCATGCATACAGATTGCTACGCCAAATATGCAAATGATGCAGAAGGTTTATCTAGTAGCAATTTTAAAAACAATGCAGAAATTACTTTAGACGACGATAATAATGTATGCATAAAAGCATCGAAAAAAATAAAGCTTGGAGAAGAAGTGTTTTGCAGTTACGGTAAACCGTATTGGAAAAAACACAGCTAATTTTTCCTAATAATAGTAAAACCAACACAAAAGGGTTCATGAATTTAATTGATAATTGGAAAGGATATTATGAATATGGAGAAGGCTATACATTACCTCAATTTGGAAAAAGAATTACTCTTTTTGTAAATCTACAAGGAAACAATGACAACTTTATTGGAACCACAAAAGAAGAGAGTTCTGAATTTTCGATACCTCTTGAAGCTAAGATTAAAGGATTCTCTGAAAATGAGTTTATCTCTTTTGTAAAAAAGTATCCAAAAAATCCTCAGTTAAAAGAACTTGGAAGCACAGATATCATAATGAAAAACGGAGCACTTGAAATTGAACATAATGGTTATATTGATTCTAATTTTGATTCAATGTATGGCAGTTGGTCCATAACAGAAAATATGCTTTTAAATGATGGTTATGAAGAAATCACCTCATATGGTATTTGGATGTTAAAAAGAGTAAAATAGAAAACACTAAGCCCCCCTTCTTTAAAACCATACTTTGTAAAAGCTTAATAGTAGAAATATTGTTTCAACCAACTATAAAAAACACTTTGACTAACTACTTCTACAGCATCTATTATAATAATATTAGTTTTTTGAATGATATTAATAAGAATATGTAAAATTACTACTAAAACTTATAAAACAATAAGCATAACTTAGTCTAATCAATTAAAGATAGTACCAAGTACAAAAGCAATAACAAAAAATGAACATAAACACCTATAAGTGCAAGTGTTTGAAACCACTTACTCATCTTGCATAACAAAAGCGATGGATAAAAAAATAAGTATATGGATAAAAAAATTAAATGGGGAATTTTAGGTTTAGGTAAGATTGCACAAAAATTTGCTGAAGATCTGCAGCTTTCCAATACTGCAATACTTTATGGAGTGGCTTCACGAAACCCATATAAAGCCAAAGATTTTTGTACAAAATTTAAAGCTCTTAATTATTATAGTTCTTACGAAGAACTAGCCAGTGATTCTGAAATTGATATTATATATATAGCTACACCTCATACGTTTCACTTTGAAAATACAATGATGTGTTTAAAGAAAAACAAAGGCGTATTATGTGAGAAACCAATGGGAATAGATTATAATGAAGTAAAGGTTATGACTGAAGAAGCAAAATCTCGAAATTTATTTTTAATGGAAGCCGTTTGGACTCGATTTATACCAGCTATTGAAAAGTTCATAGGCCTATTAAATGAAAAAGTTATAGGTGATATTTTATTTATTCGTGCCGACTTTGGTTTTAAAAGTGATCCTAATTCTAATAATAGATTATACGATAAGAAATTAGGTGGCGGGTCGTTACTAGATATTGGTATTTACCCGATATATCTAAGTCTTATAACTCTAGGAATTCCAATAAATATAAAAGCAATGGCTAGAATGACCTCAACAAATGTTGATAGTTATTGCTCTATGCAATTTAATTATGAAAATGGAGCAAAGGCAAATCTCGAATCGACTATTGAAGGAGACACCCCTATAACTGCTTATATTTATGGTAGTGATGGCAGAATAGAACTTCATAGTCAGTTTCATCATGCAGAAAAAATTACAATTTCAAAAAATGAAAAAAAAGAAATCTTAGATATTAAATACAAAGGCAATGGCTACATACACGAAATTGAGGAGGTAAATAAATGCCTTTTAAATCATAAAATTGAAAGTTCTAAATTACCCGCTAAGATGAGTATAGATTTAATTTCAATAATAGATAGAGTTAAAAAAGAAATTGGTTTAAATTATGAAAAATAAACACTAAGCCACATCCTTCTTTAAAAACTGCACTTCATAAAGGTTTTTATAATAACCATTCTCTTTTTTAAGCAATTCTTCATGAGTCCCTTGTTCTACGATTTCTCCTGCATCCATTACAATAATATTATCGGCTTTTTGAATAGTTGCTAGACGGTGCGCTATAACTATTGAAGTTCTTCCTTTAGTAATCTCATCGGTAGCATTCTGAATGAGTTGCTCAGAATACGAATCGACAGACGAAGTCGCTTCATCTAAAATTAAAATACTAGGATTAGTAACATAAGCTCTTAAAAACGAAATAAGCTGTCGCTGTCCAGAAGATAGCATCACACCGCGCTCTTTTACATTATAATGATAGCCTTCTGGCAAACTCATTATAAATTCATGAATTCCTATGGCTTTAGCTGCTTCTATAACTTTCTCGTCTGAGATATCAGGATTATTAAGAGTGATGTTATTAAGAATCGTATCTGCAAATAAGAATACATCTTGTAACACCACCGCTATTTGACTTCTTAAAGACCCCAACGTAACAGTATTTATATTCGTATTATCTATACTTATTGTTCCAGAATTTATTTCATAAAAACGATTTAGTAAATTAATTACTGTAGATTTTCCTGCACCAGTAGATCCTACTATAGCAACTGTTTCTCCTGCTTCTACCTTAAAAGAAATACCTTTAAGCACTTTTTCATTCTCTACATAACTAAACTCAACGTTATCAAAAGATAAATCACCCTTAAAATGAGCGGCTTGAATTTCACCAGCATCTTCAATTGTCGAGTTCGTGTCTAGAATTTTAAAGACACGAGTTGCTGCTACCATTCCCATTTGTAGGGTATTAAACTTATCGGCTATTTGCCTTAACGGCCTATATAACTTAGGAGTCATCATTATAAAGGCAAACAAATCTCCAGCTGTTGCAGTACCATGAAGCACAACATTTAACCCACCAAACCAAACGACTAAACCTAATGTTATTGAAGACAACAGTTCTGCAATTGGGAAAAATATGGAATTATACCATACCGTTTTTACCCAAGCTTTTTTGTGCCTATTATTTATTGATTTAAAATTATCATACTCAGTCTCTTCTCTTGTAAACAATTGAAGAATTTTCATTCCTGTTACACGTTCTTGGACAAATGAATTAAGGTTGGACACCTCGGTTCTAACTTCTTCAAAAGCCTTCTTCATGTAACGTTGAAAAATTTTTGTTGCGTAAAGCACTATAGGCAACATTACAAATACAATTAAACTTAATTGCCAGTTCATATACAGCATCACCATAGAGATCACAAACATCACCATGAGATCTCTAGAAATCATAAATAAGGCCTCTCCAAACACTGCGCCTATACGTTCCATATCTGTAACTGCTCTTGTTATTAAAAGACCAACAGAAGACGTATCGTAATACTTCATTTTAAATTTAAGCATATGATTAAACAACTTTACACGTATGTCTTTAACCATAGTTTGTCCTAACCAAGCCGAATAGAAAATAAATAAGAACTGAAAAATAACTTCAAAACTAAGCAATACCATCATTAAAATAACAAGTGATAAAAAACCTTCTTCTACTTTACTAATTATGTGTTCATCTATAATTATTCGTAAAATATAAGGCATTGCTGTACTCATAACACCTAAAATTAGAACTGTAATTATTAACCCATAAAACACCACTCTATAAGGCGCAGTGTATTTAAATAGTCGTTTAAATAAATTAAGATCAAATATATTTTCTTGTTTTTTAGTCATATGGTTTATAGTAGAAATGGCTTTGCTTTAAATTAATTTATAGTTTAATATCTTCAGGGTAACCTACTTTTATCAAATATAATGCAAAGCCAGGAACAGAGGTTCCTGCTTCTCCTCTATTTTTAGATTTTATTATGCGATGTAATTCTTCAGGTTTCAATTTACCCGTTCCAACATTTAATAATGTTCCAACAATGGCTCTCACCATATTTCTTAAAAACCGATCTGCTGTAATCCTAAACTGCAATTCATTCCCTACAACCTCCCATTTTGCATCAATAATAGTACAGTTAAATGTGTTTACATTAGTTTTTACTTTAGAAAAGCATTCGAAATCGTTGTACTCAAATAATATTTTTGTTGCAATTTTCATTGCTTCAATATCTAATTTAGGTTTTATATAATGCGAATAATTAAAACTAAAAACATCTTTTTTTAAAGCAATTCGATATAAATAAGACCGACTTATCGCATCAAATCTAGCGTGTATTTCTGGTTTTACTTCAAATACATCATTAATAACTATTGTTTTCGGCAAAATCGCATTAAGCTTATATACAAACTCTTTAGTTTCAATTATATTCTCTTCATCAAAATGAGCAAACAATTGAGACGCATGAACTCCAGCATCTGTCCTACCAGCTCCAACGACTGCTACTTTTCTTTTTAGTAATGTAGACAATGCTTCTTCTACAAGTTGTTGTACAGAAATTGCATTGGGCTGATTTTGCCATCCGTGGTAATCCCTACCATTATAAGAAAGTTCTATAAAGTATCGCAAGTAAAGTCTATTTTTGCTTTTTTGTGAAGACACAAAGATAATGCATTCTCGCATAAGCGAAAATCCCATAATGTTAAGTTTATTTTTTATGAAAAAAATACTATTACTCTCTGACACGCATAGTTATGTTGATGATGCTATTCTTAAACATGTTAAATTTGCTGATGAAGTATGGCACGCAGGAGATATAGGTGATTTAAAAGTCACAGATGCTATACAAAAGCTTAAGCCGCTTCGTGGAGTATATGGTAATATAGATAATGCTGAAGCTCGAACAGAATTTCCTGAAAATAATCGCTTTATGTGTGAAGGTGTTGATGTTTGGATTACTCATATTGGAGGCTATCCTAATAGATATAACATTAGAGTGAGAGAAGAAATAAAGACAAACCCTCCTAAACTTTTTATTTGTGGACATTCACATATATTAAAAGTGATGCCAGATAAAAAATTAAATCTATTACATATGAACCCAGGAGCTGTAGGTACTCATGGGTTTCACAAAGTAAGAACAATGTTACGTTTTACAATAGATGGAAAAAAAATAGATAACTTAGAAGTCATAGAATTTGACAGAAAGTAAATTAAAACTCGATTTCTTCTGCTAACAACTGTATTCCATCTGTCATTCCTACTAAAGATTTTATATTATTAACACCATTTTTTATTTGATCATGGGCATTTAAAATACTCCAAACATGATGAATATACGAATTAAAATTCTGAGGTGTAACCTTTGGAATTATACCTAAAGATTTTGCAACATTTAAAATCTGTTTCATTAAATCTCTAGCTTGTTCTATCTTTTCTTCTAATGGAAAAATAATTTTAGATACTGCTTCTTGCACAGGGTATATAATTTCTAAAGCTTTTTGTAATTGCTTCTTTTTTCTTTCGTTTGGTCTACTATTTGTATCAAATTTTTGTTGAGCAAGCTGCGCTCTTAAGCCAGCAATTTCTGCACATTCTGCATAGTTTAGTTTTTTTAACTTTCCCTCAATATCTATAAGCCAATCAAACAAGTCGTTAATCGAAGAAAACTTTTTTTGATGAATTGAAGTTACTAAATTAGGCAATTCTAACAATGCAGGTTTTAACTCATTTACAATATAAACAGATGATTTTTTCATATTCATTATAGTGGAACTTTTTTTAAAGTAAAAGCTTTATTCTGGCAGCAATTTTTGGTCAATCTCACCATTATCTCTTTCAATGGTATGCCATTCCATACCTTCTTCTACCAGAGTCATTTTAATACGTACTATCGATTCTGGCGGTATTTCCTTTAATTTATGTGCCTGAACCAAAACCTTAGTATTATCCATATCTATAGTTTTTTTAGGCGCTTTAATTTTTGAAATCAATCTATCTTGTAATGTTCTTAATAATTTATTTTCTATTGGAATTTCATCATTACTAACCGCACCTGTTAATTCTTTTGCTTTCTTTTTATCACGCTCTTGCATATCACTAATAAAAAAATGAGTTAAATTTTGAGCATAATCTTTTAACACTAGTGATTGTGTATCCTCTTTTGCTTTTAGATTCTTTTCTAAAACATCTGTTTCTTTTGCAATTGTCTTCCTTAATAACTCAGATGTTTTTCTGTCGAATCGACTCACTTTTAATACATCTTTAAAGACATTATATGCATGAGAATTAAAATTATTATTATCAATAGGTTGATAGTTTGTTTCTTCAACTTCATCTAATTCATCAATAGCTATAGGAATATCTAACTCTATATTTGAAGCCTTAAATCTAGGAATAGAAAAGGTTTTCAAAATAGCATTATCAGCGTATGCTTCAGCAATTCTGGCAGACTCAATATCTGCCATTGCTCTTGCCTGGTTAATTCCTGATATTAATGATCCTAAATAATCTTTTAATAAAGGCATAATTTAAATTATTATTGAGTTACTGGTAAACCTATTATAGAATCTTCAAGAATATTTAAAATCTTTTCCATTCCTCCAGGAGTTTCATCTTGACTCGCTTTTACATTAACCCCTAATTGATAAGCCTTCTCTACTTTACTTCCTTGTTTTGTAGTTCTCTTATAAGATGCACTTACTTTAAAATTTGCTGTACTAGTAAATTTTAGACTTGATGATGCTTTTGCAAACAATGAAGTAATACCGCTTGTTCCAGCAGTTACACTTCCTTCTGTTTTGTTTTTTAAAGAAAAACTACTAGACGCCTTAAATGCAGAACCTACTCTACGATACTCCATCGAGTTTATTTTTGCATTAAAATCGATAACAACTTCATCAACTCTTAAATAAGGAATTGGTACCATTGTTAATAAAGGAACCTCTAACTTCATTTCTTCAAAATTAGCTGGAATAGCATCATCATTTCTAACCGTTAAAGTTGCATCAACAGTTTCAATTGCCGATGGGTCTGCTGTACTATTGTAAGAAATTGTAATCGTATCAGAAGCAGAATAACCTTCCCCTCCACTTTGTATTGTTAAATCTATTCCGTTAGAACCATTAACACTTGCAACAACATTTGCTGTAGTGCCACTTGATGATGTAATAACAACACTAGCTATACTATCTGCGTCTGTAACGGCATTCGCTGCTGCTGCATCCACAGTATCAATAATACCATTTTTTGCCGCCACATAAGGTGACACTTGTTTAGGATACTTAAAGTGAACGTATACTGGTCCACCTGGAGTAACCTCGCCTGTTGTCTCATCTTCTGTATCTGGTTCGAAACCAACAGATTTTATAAAATCTACTGTAGATAATGCTGCTTGAGCTTGAGCTTCTACTACAGATGTTAATGGGCCACCAATCATAGATCTAAAATCTATGGATGATAATTCTTGACCAGGATCATAATTTGAAATTGCCATAATGTTTTTTTTTAAATTGACCTACTCTAATTTATTAATAGGCTTTTCGGTTTACGCCTAATATCATTTTGTAATGAGTCATACAAATCTCTAAAACATTAAAACAAAAATCAAGAGGTATAAAACGGTATTTAAACAGGAAAAACACTGAGGTTTAATAAAAATGTGTGAGTATACTTTGTAGAGTATTTTCTTTTCTGCAGAAAAATTAAAAATTAGGAATAAAAAAACCCGAGATCTTCACCTCGGGTTAACGCACTAATACTACTAAGATGTTAGGTTTATCGCAATCGATCTACAGATTTCACAAGATCTTCATCCTTCTTAATGGCTTTATTAGCTAAAGCTAACAAAACGATAGAAATAATAGGAATGAACATCCCAATACCTTTCTCAGAAACTTTCGTTTCTCCAGATAAATTTAGAGATTGATACACAAAAAATCCTAGTAAAATAAAGTTTAATATTATATTAAGACGTCCCATCATAAACTGAGACTTTCTATTTTTAAAACTAAAAATGGCCGCTAATGATAATAATGCAGAGATTAAAAACCCTGCTAATATGTATATTACATCTACAGCAAAAACGATCACATTATCCATAGTAATCCATAAATGGAATACAAAGTTTAGCCCCGCAGAGACTATTGCGGCTAAAACTAAATAAACGGTTTGTATGCGTTGAATCATTTAATACTTAACTATTTTAAGAATACAAAAATATACTTTCTTTTGGAAAATTAATCCATATTATTAAAATAAAGTTGTATAATTGCAGTAACGAATTGCAACTCTCACACACCGCAAAACGTTATTACTTCAGAATTACAATATATTATTCTACAGAAAAACTCAAAATTCTATATTTTAAAAATATTCAATTAAACATAAATGTTTGAAATCACACAATTAAAAGAAATGAAGCTACCTGAATTACAGGAAATGGCTAAAACATTGAAGGTACCTAAATACCGTTCATTAAAAAAATTAGATCTTGTATACAAAATACTAGATCATCAAGCTGCCAATCCTTCGGCAGTAAAAGAAGTCGTTAAAGAAGTTTCTAAAAACGAAAAACCTCAAAGAAAAAGAGTTCAACGTCCGACGGTAGAAAAAAATACTGCTCCAAAACCTAAAGAAACATCTCAAAATAACGAAGAGAAAGCGCCTATTAAAGCTGCAAAAGAAACTCCGCAAGATCTTGCAAAAAATGTTCCTGCAAAAAATATTGAGGAAACACAAGCAGCTGCACCTGCGCAAGAAAAATTAAATTTTAAAGCAGAAGAAAAAAAACCACAACCGCAGAAAAGAGTACCAACTCCTAGAAGTGAACAAAAAAATCAACCTAAGAAACCTGTTCACAATCACCAAAATAAAAAGAACGATGATAATCGTTCAAAAAATAATAATCAAAAAAATAATAACCCCAACCAAAATCATAATAAAAACAACGGAAACAAAGACAATAGAAACCGTTATCGTGAACCAGATTTCGAATTTGATGCCATTATAGAAAGTGAAGGTGTATTAGATATCATGCAAGATGGCTATGGTTTCTTACGCTCTTCAGATTACAATTATTTATCATCTCCAGATGATATTTATGTTTCTCAATCTCAAATACGCCTTTTTGGTCTTAAAACAGGGGATACTGTATTAGGACACGTAAGACCCCCTAAAGAAGGTGAAAAATATTTTCCTTTAATTAAAGTAAGCAGAATTAATGGTCAGAGTCCAAATGTAGTTAGAGATCGTGTTTCTTTTGAACACTTAACACCACTTTTTCCGCAAGAGAAATTTAATCTTGCAGACAAGCAAAGTACAATATCTACGAGAATAATGGACTTATTTTCTCCTATAGGAAAAGGACAACGTGGTATGATTGTATCACAACCAAAAACTGGTAAAACAATGTTACTTAAGGATGTAGCAAATGCTATCGCAGCTAATCATCCCGAAGTATATCAAATGGTTTTATTAATAGATGAAAGACCTGAAGAGGTTACAGATATGCAACGTAATGTAAGAGGAGAAGTTATCGCCTCTACCTTTGATAAAGAAGCACATGAGCATGTGAAAATTGCTAATATCGTTCTTGAAAAAGCAAAACGTTTGGTAGAATGTGGTCATGATGTCGTAATTTTATTAGACTCTATAACGCGTTTAGCAAGAGCATACAACACAGTTCAACCAGCTTCTGGAAAAATATTAAGTGGTGGTGTAGATGCAAATGCGCTTCATAAACCTAAACGTTTCTTTGGTGCAGCTCGTAATATTGAAAACGGAGGTTCTCTTACTATAATTGCTACTGCTTTAACTGAAACTGGATCGAAAATGGATGAAGTTATCTTTGAAGAATTTAAAGGTACTGGTAACATGGAATTACAATTGGATCGTAAAATTTCTAATCGTCGTATTTTCCCTGCTATCGATTTAACATCTTCAAGCACGCGTCGTGATGATATTTTACTTGATGCGACAACAATTCAAAGAATGTGGGTAATGCGTAAATATTTAGCAGATATGAATCCCGTAGAAGCTATGGAGTTTATCAACCAACGTTTCAAGCAAACTAGAAATAATGAAGAGTTTTTAATCTCAATGAACGGTTAAGATCTTTTTTTAATTTATAAATAATAAGCTTATCCTTTTAAATTATGGGGTAAGCTTTTTTAATGTTTTTTCATTTCAATCTCACGAAATATTTCTCTTAATTTCTACCTTTTTAAAATATTTATCAATTTATATAACCTAAATTATTTCCTCCTTAATTACTAAAACAAGTTATTTCATCTTATTTTCTCTATGTAATTCAAGTGTTTTTTTGTTTTTTTAACACTGTGATCTTTAAATTAAGATAATATTAATGGAATAATAGTTGTATTTTTACATATAAAATTGCTTAATAAATGACATTTTTCTTAAGAATTGTCTTCATACCCTTCTTCCTATTGTTTGTTGGTAAAGCTGGTGCATCTAGTTTAAAAAAAACTAAGTTAAATAACAGCTATATTAATAAAACATGTAAAAACTTGAAGACATATGAGGCTTCAAATGATAATGATGAAATTATCTCTAAAAATAAAACCTTAAAAACATTATTAGCAAAAGTAGAGGCTCTTTACAAGAGAAAATCCTACGAAGATTCTAATATAATATTATTAAAATCAATAGAAATAATAAAAAACAATGAGAATCATTTTTCTGATCTTGGTTATTGTTATTTTAAGTTAGGAAATAATTATCGTGAGCTCAGAAACGAAAAAAAAGCTCTAGAAAATTATTCTTTAGCAAAATTCACCTACTCAAAAACAAATAGGGTAACCCAATCTAAAGCACTAAATCTACTAGCATTAGCAAACTTATACAATATTAGATATCGATTTGCAGAATCCTCAAAAAATTTAAATAAGGCTTTAGATTTAGTATCCGAGCTTGAAGACAAAGTTCTTTTTGGAAAAGTATATACTGCTTTTGCAGAACTACAGACATTACAGGGTAATTTTGAGAAAGCGTTTGTATATTTTGATGAAATTGAAAAACTGTATGCAAAAAGTAAAAATAATGAAACTTATACGAAAACTAAAATAAACAAAGCTAGGTTATATTGTGATTTAAAACAATATGATAAAGCAGATTCAATACTAAGCTGCATTAATTACAAAGGGGCTAAAAAAAATAAATTTATGGCTTATGCCAATTTACTAAAAGGAGAAATTTTACTAAATAAAAAAGAGTTAAAAAAAGCTTTAGCCTTGAATTTTAAAGGGAGAAATTTATACAAAACGGATATATCCTATCGTATTTCCTATGATATCCAAAGATCTAAAATATACAGAGATCTGGGAAATAATACAGAAGCTATAAAAATTTTAGAACGCTCTATAGATTCTGTAAATAAATATGATCGCTTTGTCCAAAAAAAGGACATTCTAAGATACCTCGCTGATTTGCATGAGAATAATAATAACATGAGTGAATCTAATAAATACCTCACCTCTTATATAAATTTGAATGACAGCTTAGTTATTGCCGAAAAAGCAAGTGATGCCGAGTTTTACAAAGTCATGTTTGATGTAGAAAAAAATAAAATAAATTTAGAAAAAAAAGAAAATGAACTAAAATATTTATCTGATAAAAGTAAAACCAAAAGTGTTTACAACATCATTTTGTTAATTTGCTTAGTGCTTTTAGCTTTCTTAACAGGAGCCTTTTTAATAAAACAAAAAAGATTGCATCAATCAAAAAACAAAATACAAACCATTGAAAAAGAAAAACTCCAACAAAGTTTAGATTTTAAAAATAGGCAAATCACCAATTTCTCAATACATATAAAAGAAAAGAATAAACTTTTAGAGAATATAAAAAAGAAGATTTCTGAAGTGAGTAGTCAAGAACCAAGATTGAAACAATATTTGTTTAATATCTCAAGTAAAATAAAAGAAGACATTCAATTTAATAAAACTAAAATTGAATTATATTCAAAAATTCAAGAAAACAATGATTCTTTTTTGGCTAATTTAAGTAAAAACTATGCTGATTTGTCTCCTAAAGAACAAGAAATCATTCAATTGTTGCGTTTAGATTTGTCTTCAAAACAAATTGCATCTCAATTAAATTTATCCATATATAGTATTGATACTTATCGTTCAAAAATAAGAACTAAAATGAAGGTTAAAAAAAATAAAAAATTGAGTGATTTTGTTAAAGAAATTTAAATGAACTCATTCCAAAGTTGTCACTCCATGCTATTTTCTTAAATCATAATACTACTTATCTAAATTCACATCCATTCGTTTTATATAATACCAATTCTTGTTTGAAATTACTGTAAAAGAAAATGATTGCTTTTTTCTTTATATGAATTACAAAAATAAGACATAGCCGCCTGTACTAAGCGAAGTCGAAGATAGTTACGGTTTTCTTTTTTTAATAAAATAGAAAGTAAAAAAGAACGTTTTATTGCGGTTATTTCAAATGAGAAATGTTATAAAATGTACTCTTTCTTTTAGATATTTAGAAGACCTAAATTAAGACCTTTTAAATTGGATTAATAATTCTTGAATATCCTTAATAATAATTATTTATGAACGTAATGTGATACTAAAATAAATTCAGAATAACGCTAATTAGACTATTATTACTAATCACGGACAATCATATAATAATTTTATTGTTAAGTTCTAATTGTTATTAAAATAATACCATTTTTTTGTAAATTCAATATTATAATTCTAAGTAAAAACTATTTTTTTTGACCTCAAACACCTTTCTCAAACATATTTTATGTCTTTTAACGAAAACAATAAATCAAGCAGTCTAAAACAATAAACAACTCATAACCAATACTCAATACAGAAACTATCTATATAATACAGCCTAAATTACAGTTTTATCTATATAAATTTTTAATAAATTAATGATAGTTTGAACTAATTTTGTTGACTACAATAAAATAATAATTCAAACTTAAAAAATTAAATGTTTATGAAAACAAAAACAATTTCAGCAAAAAGCTTTTTATTCTTATTACTTCTTAGCTTATCTTTTTTTTCCGCAAAGGCACAAAGCACAAGTTGCGAAGGTTTTACTCAAACCGTAAGATCGGTAACAGGAATTGATGATTGTGGTCAAGGTGGCCGCTTTAGACTAGGTATTGTAAATGGTGTGGCACCATTCTCAATTAATCTTAGAAACTTTTATACAAATGAATCGGCTTCTGCAACAGTAAATAGAAGAAACGTAACTTTAGCCTTACCTCCAGGAACTTACCAAGTAGAAATTGAAGACACTAATGGTTGCGAAACAGTAACTCGTTTTTCTGTATTCTCAGCAAGTTTATTAATTCAGGAGCTAGATTGCGTTGCAGGAGGAAATAGAGCCGTAAGATTCTCTAATAGTAGTAATAGCAATAGAAGAGTTAACGTAAGATTATCGAATTCTGTTGGTTTTAACCTTTCAAGAGGAACCTCTTCAACATTTAATTTACCAGAGGGAACTTTTAGTGCTAGAGTGTCTAGATCTGGTTGTACTCCATATAACGTTGCTTTTGGTGTAAATGCATGTGAAAGTAGCTTTAGAGAAAACACTCAAGAAGCAATAGATCAAAAAATGAGCATAGAGGAAGATGTTACTAATGCGCCTAAGAAATTATTAAACGCAAAAACTTATCCTAATCCTGCAAAAAATGAAGCTACAATTAATTTAGGTTTAACAACTAGTGATGATATTGATGCAAAAAAACTTGTAATTTATAATACTGCTGGGTTTAAAGTTTTAGACGAAGATTTTTCGGGTTCAAAAAAAACAATTAATACGGAAAGCTTTGAACAAGGCATTTACTTTTTGAATGTTATTAGCGAAGACGGAAATACGATTTATCAAGAGAAATTAATTAAAAATTAATTCTAAACAACAAGTAACTTAAGTAAGCTAAGGATTAATATACTATTAAAATTGACAAATTATTTATTACCTGCTTGTATTATTAAAGCACTGTTGTAAATTAATAAACGTTAAAGCTTAATATTATGTTATCCTTAGTTTATTTAATATTTACTAATAAAACGTAATACAAAATCACTTTATAGCCTAGCCGTTAAAAAAAGATTATTATACCTTTACTTTAGATTTAGATTGATGTATTATTGTATCTTAAATTGACTACAATTTTTGAACACTAAAGTAATAAAATTCCTAAAAAATATTTAAAATTAAATAAATCATGAAAACAAATTTACAAAAGCAAATAGTCCGTTTTAGTTTCAGACTTTATATGGTCATAGCCATAGCACTTATGCCGTCAATATTAAGAGCTCAAGTTCAAATTGGAAATGACATTAAAGGTACTAGCGGAAATGAATTTCTGGGGTTTAACGTAAGCATCTCTCAAGATGGCAATACTGTTGCAGTTGCTGCACCAGGAAAAGTAAACGCCACAGGTCAAATCACTGGAGCAGTAAGCATTTATGAAAATGTAAGCGGCGTATGGACACAAATTGGATCTGACATCTCTGGAGAATCAGATAATGAAAGCATAATAGCAGTATCTATTTCTGAAAACGGAAGTATTGTAGTAGTTGGTTCTTCAGATTATATTGCACCATCTGGTGAAGTACCAGGGCGAATTAGAGTTTTTAGAAATCAATCGGGAAATTGGGTGCAAGTAGGTGAAGATATTCTTGGTAGTGGAGATGATGATTCCTTTGGTTTACATGTAGATATATCTGCCAATGGAAGAACAATATCAGCAGGTGCCATATTTAGTGATGAAAATGGAGAAAATTCAGGGCAAGTTAAAGTTTACGATAATGTAGGTGGATCTTGGATTCAAATAGGACAAACAATTAATGGCCTTTCTGCTGATGACCGAACATCTAACCATGCCTTGTCTGCTAATGGAGAAATACTTGCTGTAACATCTAATGGAAATGATGGAGAAAACAGAGGCGTTGTAAGAATCTATGAGCTTAATCTTTTTGTAGAAGAATGGGAACAAATAGGTCAAAACCTTGTTGGAGATAGAACAGGAGACTTATTTGGAGCTAATGGCATAGATATATCTGAAGATGGTTTTACTATAGGTATAGCTGCTGCAATCGCAAACACTAATGCTACAGGTTTGGCTAGAATATATGAATTTAATCGAAGCGCTAATGAATGGGGTCAAATAGGCTCAGATATAAACGGAGATATAGAAATTGGACAACTTGGTAATGGATCTGGCTTAGCCTTATCTCCTGATGGACAAATAGCTGTAATAGGTGTGCCTGGCTCTGGTTCTACTGATATAGGTTTACCACGTGGATCTTTAGCTAAAATTTATAAAAACCAATCTGGTGAATGGATTCAAATAGGAGAAAACATTGTAAGTGAAAACGATACTGATTTTTTTGGATGGAGTGTATCAATATCTCAAAATGGTATTGCAGCGATTGGAGGCTTTGGTGACCAATCTAATGGGCCTAATAGCGGTATCGTTGCGATTTATGATATTAATGATATCATATTAAGTACTGAAGATTTCGACAATAACAGTTTAGCTATTTATCCTAATCCTACATCTACTACTCTTAATATTCAATTAGAAAATGAAGTAGAATTTAAAAGCATAGAACTTTATAATAACTTAGGTCAAAAAGTAGCAACTTCTATTTTACCAACGCTAGACGTTTCTTCTTTCTCTAAAGGTATTTATTTAGCAAGAATTACAACAAGCAAAGGGAATACAACCAAAAAAGTAGTTATAAATTAAGCTGTTAAAATATATTTTTTCAAGATCTATAATTCATAATAACTTAGACTTTTTTATAAGACAAGCTACAAAAAAGCAACAAATAACCACCGTTTAAAGCGGTGGTTATTTGTTTTAAGTAATACCTTTTAACATAGAGATAACATGTTTAATTTGTTTCTATTTCTTTTAAAAACAGTAGCTTTTAGTTTTAGATGAAAAAGAAAATATCAGCATAGCTATTACGGTTATATTTTTATTTTGAAGTATCAACGAAAAAGAACAAATTTTAATGGAAAATTTCGCGTTAGAATTGGTATAAAACTATGACTAAGCTTAAATTTCTAAAATTATCTAATCGAAAAATAATTAAAAATAGTAAGGCACAATTTCAAAATTAAAATAGTGTAAGAAGCTATTTCAACTTTTTTCTCAACGTTCAACGTTATGAATTGACAAGGACTTGGTATGATCTTTAAAAGGCAAGATTATATCCATAATATTATTAACTCTATCGAGAAGACAAAGGTAACTTATAGACGCGTAAAGACCGTTAAACTGCATTTCATAATCGCTTACATTACTTGGTCGTAAATTATTATAATTCAATGGTAATTTATAGCCGCAGCCTTTTAAGAAAGCAGCCTCTAACGTTAATAATTCAATCGGTAAATAGCCATTAATTTTTCTCCCTAAAGATTGATGTACTTTGCCAATATAATTTAATTGTATTGAACCATGAGAATCTGTAAAGTGCTTCCATGAATCTCTATTGTCGCAAATATTCCCTGCAGCACAATTACAAGCGCATTCTGGATGTAAAGTATTATGGATCAAGACAAAAAGTTGTGGAGTAACTAAAAATGGAAGAACTTTGCTATAAAAAATTCTATGTCCTCAGACGCTTTATTTTTAGCAGCTAATTTATTACTTCCCGAAGTATTGGTAAGCCATTTTGATTTAACCAAA
>CALGLR010000063.1 GCA_937959395.1 uncultured Flavobacteriaceae bacterium | reverse complement strand
ACGAATCTTAATGGTGATGAAGATGTTAATAACGATCCAACAACTTTAGTGGTTTCTAATTTAGCAGCAAATGATGTAGGCGTCGTTGCTGTAACGGCACCGATTAGTGCTGAAGGACTAGGAAGCGAAGCAATTACAGTTACTATAGAAAACTTTGGAGGTCAAGCACAATCTGGTTTTGATGTGTCTTATGTATTAGATGGAGGTAGTGCTGTTATAGAAAATTTCACAGGTACAATTAACCCTGGAGATACTGCTACACACACCTTTTCAGCTTTAGGGGATTTTTCAGATGTAGGAGACCATATGATAGTTGCAAGTACTGATTCCTCTGGAGATGCAGATGCCACTAATGATTCTTTTTCAGCTACGATAACAAACTTTAGTTGCGAATCAGCAATAAATGATGAAATTATAGATATTCCTAATAATACCACTTCTAATATAAGCTCTACTATTACCATCACCGATAATTTTTTGGTAAGCGATGTTAATGTTACTGTTAATATTGAACACACATATATTGAAGATTTAATAATAAAACTAAAAGGACCAGATAATACGACTATAACTCTTGCTAGTGGCATTTGTGGTAACTGTGAAGATATAGCAGAAACAACTTTTGATGATAGTGCCACTATTTCAATAAATAATGCTACAAATCCTGTTACTGGATTGTTTACTCCAGCAGAGAACTTAGCTGCTTTTAATGGTATTCAATCCGCTGGTGACTGGACTCTAGAGATTGAGGATGTATTTGCTACGGCAGATGGCGGGAGTCTTAACAATTGGTCATTACAATTGTGTGCTAATGAAACATTGTCTGTAAATAACAATACTTTAGTAGACCTAGGTTATACCATAATATCTCAAGATAATAATCAGTTTTTAGTAAAACTGGAAACGACTGCTATTCAAAACAAATTAGATTTAAATGTTTATAACGCATTAGGGCAAAATTTATCTTGGAAAACTTTAGAAAATGAAACAGGAAATGGTTACGAGTATACATTAGATATGTCTTATGTACAATCTGGTATCTATTTCGTTAAAATTGGCAACGCTAATGCGAGCAATACCAAGCGTATTATCGTTGATTAAATATAATTATTGAGTAAGAGTAATGTTGGTTGACATTTAAAATTAGATTAAATCTTAATAATTAGAAAGAAGGCTTATCTCTTGATAAGCCTTCTTATTTTTTCTTATTTGAGTCATCCTGAAATGGATTATGCTTTCTGCATATCTACAATTTCAATTGGTCTTGCATCACTACATCTATTTGCTCTTCTTAAACTTCTATATTTAAAATATACTTTAGTTGATTTACTTTTAAAAGCTTCAAACTTTTTATCGCTCATATTTATTGGGTCGAGCTTTGATTTTGTCTTATCGTCAATAATAGTATAACTACAGTCTCCATTATCTGTATATTTTATGGCTCCGACTGAGTAACCATCATTTATTAATTTTTCATTCATTATTATAGATTCTGTATTAGAATTATCTGCATTAGTCGCTTTTTTAGCAGAGTCACATGATTGAAAGAATACCAATACAATAACCATGGATAATTTTATTAAACTGTTCATTTTAATATTATTAGTGTTTATAATTAGCAAGTTACAAAAATTATGCCTCAATAATATTTTAAAACAAATAGCATTAAACAAAATACAAAAGCAAATTTGTCTTTCATTATTTATCATAAATAAATACTGTCGCCTCTCGCACAGTCTAGAAATCTTTAGAGCTCTAAAACACCAATAATAAAAAGGCCTTGACTTTAGCTTGTTCTAAGTGAAGCCAAAGGGCTCGACCAGACATTCGTAGTACATTCAATAATTTTTGTCATGCACTTAAACAATAAAGGTTGTGTAAAAAAAATGTTTTATTTAGAAGTAAGCTTTAAGCTGAATGTTACCTGTATGAATGGCTTTACTTGTTGGCGTCTTTCTACCAAAATAAGTTAAATTTAAATCTAAAAACTTTGTCAGTTTCTTTTGAGCAATTAAACTCCAAGTAAAGTTTTTACCAGGCTGCAAACCTTCTAACATTTGATAGCCAACTGGTGTATTTGCATTTCCAGTATATGCATTTGAGAAATAATTAAACTCTCCGTTAATAGCCGCTGTTTGTGCATTGTTTTTTGGAGAAAAAGAAAACGATGTCCCATAATTCTGCTGCTCTAATCGTTCAAAAGCATCAATTGTGTTCTCTTTATTGGTGAACTTATAAAAAACATCAAAACTTATATTTTCATTCAGTAAGTAAGATAGTTTAGGGTTATAACGCTGTTCAATAATATTAAAATTTTTACTCGCGAAGTTTTCACTAACACTTTTTGTGCTATCAAATCCGCTTTGTAAATTAATAAGCCAACTTTCGGCAAACTTATGGTTAAAGTTAAATTGATGACTCTTTATTAAATTGGAAATAAAACCAACACTTAATACATTTCTTGCTTCATTATTTAAATACGTATAAGATGTCGTATAATGTTGTTTGCCTCTATTAAAGAATAATACATTCCTAAAATTTAACTGAAGTCCTAATTGGTTTTCTTCATCATTATTAAAAGGGTTAATATTAAAATTATTTCCTTCTCTTTTAATTTTACGATCAATTAAATAAGCGGTTTGATTGTAAAAATGTGACCAGAATTTTTTGCTTTCATTTTCAGAATTAACCCAATTGGAGGGGTTTAATGTTAATGTTTGACTCAATCTGTTTTGATGGGTCTTTATAAAAACTTGATTAGGCAATAAAACACGAATGTACTGTCCTTGATCTTGAAATTGAGCAATCTCGAATTCTTCTAATTCTTGAATACCATTCCCATTATAATCTATCCAAGTATAAGCACCTTGTCCAGCCTCTACTTCAACATACGTAAAATCTTGTTGAGGAAGGGTTCCTGAATTGGTTTCAAAAACGGTATTCCATTGTATAAAATTCTTAAAAAATTTCTGGCTGTATTGCAAGCGAGAGTTTAACGACTGCTCATCTACTTCAGTTTCATCTACATTATTCAATGTTCTATAATTTACGTAGAGCAATAAATTCGTTTGTTCATTTTTTACTAATCTAGAATCTATATAATACGTATTCGAGGTATTTACTTTTTGTAACTTATTACTTCTAATACTATCATTTACACGATATTTATAACCAGCTTCTGCAAAAACTTTGGTCGTATCTCCTACCCTTGCAAAAGCCTCGTAGGAACTAAATCGCTGACTTAAATCTGTAAATTCAACTGTAGCTTTCTCTATTTGTTTATTTTCTTCAGCAGAAAAACGAGCGCCAAACCATTTATTCTCCAATCGATACTTTGCCACGTTATACGATCTCAAAAATGTTGAAGTTGTATTAGACGCCTCTGTATTCAAAAAACTAGTATTGGTAACTATTGAGAGCTTTTCGGCAAGAAATAAATTGGCATTAAAACTATGTCTATTCCCATTAAAGTTTTCTGAAAAACTTAAATGTTCAAATAAGTAATTTGCTTTCCCTTTTTCATAATGTAACGCTCTGGTTCCAGCACTAAATAATAATTGATCTCCAAAATCGCTAACTATTGCATTAGATTGTGCAATTTCTAAATTCCAATCTCTATTAAACTCGGGGCTGTATAAACCCTCTATGTTTCTAAATTCTTGTTGAATAAAATCGGTATCTATAAACGCATTTAAATTCCACAGACTATCTTGTTTTATAAGTGATTGATTTATAGTTAGTTTTGCGGCTACTCCATCATTATTATCATCTTCTAAATTAGAGAATAGATTTAAATCATTTTTACTTCCTGCTAGTTCGAAAATTAGTTTCGTTTTGTTTGAAGGTTCGTAAACACCATTAACAACAGCAATTTGAAGCTTTGTAGGTGCTACTAATTGTATAATAGGTTCGTAATCACCCTGAGGAACTCCTGCAATAGGTGCCACGTATTCATAGATGTTGTTAATCGCATTGGTATTGCTTAAAACATAGTTTCCTAGGTTTTCTCCCACTAAAGTAAAACGTACGCCAAACAATTCGTCTTCTGGATTATTAGAAAACACAAAAACTTCGACACCACCAACATCTTCTTTTTTATATAAAATGCGATTGTCATTAAATGCTTCAGGAATACTAGAAGGCGCAACCATCATAGACATATCATCTCCTGCAGTACTCAAAATATTGACTTGATTTTCAGATAAGTTTTGCTGTAGTGGATTGTTTTTAGAATCGTTCTCTGAATACACAGAAACACCAAATTGCAATTTCTCACTCTTATAATTTCCACCTCCATAAGCTACAATCCTTGAATAATCACGTTCGCTATATTGAAAATCTACCGTAACACGCATTTCCGAAGTAATAGGGTATGTAGAATTAAATATAATTTCTCCAGCATTATAATCTATAATATAATCTTCATTTTCTCCGCGACTTACAACAATTCCGTTAACGTAAACCGTCTCACTACCAGAAACAATAAGTACAAATAATTCTCCATTAGGACCTTGTAATTTATAAGGCCCTTGATTTCCTTCTTGAGCTGTAAATTGATACGTTGTAAACTGTCCTCTTACTATAGCTCCAGAAGCAAAAAGGTTCGTTTCATTATCTTCATCTCCTAGTTTCGTCTTAATAGAAAGCCCTTGAACTCGTTTTGTAAACGCTGCGAAATAAGACTCTGAGTTCGTTAAATCAATATCACCAGCTCTAACATTCCAACGGTCACTAAAAAGCTCTATAAAAACCTGATCAAATTCGTCTAAACGTTGTGAATATCCACTTTCTTGCAATGGAATGTTGGCATCTTGTATGGAAGCTCGAAGCGACACATTTTCGCTTAGCTTTCCTGTAATTTGCAAATCCAACTCACTATTTAATACCGAATTTTGATTATTTCCTACGGTTACACCTCTTGAAATACTTCCAGAAGTTGTTAAACCATCAAAAGGGGTAAATGCATTTTCTTTATTAGATTGTTTGAGTTTAAAAATTCTATTTTGTTCCTCGTTATTTTCAACAATAACACCTTCGTCAAATTGCTGATAGGTTTTAGTTAAGAACTCAGGATACTTCGTATAATTAATGATTATAGAATCGGTTTCTGCTAACGTATTAAAGGTAAGTTCAGCTAATGAAAAATCGACTTTATAGGTTAATGGATTTATAACGGTACTATCCTTAAACATCACTTTAAATGCATAAGGGTTTACACTTACAGTATCAATCTTAATTACTTTAGAAACAGCTATAATTTTAGAAACAGTATTAGGGTTTTTAAGATCTTGTGAAAAACCAAAAACACCAATTAAAAAAAATAAAACGATAATGACGTTTCTCATGTATACTAATAACAGCTTACTAACAAAGTTATTATTTAAAATTCACTTGTTTTTTATATTTGTCTAAAACAGAAAACACTTAATTATGACAAAGAAAGACTTATAAAAGGTAATTCTGGTTAAGTTAAAAACATAAACTAACGGCCTATTGAACCCAGTTCGACACCTTCAGAATAAGCCACTTTAATTTCATTTTCGCTAAAAGCGCTTTTAATTAGCTGATGCGCTTCAAAAGTAACTTCCCAAAAATCATCAGGAGTTACATAAGGTCTTACTGTAATCTCAACATTATGAGAATCGAAGTTATTAATACCTATTTCTGGAACGGGTTCTTTTAATATTTTATCTATGGGCGCTATCGCTTTTTCTATAATTTGTTTTACTCTAGGAAAATCTTCGGCGTAAGGCATCGTTACCGATATTTCCAACCTTACGACTCCTTTTTTTGAATAATTAGTAACCACATCGTCTGTGATTTTAGAATTAGGAATGATTAATGTTTTATTCCCAGGAGTAGCAACTACTGTACTAAAAATACCAATCTCTTCTACTTTTCCAAATTTGTCATCAATTTGAATCCAATCATTAATTTGATACGGTTTAAGAAATAGAATTAAAATCCCTGAAGCAAAATTTCCTAGACTGCCTTGTAGTGACATCCCTATAGCAAAACTTACAGCAGCTAAAATAGCAACCAAACCAGAAAGATCTGCTCCTAATATAGAAACGACTGTAAAAATAATAGCAACTTTAAAAATTACCGATAAAATAGATAATAAAAAAGGGCGCATGGTATCAGAAATATTCATGCGTTTGAGAACACCTTCAACAAACTGTACTACTTTCTTTATAATTTTAAAACCAACCCATAAAATTAAAGCAGCACCTATTAGTCTTGGCGCAAAGAAAACAATTTTATCGATCGCTAATCCCCAATACTCTTGAAATTGCTTATTCATAACTAATAATCATTTTATTTTTGTTTTAAAGATAATCTAACTTTTAAATTTTGTTAATACTTTTTGGTTAAAATCATTTAAACACCTTACATAAATGTAATGCATTATTTACTTTAGCTATAACAGAATTTAGATAAAAATGGTTATAATTTCATACAATGTAAATGGCATTCGTGCAGCAATAAAAAAAGGGTTTATAGATTGGTTAAAAAGTGCTAATCCAGATGTTATTTGCCTGCAAGAAATAAAAGCAATGGAAGAACAATTAGATCTTAGTCTTTTTGAAGAAGCTGGTTACAAATACAATTACTTTTACAGTGCTCAAAAAAAAGGATACAGCGGCGTTGCTCTGTTGTGTAAAACAAAACCTAATCATGTAGAATATGGTACAGGTATTGAAACTATGGATTTTGAAGGTCGGAATATTAGAGCCGATTTTGATGACGTTTCTGTAATGAGCATGTATTTACCTTCTGGAACAAACAGTGAACGTTTGGAGTTTAAATTTAATTACATGGATGAGATACAAAACTATGTAAATACCTTAAAACAAACCATTCCTAACCTAGTAGTTTGTGGCGATTATAACATTTGTCATGAAGCTATAGATATTCATAACCCAAAAATGAAAAACGTTTCAGGGTTTCTTCCTGAAGAACGCGAATGGATTGGTAATTTTATATCTAGTGGTTTAATTGATTCTTTTAGACACTTACATCCAGAATCGCAACAATACAGCTGGTGGAGTTATAGAGCGAACTCTAGAGCAAATAATAAAGGCTGGCGTTTAGATTATGCAATGGTTACTAAATCGTTACAAGAAAAAATAAAACGCGCCGTTATACTTAGTGAAGCTAAACATAGTGATCACTGTCCTATTCTTGTAGAAATAGCATCGTAACAATTTACGCTTGAAGATTAACGATTTTTGATTTGAGAATTATTAAATAGTTCTATAGTTGTGATAAAAGCACTAAAAGATTATTTAATAATTCTCCTCCTGAAGTTTCGGGATTACTCGAACGGAAAAATAAATGACATAGATAAAACACAAAAATGAAGACAAAAAACTTAATTATAGTATTAATAATAGGCCTTTTAACCTCTTGTGTTTCTCCTAAAGTTTATAAAGATTTAGAGAACCGTTATAACAATTTAAAAGAAGAAAGCAGGTCGCTACAAGATGAAAACGATGCGCTTTTAAAAGCCAAAAATGAAGCTCAAAACGAATTAGATCGTTTAAAAAAGGACTATGAAACGAGTAGCTCTAGCCATACCAAATTACAAAGTGATTTAGCAGCTGCTCAAAATAAATACAATAATTTAAAAGCCTCTTACGATGCATTAGATGCTAACAGTTCGTCATCTATAGCTGAAAATTCTAAAAAGAATAGAGAATTATTAGCCCAATTAGAAACAAAAGAACAAGCTTTGGCTGCCGAAAGTGCGCGTTTAGAACAACTAAAAAAAGAATTAGATTCCCGTTCGCAACGTGTTGCCGAATTAGAAGGCGTTATCGCAGCTAAAGACCAAGCGATGACTGCCCTTAAAGATGCCGTTTCGAAAGCATTAACCGATTTTGAAGGTAAAGGCCTAACTATAGAACAGCGTGATGGTAAAGTTTATGTATCTATGGAAAATAAGCTTCTTTTCGAATCTGGAAGCTGGGCAGTAGGAACTGAAGGTCGTAAAGCTGTAAAAAAGCTAGGAAATGTTCTTGGCGACAATCCCGAAATTGCTGTTTTAATTGAAGGCCATACCGATGATGCTCCTTATTCTGGCAACGGACAAATAAAAAACAATTGGGATTTATCGACTAAGCGAGCAACTGCAATTGTAGCTATTTTAGAAAAAAACCGTCGTATTAAAGCAAATAACTTAACAGCCGCTGGTCGTGGTGAACACTCACCAATAGCAAGTAATGACTCTTCTGAAGGGAAAGCAAAAAACAGACGAATAGAAGTGATACTAACGCCTAAATTAGATGCTATTTCTAAGATTTTGGGAGAAATGTAAGTTGAAGTTAATTAGAAGAGATTAATAGAATAACTGGAAACTAAAATTCAATAAATAAGAAGTAACTATATTCAATTGTTATGTGCAAGCGAAAAAAAAGCCAATGCATATTTCAGCACATTTGGTTTTTGCCACCACACAATTCCAACGCTCTAAAAACCAAAAGAGCTAAAATTTCCCAACTGAATTTAAAAACCGAATGAGAATATCAAATGGTGGGGAATTAGTAACGGACAAATTTGAATTTGAACTTTATCCTTTTTTTGACAAATCTGACAGAAAAAGAATAAGTCGGACTTGCAACCACATCGGACTTGAAACGAAAAATGCTCTAGAATGGAATGGATTTCCTATAAATGGAATTGCAATCGGTTCGGACGGATTTGGAAATTTAATTATATTGACTCACAGCGGAAATGGAATTCTGACTGACAAAATTTATTTCTGGAATCACGAAAGTGGGCAAATAGAAAAAATAGCGGAATCGATAAATGAACTTGATGAATAAAAAAACTTAAGATTTGTATAGTACATATGCACCATACAAGAAACGTTGTACATAATTAGAAATGGAAGAACAACTACTCGAGATATTTAGAGCATCAAACCAAACGTTTTTGCAACGTGAAATTGATAATATTCAAAATGGTGTAGCGGAAAGAAATCTTTGCGGTCGATTAGCAATTTATTTAAGTGAGAACATTAATAATTCTGACTTTGCAAATTATTATGTTGATCCTGAATATAACAGAAACTATGGAGGTCGAATAAAGACAATACTTGATGATGGTCTTAACGAAATTGTTATCAATTGTGATATCATAATTCATAGTCGTGGACAAATTATTGAACAGGATAACCTTGTTGCTTTTGAAATGAAAAAGGCAAATAGACCCCAAACAGAAAAGGATTCTGACAAAAATAGACTTAGAGCACTTACAAAAGACAGCTATGATGATGTATGGTCTGCCGATGGAAAAACTTTACCTGAGCACGTTTGTGGTTATGTTTGGGGTGTTTATTTAGAGATAGACAATTTGAATAGAACAGAATTAGTTGAGCTTTATCAAAACGGACAACTAGTGTCAAATGAGATAATTAATTATTAAAACTATGCACAACACCATATATAGCAAATTGGGCGATTAGTGCTTAATCCAAAAGTTGTTGTCTATTTACAAAGTCGCCAAATCTTTTGATTTGGTATTAAACGAGAAAAAGTAAAACAAAATAAAAAGATTTGGCTTGTGGCTAATCCGGAAATAATCGCTTATTTTCTGCCCAGCTTGCCATATATTTAACGTTGTAAACAATCCCTCATAGACTCCAAAAACTCCTCAGTACGTTGGCTAACGTAAAATTGAGTAAATTTGGATTGAAAATTTAATGAAAAGATGAGAAATTCGATTGTTTATAAAACACTGATTTTCAGAAACATAATTTTACGTTAGTCAGAATTAAAAAAAATAGTAAATGGATAAAATTGATTTGCCTTTTTTTGTAAGTATAATAACAATATTTATTTCCCTATTTCTAGCGTTATTTTTATATACAGTTAAGACAGAACACAAATTAAGTAACCGTCTATTCTCCGTTTTTTTAATTATAACAGCAATAAATATTAGTGCCGTTTTATTCAACGCCATTTCAGAGGGCTCTTCGAATTTAGGGTTTTTAAGAAGTCAAATTACGTTCTTACACATTCCCGTTTTTTATTTATATGTATTATCTGTATCCTATTCAGATTTTAGATTAAAACCAAAACATCTCATCCATATTACTCCTTTTATAATCGCAAACACACTCTTAATACCTCGTTTTTATAGTGTAGATATAAATTCAAAAAAACATTTTATCCAAAATAGTAAAAGTATGTTTGAAGTACACTTCAATCATGTTTTTATTTATTCGCTAATTACCATATACCTTATTGCTGTTTTTATGATTTTAAAAAAAACAAAGAAATTATATCTTGAAAATTATACAAGCTCTAACCTTAAATCATATGATTGGTTATTTCAATTTACATTAGCAATATCTTTTTTCTACTCTATTGCTATTTTAATGAGTGTTTTTAAATTCTCCAAATATCCTAGTATTGCGGAATGGTTAAAAACCGGACTTTTTGTATTTCAGTTATTCATTATTTGCTGGTATTTATTTAAAGTTTTAAATAACCCAAATTTATTCAGGAAAATTAATTCTAAATTAAAGCTTGTAAAAGAGATTGTTTTAGAAGAAAAAGGGCAAAACGTTTCACTGGTTGTTGACGACAAAAAGGATAGTGAAGATTTATTAAAATTGAAAAGATATATGGATGAAGAAAAACCTTTTCTTAATCCGTCATTGACCATTCAAAATGTTTCTGCAAGTATTCAAATACCTCTTCGAGATTTATCCCTTTTAATTAATCATAAATTAAATCAACATTTTTACGATTTTGTAAACACTTATCGCATAGAACATGCTATGCATATTCTAAAAGATCCTGCAAAAAACAAACTTACTATTCTTGAAATTTTGTATGATGTAGGTTTTAATTCAAAATCTTCTTTTAATACTGCTTTTAAAAAACAAACAGGAAAAACGCCTACTCACTATCGTAATAATCTGTAAATCAATAATTTGTAATTACTCATACGCCTTCTTTTAATTACTCGTACTTGTTTTTTAAAACAAATGCGTTCGAGTATTTTTATTCGGTCGCACAGCGTTCATTTCTTCCACATATTTGTATCGAAATAAAAATTAATATAAAACACGATACAATGAAAATTACATTAAAAATTTTAACAATACTATTATTAATAAGTAGCCTTTCTTTTGGGCAAAACATTTCAAAAAAGATTGACTCTATAATAAATAACAATTATCAAAAAAATCCTGATGTAGGTGTAAGTGTTGGTTTTATTCATAATAATGAAGAATTTTATACGGCTTATGGAAAAATGAATAAAGAAAGCAAAATAGACATTAATAAAAATTCTGTTTTTGAAATTGCTTCTATAACGAAACTTTTAACTTCAAATTTAATAGCACAAGCTGTTATTGATAAAAAAATCAAATTAGATGATTATATTGATAGTTACCTTCCTAAAGTTTATGTGCTACAAGAGAATCTAACAAATAAAATAAAAATATCTGATCTAGCATCTCATCAATCTGGATTAAAAGATTTAGATTTTAGAGCATTGATAGAATTAGATTCACAACAACCTATGAATGGTGTCACTCAAAAAACATTATCTGATATTATAAATAATTCTAACGAGTTAATTGACTATGGGAGATACCGCTATTCTACAATTAGTCATATAATACTTGGTCAGATATTAGAAAACATCTATGGAATGAGTTATGATGAGATTATTAGAAAAAAACATGGTAGATCCTTTACAAATGACTAATACCTTAACTAAAGACTTTAATGTAAAGAACATTACAACTGGTTATAATCCTAGCGGAGGAGCTCAAGAATTTATGAAATGGCATATCGCAGCACCAGCTGGATTAGTAAAATCTAGTGCTTCAGATATGATTACGTTTTTAAAGGCTGTATTAAATAATGATAATGTAATAGCTAAAGCTGCAATACTATCTGAAAAAATATATTATAAAGAAGGTAAAAGAGAAATTGGGTTGGGTACTAATATAAGTACTGATAGTGAAAATACCATTTATTTGAAAACAGGAGATTCTATGGGCCAAACTTCAATTATATGTTATAATAGAGTTGAAAACTGGGGAATCATTATTCTTATGAATAAACGTAATACAAAACTAAAACTAAATTTATTTACTGACATTTATGAGACTGTCTTGAAATGAAAAATCAGAATAGTCCATAATAAAGGCAACAATGTTATAAAAAATAGCAGTTAAGAACTAAATGTAAAGTATAGCTCTTAACTAGCTATCTTTGTTTTATAACTGAAAAACAGCTTATACAAATCTGCTACTTTTCATATATTAACCATTAGCTGTAATTACCAATGAGGATTCACTCATTTTTTATAAGTCTTCTCGAGAGCTGTATTGAGTTATAAAAAACACTTAAGAACAAGTCATAAAAAAATCTCTAGGAATGAATAAATCAAAATTAATAGAAAAATTCGATTTGAAAGCAAATTCTGGCTCAAGCCCAAAAGTTGTGGGATTTTGAGATTAAGCAAAAATAGTAGTAAGTCTAAATAAGAAAAAATCTACATTCCTAACGCCTCTGAATTGTGCTCTGAAAGCTTTTATTTTAGCATTAAAAGATTCTGCAGATG
>CALGLR010000062.1 GCA_937959395.1 uncultured Flavobacteriaceae bacterium | reverse complement strand
GCTGGATTTGCATGTTTTGGAAGCTTGAGTGAGATTATAGATGATTTACAGACACATTCTCAAGCAGAAGTTTTAGAGTTAGTTAAAAAGCGAATAAACGGTCTTCAATTACTTCGTAAAACTCTTGGTGATAAAACTATTAACTATCAAAACTTAGGTGGTTATGAATTGTTTTTAGAATCAGACGAAGCGCTTTATGATTCATGTTTAAATAAACGAGATGAAATCAATCAAGTCTTGTATTCCATTTTTAATGATAAAGTGTTTTCTTTTAAGAACAATGAGTTTGGTTTTAAAAACATAAAATCTAAATATAGTTTTAATCCATTTGAAGGGCAGATTGATACCGGGAAAATGATGAATGCTTTATTAAATAAAGTACAATCATTAGGCATCAAAATATTGAATAATACATTTGTTGAAACATTTACGGAAGATTTGAATTCAGTAAAGGTGAAGACCAACCAATTTGAGCTTACAACAAAACAACTGTTTATTGCTACTAATGGATTTTCAAAACATCTCAATATTTCTAATGTTAAACCTGCAAGAGCACAAGTCTTAATCACAAAGCCAATTGATAATTTGAACATTAAAGGCACGTTTCATTTAGATGAAGGTTATTATTATTTTAGAAATATTGATAATAGAATTTTATTTGGTGGCGGGCGTAATTTAAATTTTAAAGAAGAAGAAACCACGGTATTTAATCAAACTGATATTATTCAAAAAAAACTGGAAGACTTATTAAGAACACTTATTTTACCAGAAACACCTTTTGAAATCGAACACCGTTGGAGTGGTATTATGGGAATTGGAAACCAAAAAAAACCCATAGTAAAACAATTAAGCAATAACGTGTATTGCGGTGTAAGATTAGGAGGTATGGGTGTTGCTATTGGGAGTTTAATAGGAAAAGATTTAGCAAATCTGTTGTAATACCAAATAAACATTATAATGAGCCTTATAATTTGTTTCTATACCGCTTATATTTCATAGTAAAATAGAACCGTAACTGATGCTATGCTTATATTTTATTATTCATCTAAGTGTGATATAATTCAAATTATTTAAGGCCATTTTAAAATTCACTTGGTATAATAATTAATCTATAAATAAAAACTATAAGAAACGGTATCCAACAGACAATTGAAAATTAGAATTATAAGTGTTTTCTTGTCCGCTAGCACCTACACGAGAAAGCCCAGGAACAAAACGTGCACCTACTCCCCATTCGTTAGAAATTTGATACCAACCACCAATAATAACCCCAAAGTCTAAAGTTCTAATAAGGCTAGTAATATTTCCACGACCATCACCTACACGAGCGCTTAATAAAATTGAAGGTTGCACCCCAGCTAATAGTTTAAATTTCTCTCCAGCTTGGTATGATGCTAATAAAGGGATGTCTATATAAAACGTTTTAAAATTACCATTAGAGGTCCCTTTTGTAGAGATTAAATGAAACTCTGGGCGAAAGCCAAATTTTTCGGTTAGTGATAACTGGCCATAAGCACCAAGATGAAAGCCTCCTCTAGATGAATTGTTAATGACATCTGCACCAACAATGTTACTTATATTAATACCAGCAATAGCTCCTAGTTCAAAATTACTTTGAGATGTTGAAGACTTATCTTGAGAAAAACTGGTAATAGAAAAAAATAGAAATAAAATAAGGGTTGATAAAAATCGCATAGTTTAAAAAATTAGTAATAGCGAACAAATTTAAGTAATTTATAGTGATGCTTTATAATAGTTTATTCACTATTACTAGTACAAATTTGAATCCCTATATTGCGTATTCATTGTAATATTTCGTTTCATTAAAAGTTTCTTTTGAAGACCAGTTAATACAGTATTACGAGACTAAATTTCACTTAAAATAGAGTATGATTAACATTAAAGAAAATTTATATAATCAATGTACACTAATTACAAATAACCGTTTAGAAACGATTAATAGCACCATAAAAGCCATTCATAATTCATTACTATCTGAAACCAAAAGTAGTGCTGGCGATAAACATGAAACGGGACGAGCTATGTTGCAATTAGAAAGAGAGAAAGCAGGGAACCAATTAGCCGAGATTCAAAAAGTAAAAGAAAGATTAGCTAAAATTTCGATTTCAAATTCTTCAGATGTTATAAAACTAGGCAGTGTTGTCTATACCAATAAAGCAAATTATTATATCGCAATAAGTGCTGGGGTTTTAAAAATAGAAGACGAGTCGTTCTATGCGATTTCTCCTAGTACACCAATTGGTCAACTATTATTGTCGAAGCAAGTAGGCGATTCGATTTCTTTTAGAGATAATACCTTTACAATATCATTAATTATTTAACAATTATTTTCTTTGAAATAGGATTACCTTAGTAAAAAAGAAAAATTGACTCCGTATCCCTCAAAATTTGATGTTATTATAATTGGCGGTGGTTTAGCAGGATTATCTAGCGCTATTCATTTAAGTAAACAAGACTATAAAGTTTTAGTTATTGAGAAAAATGAGTATCCAAAACATAAAGTTTGTGGTGAATATATTTCCAATGAAGTATTACCATATCTAGATTATTTAGGAATTGATGTTTTTAAATTAGGTGCTAAAAAAATTAATAGGTTTGAATTGTCTACTCCAAAAGGACGATTAATCAAAGCAAAACTACCATTAGGAGGTTTTGGTATTTCTAGATATACTTTAGATTTTGAATTGGCTAAAAAAGCAAAAATTGATGGTGTTGAAATTTTACAAGCTTCAGCAGAAAAAATACATTTTGAGGACGATTTATTTTTAGTGACAACAAAAAACAACCAAGAATTCATTTCTAAAATAGTTATTGGAGCTTATGGTAAACGCGCTGCTCTCGATGTTGCTTTAGATCGTAATTTTATAAAAAACAAATCACCATTTTTAGCCGTAAAAATGCATGTAAAAGGATCTTTTTCTGAAGATTTAGTAGCCTTGCATAACTTTAAAGGCGGTTATTGTGGGGTTTCTAAAGTTGAAGACGACTCTATTAACCTGTGTTACATTACCAATTTTGAGTCTTTTAAAGCCTATAAAGATATTGACGAGTTTCAAGAAAAAGTACTGTTTAAAAACACGCATTTAAAAACCATTTTCGAAAATTCTAAAACCGTTTTTAATACGCCCTTAACCATTAGTCAAGTTTCGTTTTCACGCAAAAATCCAGTTGAAAATCATATTATTATGTGTGGTGATACTGCAGGTATGATTCACCCTTTATGTGGCAACGGAATGAGCATGGCAATTCGCAGTGCGCAAATGGCGTCACGTGTTATTATTGATTATCTTCAAGGAAAAATTGAGTCTCGAGAATTACTTGAAAAAAAATATTCTAAAACTTGGAATGCAGAATTCAAAAATCGTTTAAAAATGGGGCATGTTGTAGCGAACCTATTTAGTAGAAACACATTCTCAGAAATTTTAATTATAGGACTAAAATGGTTTCCAAGCCTCTTACCTATTATTATAAAACACACGCATGGTAAATTAATGGAAATACAGTAATGGGACTTTTAGTAGATACAACATATCGATCTGATGAAGAAGAGATCATGGACGATTTAACTTATAACGGTGAAATCCTTCATGATTCCTTAGACAAACTGGCCAAAATTAATAAATGGTTAGGGGGGAATAATGTCACCATTAATGGATTAAAAATACTCTTGGAAAAACGTACTAAAGAAACACCAATTACTATTATAGATTTAGGTTGTGGTGGCGGTGATGTATTAAGAGATGTTGCTCATTTTGGACAACAAAATGGGTATCATTTTAATTTAATAGGATTAGATGCTAACCATAATACTATTAAATATGCTAAAAAATTATCGCAAAATTACGATAATATTAATTTTACAGACATTAATATTTTTTCTGAAGACTTTAACCATTTAAAATATGATATTGTTTTAACAACTTTATTTCTGCACCACTTTAAAGAAGACCAATTAGTGACGTTTTTAAAACCAGTTTTAGAAAAAGCTAAATTAGGAATAGTCGTTAATGATTTACACAGACATAAACTAGCCTACTATCTTTTTAAATTATTGTGTACAACAATTAGTAATAAAACAATAGTTGAAGATGGATTAACTTCAGTATTAAGAGGTTTTAAAAGAAAAGAACTGAAAGTTATTTCAGAAAAAGTAAATGCGAATTATCAAATAAAATGGAAATGGGCCTTTCGCTATCAATGGATATTAAGAAATAGAAAGGATGAATAAATGCCTCTAGCACTTCTTTAATTAAGGGACTAATTAAAAAGTCTCCCTTTGAAGGGAGGTTTAGAGGGATGTTAGGCGTGAGATAAATGTTAATATTTATGTGAGCCATAAGATAAAAGAATGATAATTAATTTAATAAGATTCCTGCCTGCGCAGGAAATAATATGAGTGTAAAAATCACAGCGGTTGCGAAACAGTTACCAAAATATACTAGAACTACAAAGGAGATAATTCCTTATCTAAATATTTGGATGCAGGGGCAAGAAGAGCGGTTTCAAAGAAAAGTAATTAAACTTTTCGAAAATGCTGGAGTTGATAGGCGTTATTCTATTATGGATGCCAAAGATGTTTTTTTGAAAACTTCATTTGAGGAGAAAAATGACATCTATGCTAAAGAATCGATTAAATTGGCAGAAGGTGCTTTAAAAAAAGCATTATACAAAGGGGGTTTAAAACCTCAGGATATCGATTATATCATAACGGTGAGTTGTACAGGTATTATGATTCCTTCATTAGATGCCTATCTTATTAATCGTTTAAAAATGAAGCAAGATATTGTGCGTTTGCCAGTAACTGAGATGGGTTGCGCAGCTGGGGTTTCTGGAATTATTTATGCAAAGAACTTTTTAAAAGCGAACCCTAATAAACGCGCCGTTGTAATTGCTGTAGAATCACCTACATCAACGTTCCAATTAGATGATTTTTCGATGGTGAATATTGTTAGCGCAGCTATATTTGGTGATGGCGCTTCATGTGTTGTTTTATCATCATATGAAAACGATAACGGGCCAGAAATTAAAGATGAAGCCATGTATCATTTTTATGATGCAGAACAAATGATGGGGTTTAAATTAAGAAATACGGGTTTACAAATGATATTAGATAAGCAAGTTCCAGAAACGATATCTAATCATTTCCCCAATATTGTACATCCGTTTTTAGAAAGAAACGGCTTAAGTATAAATGAGGTAGATCACCTTATTTTTCATCCAGGAGGAAAAAAAATAGTTCAAACTGTGGAAGGTTTATTTGGTGAATTAGGAAAAAATATAGACGATACTAAAGCCGTACTGAAATTGTATGGAAATATGTCTAGCGCTACTGTTTTATACGTTTTAGAACGGTTTATGGATAGAGATTTGCCAAAAGGAGATAAAGGATTAATGTTAAGTTTTGGGCCAGGGTTTTCTGCTCAACGTATACTTTTAGAGTGGTAAATAAATATGATAAGAGAATTTGAAAATAAAAAGGAATGGGCACTTATTTTAGGTGGTTCTAGTGGTTTGGGTTTAGCTACAGCTAAAAAACTGGCAAAACACGGTATGAATATTTGTATTATTCATCGAAATTCAAGATTACAAGAAGACGAAATTAGCTTAGAGTTTGATAAAATAAAAGCAGAAGGAATTCAATTTAAATCTTTTAATGCTGATGCTTTTAAAGCTGAAAAACGCGCCGAAATGATTTCAGAACTACAAACGCTTTTTGATGGAGAAGGCGCTATTAAAACTTTAATTCACAGTGTTGCAAAAGGGAATTTAAAACCTATGTTTTCTGAAGATAAACCCACTTTAAAGACCGATGATTTTAATCTAACCATTAACGCAATGGCTATAAGTTTGTACGATTGGACAAAAGCCATTTTCGATGCTAAACTATTTACAAAAGATTCAAGAATTATAAGTTTTACTAGTGAAGGAAACTCAAAAGCTTGGCAAAATTATGCAGCAGTGTCTGCAGCAAAAGTGACTTTAGAAGCCATTACAAGAAACATTGCTTTAGAATTTGCTCCTTTTGGTATGCGAGCTAATTGTATTCAAGCAGGAGTAACAGATACAACGTCTTTGCGACTAATTCCTGGACATGAAAAAATTAAGGCTCACAGTTTATTAAGAAACCCGTTTAAACGACTAACATTACCTGAAGACGTTGCTAATGCAGTGTATTTGTTGTGTAAAGATGAAGCCAGTTGGATAAATGGAACCATTATTAAAGTTGATGGAGGTGAAAGCCTTAATTAAATAACAACATTGTTTGAATGTTTATTTAGAGATGTAGCTATAAAGTAATCTTAGTTTAAAAACTTGTATTTTTACATTAATACTAATATAATTTGCAATTATCCCTCATATGAGTTTCAAGACTTATAGAATCATAATATTTTTTTTCTGTTTTAGCAATATAATTTATTGTCAAAGTAATGGTGAAAATCAATTATTAAGTGTTAAAGATTCTCTAACATCTAACCCTAATTATGCATATAAAACCTTATCCAGGTTATCTAAACAAAATAATAATACTAAGGATTTTAGTGCGAGAACAGATTTGCTTTTAGGAAATTATTTTAATTCCATTGGTGTTGTAGATTCTTCAATGCATTACACGAAAAGAGCATTGTTAAGCCTTAAAGATGAAGAAGAAATAGCTAATGCATATCGTATAATAGGATCCTGCTACAGGAGAAGTGGTAAAATAGATAATGCTATGGAGATGCTGTTTAAAAGCCTTAGGATTTCCGAAAAAAATAATTACAACAAAATTGCATGTGTTGTAAAATCTGATTTAGGTATTTTATATGCTAATAAAAAAGAATATGACAAGGCAATTCAGTTTTTAGAAGAAAGTAATACACTCTCTGAAGATGATAACGTTATCTATTCTAATTATATTAATATTGGTTCGGTTTATTTTATAAAGAAAGACTTATTCAATGCTGAAAAGTTCTTTGTTAAAGCTTTTGAAATGATGCCATCAGAAAAAGCACCTAGTGCTTCTGCTACTGTTGCTTTAAATATTGGTTCCATTTTGTATGAAAAGAAAGAGTATTCTAGAGCTGCTGAATATTATGATAAAAGTAGAGCCATTGCAGATGCTCATGGTTTTAAAGACAAAAGTATTAATGCTGTAGTGCATAAATCGATGACCATTGCTGCATTAGGAAAACCCAAAGATGCTATAGGTTTATTATTAAATAGTTTAGAGCCAGCCAAAGCGATATCTAGTTTAGGAATACAAAAAAATATTTATCAGAACTTAAGAGATATTTATAACGAAATGAATAATTATAAAGCGGCTAATACAGCTTTGATTAATTTTCATAAATTAAAAGATTCTATTAGTAATACTAAACAAAAGAATGCCATTACCGAATTAGAAGTGAAATACGAAACTGCAAAAAAAGAAAAAGAAATTTTAACTCTAAAAGAGGATCAAACTCTAAAAAACGAAGAAATTAAAAGACAGCGTTTACTAAAAAAAATATTTCTTATCGGTTTCTTTATCATATTAATTCCAACAATAGGTTTATTCCTTGTATATTATCAAAAACAGAAAGTAAAGAATAAATACAATAAGCAAAAAATCACATCTTTTGTTAAAGAACAAGAGCTTAAATTGGTAAACACATATATGCTTGCTCAGAATGAAGAACGTAGTAGAATATCCAGAGAATTGCATGATAGTATTGGTGGAAACTTAGCAGCTATTAAGTTGCAAATGGAAGGTCATAAAAATAAACCAATAGCTTTTAATGGCATTATTGAACATTTAGATGATACCTATGAACAAGTAAGAACAATTTCTCATAATCTAATTCCAAAAAAAATTCACCAAACACAGTTTACTAAATATTTAAAGGACTATATGGATACTATTTCAAAGGTATCAGATCCAGACATTCTATTTATACCACATCCGCCAGAAAAGATTGATGCGATTGATAATGACCAAAAAGCAGAGATTTTTAAAATTATCCAAGAGTTAATTACCAATGCTTTAAAACATGCAAAAGCAAAAACGATAGAAGTTTGTTTAAATGCTTACGCTGATAAAATAGAAATTATTTTTGAAGATAATGGTGTTGGTTTTGATACAAAAAAAGGAGCGACTGGCATAGGATTACAAAATATAAAAGAGCGTGTAAATTTATTAAAAGCGAATATAGATATAGATTCTGTGATTAACAGAGGAACAGCTATTCGTATTGAAATACCAGTAATAGATGATAGAAAAAACTAAATATAAGTTAGTTGTAGCCGACGATCATAAGATGTTTCTCGATGGCTTGTTGAGCATCATATCTCATGAATCAGACTATCAAATTGTGTACACTGCAAATAATGGTAAGGATCTAAAAAAGTACTTGGATATTAATACCGATGAAAAAATAGATTTAGCGATATTAGATATAAATATGCCTAAAATGGATGGTGTCGAATTAAACAACTACATAAAAAAGGCGTATCCAGGATTAAAAACTTTAATTGTAAGCATGTCGTCTGAGCCCAAACAAATATATGAGCTTACCCAGAAAGGTGTGGATGGGTATATTCCAAAAAACGCTAAAAAAGAAGAACTTTTATTGGCGATAGATACGATTTTAAAAGGGAGTAATTATTTTTCGAGTAGTATTAAGGAAGCGTACACTAAAAGCATTTTTGATCAAAAAAACGAGACCGCAATTGTTCTTTCCAATCGTGAAAAAGAAATTTTACAACTCATCGCAAAAGAATACACTACACAGGAAATTGCAAATGAACTATTTTTAAGTAAATATACTATAGAAGGCTATCGCACCAGCTTAATTTCTAAGCTAGAGGTTAAAAACGTAGTTGGGTTAGCTAAATATGCTATTAAGTTAGGACTGATAGAGGACTGAAATTAACATTAATCTAAAGACAGCATAAAGTCTTTGCATTTTATACTTTTGCATCCATACCTTTGAATTGTATCATTAGTAATAATGTCAAACCAACCTCCAGAATTAATATCAAATTTGAAATTTCTATCTCGATATTTAAATTCGCCAATCAGTCCACAAGGAAAGACATCGTATGCATAATGCCATTCTTGTGCATCAATTTTTTTAGATATTTTCATTAACTTAATAATGTCCTTATCGGATAAGTTCCATTTTTTGCATACGGTAGTGTCTTTAAATGATGATTTTGCAATTTTTCGCTCAAAGTTAAGAATATTAATACTATCAAATATAAATGTTAACTCTTGGTTATTATTACTTTTAAAACTTGGTTTCTGTTGATTTATCATGTTTTTGCATGATAAAATTAATACTACAATTATTAAGACTAGTATGTTTTTCATTTTTTTAAATTAAATCAATAATAGCATCATAGACAACCTTACCTTCTCCTTCTGTTTTTGGGTTTTCGTCTTCATGATTTTTAATGTCATCTTTGGTAAGATCATAATAGTTCAGTAATCCTTTAACAATGCATGCAGTAGATTTTGTTTGTTCATTAGTTAAAGGTTCCCAGCCTACTATTTCATTGTCAATTAATGTTGGGTTTCCATTAGTATCAATTGGCATACCTACAACTTCAACTCCAATAGATTTCGATCTGTTTCCAAAGGAGTGATTTGTGTATTGGTTTAAACTAGCCGCTTGATATTTAATACCATCTTTACCAATTAAAAAATGTGTTCCGTAATATTCTATAGCTCCAGTTTGAAAGTTTGGGCGCCCTCTTTGAAATGCTTCTAAAGTTCCCTTTGCGTCATAAGATACTGTGCGATGTAGAATGATCATTTCTATGTCTTCTTTTGGGTTATTAAAACGTCCTCTTTCTATATTAGGAGTATGAGATATTTCAATATCAGAATTTATGATCCATCCGTCGTCGTTAACCTCAATTTTACAGCAAGAACAGTTTGTTAATTCAAAATACTGTCCTGAATTGGTTTCAGGGAAACGTTTTTCATAACTACCCTTATTGCCTTCTGCTTTTACTAATAACCATAAAGGGTCTATTATTGGGATATCTACATCGTCTTCTCCATTTCCCATAGATAAGGAATATCCACCATTGGGAGATAATTGAGTGTCTGATAAAGAAGTTTCTCCATTAAGTTGAAATTCTCCCAAACCAGATGGTGAATTCGATGACATGTCTTGAGATGGCGTTATGGTATAATTTTCAACCTCTTGCTTTGGAGGAGAGAATTTGCCTTGCCATGCTTTAAAATCAGTGTCTTCTGCATTTTCGCCTTCAGGTTTTTCTGGTCTTAATTGAATTTTTATAATTGCTTCCCCATTATCATTAAATTCTGCTTTAAACTCTGTTTGATTACTGTTAATAGGCTCTTCATCTTCTAGGGATGCGTATTCCAAGAAAGTCATGGGAGTATTTTGGGTTTCCATTAATAAATAAGGACTTTTCTCAAACACTTGTATTGTTGCTGTTTTATCTTTTAAAGCAAAACCTTTGACCACAAGATAAGCATCACTACCAAGATTTATTTTATTTGCTGGCTCATAATACACTTCGGTAATCATCGGTGTATTTTCCGAGGGAGGAATAACAACCTCATAGTTTGTATTTGCTGGTATTTGTCTAGGATTAGGAAGTTCTGGATTTGCTTCATATAATTGTTCAGTAGTTAAGCCATTTGCAGAGGCAAAACTACCAATTAAACCATCATTGCTATAATTGTAAGTAATTATATTTGGTTCGGCTTCTGCATTATTTTCTGCAGTAACTTCTCGTTCTTTTCGTTCTGCAAAGTAAGCATCAAGTATGCCTTCTTCTGGTTCATTCGTTACAAAAGTAATTTGATTCGTTTCTTCATCCCAACGCACAGTGTCCCATATTCTTTTTAAACGGGCGTCGCTTTTTTTCTTAACCAAATCTGCAAGATTTTTTGTTGTCTCTCCCATTTTTTAATGATTTAGTTATTATAATCCAAACTATTATCTGTTCTAATTTTATCCCATTGACTTTTAAACAAACTATTCATGCGCCCTTTATAAATTGCAGGTGTGCCATCATATTGAATTTCATAATCCATAATATTATCTGTAAATCCTTGATAAAATATAATAGGGTATGGTCCTGTTTCCTGGAAACTTTCAGCAAAAACATGTCTTAAAGACAATACATGACCAATCTCATGTTTGATTGTATTTGTATTTGTAAGTCCATTTTTAAAAATCATTGTTTTATTGCCAGAACGAAACGTATGATTTGTTGGTGATATAATATCATCTGGAGTTACAAATGCTTCTATATCTCCAGAGTAATCTTCAGCTTCAATATCGGTGTAAAAAAGGAATGTTTTTTTATGGGATCTTGTTACTACCTGTGGAAAATATTTTTCAAATAATTCAAATACTCCAAAACTAAATACTAAAAATTCTGAATTAAATACTAATACTCTATTTTTATTATTTCCGTATTTATTTTTAAACTGAAGGGCAAAAGGATCATCGTCAGGCAAAGCATTGATATCAAAAATAACCTCGTCTGCTAAATTTACTTTTACAAGTGCTTGATTTAAGAATCTCGTTTCTAATGAATATTTAAGTGAGGGATTAAGAGTGGGAGTTGTTGTTTTGGTTACTATTTTTATGGGTATTATTTCTAATAATGGGATGTTTTCATTATTGTATACCATTAGTTTGCCAACCTCTTCTCGTTGTCCTTCTAACTCAGCAAATACTTTAATTTGTTCATGCTGAGATAATGTAGAATTACATTTTATATTAATTACATCATAATTAAAGTTTATGGTTTTAGTAATGCCTTCACCAAACGTAAAGCTTTCCTTTTTGCTAAGAAGTGAAGATAAATCAAGTTCATTAGGTGTTACTACAATTGAATCATTACTAGGTTCGAATATTAGTTTAGTGGCATCACTTATTAAAGGTTCTAATTCTTCTATTTCAAGACTTACTTGTACACCGTCCTGGTGTAAACCTTGGCCTTGAAATAGGTCTGTCCACCAGTAATAATCTGCAAAAATAGAAAGCCAAGCAGGATAATAATCTACGCCATAGGGTGAGATAGGATCTAATACATCATGTGTTTTATATTTTTCTTTTATTCGGTCTGCATTTTTACAAAGGGGAGCGGGCTTATTCATAGATACTCCATTGTTATCAAAAGCAATGGTAATAGAAGGTTCGGTAAGGACATATTCTTCTCGAAGCCAATCAAAACCATAGCGTCCTTGATAGCCTAAGCGGCGTCGAAAATTAATATGAAATTTTTTTAAATTAGATGGTTCTTCAACTAAGTCATTTGGAACGTCCATTTGGGCGGTATGTAAAATGCTAATATCTACGCCGCCAGTAGCACAGTTTATTGTAGAGCTTTCTAATAGCATAAATTTACCATCGATTTCTAAATCATTAGCAACTCCGCTCCATTGGGTTGGTGCTATAACGCTTGCGCAAGGCGGTTTATTTTTTCGCCATTTATTGCAAACGCCACCAAAAACAAGGTTAGATTTACTATTGTCTCCGCTTGTTGCACATGGTGTGTCTTGCAATTGTACTTCGGTATGCGAAACGATTAATGTTCCATTACTTTTACACAATGGGCATTTTAAAGTTGCTCCGTTTTTTACGAATTGCCCAGCCATTTTAAGTTTTTAAAATAATGTTTGTTCGTGTATAATATTCTTTTTCATCAAAAGTTTCAATCATAGAAATTACTGCTTCTTGTAGCTTTGTATTTTGAGCATTTATAAAGTTGTAACTGCCTTCCATTTTTAAGTAAGTGCCCGCTTTTAAATGATGAGCTTCTAATTGTAATTTTATGTGGCCATTTTCTTGAATAGAGTCTAGTAAGAATTGCTCGTCAATACACATTATTCCAGATTTTGTAGGTATATTTTGTTGAATGACTTGATATTGATCTGAGTTATAGTTTTGGTAAATGGGTTTTAATACTGCTCCAAAATTTTTGTAAAGCGAAAGCTCTTTAATTATTAGTGCTTCAGAGCTTATGGTTTGATCTGTTTTATAGATAAAGCGATTTACTTGATTTCCTTTATATTTTTCTTGGATATAACGTTTTGTAGTTTGCCATTTCTCTTGTAACTCTTCAATATTATTGATGGTAATAATTTCTCCTTTGTATGAAATTTTTAATTCTAGATTAGAATAAATTTTAGCAACTCGTGTTAAAATGTCTTGCATTGCAAAAGAGCCTTCAGAAAAGATAAAATTACTATCATAAACATTAATTGTTATTAATCTCATATGAGACCTACCTTCTTGAGATTTAATTTTTATAGAGAATTCACGTTTTATAGAACAATAGATGTTTTTTAAATAATTAATAGGGTAGCTAGTTTTCATAATATACCGTTCCTCTCCTTGTTTGGGAAGAGAAAGTATTGCTTCTTCTATTTTAAATTTATGTTGTATCATTTTATTTTATTTGAGGTTAACCTTTACTAATTTTTACATTGCCGCCGCCTTGAAAAGATGCTGTTGCACCGCAAGCAATTTTCATATTTCTTTTACTCTGTATTTCTGCATTACCACTATTCTGAATTAATTCGCCTCCAACGGTAGTGTTCATTTTATTTTCCACAGTATTTCTGTAATTTTTAGATGAAGAATCAAAATTATTTTCAGTATAAATGGTTGTGTTTTTGCCAATATTAAAAGCTGCATCTTCAGCAACGTTTAATTCAAAATTTTTGGCATTAAGTGTCATTTTTTCTAGCGCAGAGATTGTAATGTTGTTATTTGCGGTATCAATAGTAATAAGGTTTCTATTTTTATCGGTAATTGTTATGTATTCAGCACCTTTTGCATCATTTAATTCGATCGTGTGACCGCTTCTTGTTCGAATGGCTTTAACATCGTTTTTCTTTGTGTTCCAATTTTTAGAATTGGCATTTCCATTGTATAATGCGCCCAGAATAAAGGGACGTTCTGCATTTCCGCCTTCAAAATCCACTAAAACTTCTTCACCAATTTCTGGAATAAAATGAAACCCCTTGTCACCTCCAGAATGCGGCGTAAGCAAACGTAACCATGGTGTGTGCTCAGATAAAGGTTGTTGCCATGGGAATTGTACTTTTACACGACTTAACCCGTCAGGATCTGCATTGTCTGTAACGATAGCAGTTTGGGTATCGCTTTTTGGATGGTTTAGTATATTGGTATTTGGACATATGTCTTGTTGGGTAGATACGCTCTCAAAAGTATTTACATATCTTCCATTTTCTGTGATTTCGTGTTTTACTTTGGTAACTCTAAAAGTACCTGTTGCGAATTCGTTTTCCTTTATTTTAACAATATTCCCTAAACTTACTCCTGGATTATCACTTTTTCCTTTAAGGATAACTTGCTTTACCTCTTCTGCTTGTTTTTGGTTGCTAACCAAAGTGTCTAATCGTTGTTTAATTGATGAATCATTGTAAGTGTTAACAAAAACCTGAGTGGCATGCGGGAATAAATCTTTACTTTTTTTGGTCGCTAATCCATTATAACCATTTAAAGTTTTATTAGTTTCCCATGTTTTTACTTTATGTTGCTCGCTCGAGAGATAATCATTAGTGAAAAAAGAATAATTATTAGAAATAGGTTTTAGATTTATAGAGAATTCGTGCAAATCAAAACCATAATTTAAATCGGTTTCAGTAGTCGTCGTTGGAGAACCAAAAACGAGTTTTTGTCCGTCATCATAAAACCATTCACCATATTGAATGGCTAATCTATTGACATATTGGTAAGCGCTCTCCCCGTTTTGGACACTGTAATGTAATGCTTGTGTTAAACGGGGCTGAATCGCCGTAGTTAGCTTGGATTGATCGTATTTTTGAAATACTTGTTTTAATATGGATTTTAAATCCATATCACTAAAGGAATTATAATGAGGTCCGTCGTCTGTGATAATCGAAGTGCTTTTGGCTCTTATAACGATGGTGTCTTCTGCGTCTCCAGAGAATCCTTTTATACTTTCTACTGAAGTGATGACTCCTTTTAACTCTAAATCGTGATAACCAGAAAGGGCTTCTATAGAAGAAACAGAGATTAACACCGTTTGTCCTAGAAAGTTCTGACTGTTTTTATCCATATCACTTCCTACGTATTCTAAGACATCTCTTCTACATGTTAATTCAATGTTGTGATGTGTACCTATTTCTTGAAGAATCTCAATTCGTTTAAAGGCTAAAATTTCTATTTCACCAATGAATAATTGTATACTCGAATGAAGTGCCATAATAATGAACTGTTTCTTAAAAAAATTAATAATGAAAATTACACTTACACAACTTCTTCCTCTCACTTGTAAAATTAACTGAAGACATTTAAATTAAAACCCCTGTTTTCAGGGGTATAGTATCAATGAATGTCACTATTAACATTTTTCTAATGAAAAAAGCAGTATAAATTAGTGGGTAAACTTTTTAAATTATAGTTTTATTGAGTGAATTGTTTTTGGAGATAAAAGAAAATAGAAATCAAACACCTATTGTTTAAAATAGAATATGAAGAGTAAACAAATACTATCCCTTTTGCCTTATCAAGATCCTTTTTTGTTTGTCGATGAGGTCACATTAATTTCTAGAGAAGGTGTAACAGGTAAATACACGTTTAAAAAAACGGCTTATTTTTATAAAGGCCATTTTAAAGATAACCCCGTTACACCAGGTGTTATCTTAACAGAGTGTATGACGCAAATAGGATTGGTATGTTTGGGAATTTATTGGTCTCAAAAATAGTTAAAACTATGTACTTTAGTGCATTTCGCTTTAGCTTCTAAAAAACTTACCTTTGATTTATGCCAGAACAAAGGACGAATGGACATAGCGTATCTAGGTTAAGTGTTCATATAGTTTGG
>CALGLR010000061.1 GCA_937959395.1 uncultured Flavobacteriaceae bacterium | reverse complement strand
ACGAATCTTAATGGTGATGAAGATGTTAATAACGATCCAACAACTTTAGTGGTTTCTAATTTAGCAGCAAATGATGTAGGCGTCGTTGCTGTAACGGCACCGATTAGTGCTGAAGGACTAGGAAGCGAAGCAATTACAGTTGCTATAGAAAACTTTGGAGGTCAAGCACAATCTGGTTTTGATGTGTCTTACACTTTAGATGGAGGTGCTGCTGTTGTAGAAAATTTTGCTGGAACAGTAAATCCAGGAGAAATTGCAACATATACATTTACAGCTTTAGGTGATTTCTCTACTACGGGAGATCATGAAGTAATTGCAAGTACTCTTTCTACGGGTGATGCTGATGCTACTAATGATTCTTTTACAGCAGTAATTGTTAATCTTAGCTGTAAAACAGAAACAAATGATACGGAACAACCAGTTGGACCAGATGCAGGGGCTGTTACAACATCTGTAATTAACTTTGCAGGTAACTTTGTAATTAATGATGTTAATGTAACCCTTAATATAGATCATACTTATCTTAGTGATCTTGATATAAAACTAACTGGGCCTGATGGAACAGAAGTCGTTATGATATCTGCTGTAGGTGGTGCTAGTGCCAATTTTACAGGTACAGTCTTAGATGATGAAGCAGATACAGATATAGCAAATGGGACTGCTCCTTATACTGGAACATTCAAACCACAAGCGCCGCTTTCTGCATTTGATGGTTTAATGTCTTCAGGAGATTGGACTTTAGAAATTACTGACAACGCAAACATAGATGGCGGTAATTTAAATAGCTGGTCATTACAATTATGTAGTAACACGTCATTATCTATTGATGATAATACTTTAGTAGATACTGGTTACACGATAATATCTCAAGATAACAATCAGTTTTTAGTAAAATTAGAAACGACTGCTATTCAAAACAAATTAAACTTAAATGTTTATAATGTTTTAGGCCAAAACTTAGCATGGAAAACTCTTGAAAACGAATCAGGTAATGGTTACGAACATACATTAAATATGTCTTATGCTCAGGCTGGTATTTATTTCGTTAAAATTGGAAATGGAGACGCAAGTAATACGAAACGAATTATAGTGAGATAATTCAATCTATTATTATTAATTACAAAATAGGCCGTCTAAAAAAATTAGACGGCCTATTTTTAATTGTTTTAAATCCTTATCCTTTTTTAACTTCATGATTCACGATTATCTAGTACCAAAATCATTGATTAAACCCATTTCTTTTTCATTCATATTTCAGTATAAGTATAAGATACAAACACAACTATATTTCGATTGCATTCAGCACAAAAAATAATTATAGTATCTGAATAAAAAATAATTCAAATCAAAGCTATAAATTTTGAAACTCATTTGATATAAGTGATATTTTGTTATACCAATTCTTATTTGAAATTACTGTAAAAGAAAATGAGAAATGGTATTATATCAAAAACTCAAAGCTTTCTTATAAAACTACTTAATTTTATATTTTTTGGCACTTTCATTTTACTTCTAATTTTAGAACGATAGGTATCAATACTATATATTGAAAGCGATAACTGAGTTGCAATTTGTTTTGAAGAAAGCTCAGATCTTAACATTTGCACTATTTTTTGCTCTTTCGTAGACAAATTAGGATAATTTTGAACCAGTTTTTGTAAAAAAGAAACATTGCTTTCATCGACTACTTTATAAAGTCCAATTTTTTCTTTATTAACGCGTATATCTTCATTTATAGAATTAACAATAGAGGATAAAGCTTTTTTATGATCTTTATCTTGACTTAAAACATCTTTTAATTTTGTTTTTATATTAGTTAAAAGATCATTTTTATCGTGAACATGTAAAGACAAATCAAGTATTTGTTGATTATTGAACTTTAATTGTTGCTCATGCTTTTCTAATTCTAGGCTTTCAGCCTTTTTTTGAGTTAAAATAAGTTTTCTCTGTTTATTATATATAATCGCTGAAAACAAAATCAAAATAAGAAAAGCGACGATAAGATACTTGTTATATTTACTTCTCAATATATCTTTCTCTTTTAAATAAGTAAGTTCTCTTTCTTTTCTATCGATAGTTAAATTAGATTTTTCCTCATTAAAAACTGTTTTTAAAAATTCTGTTTCTTTTATTCTTTGAACTTTTAAAACGCTATCATTCGTTGTAATATATTCATTAATTTGGTTATACGCTTTTTCATAATTCCCAATTTCTTCATTCAATATAGAAAGTTCAGAAAGAATTTCTATTCTAAATGTAAATCCAGACAAAGATTTACTCTCTTCTAAACACATTTCTAATAATTCTATCGCTTTCAATTTGTTTCCTAAAGAAGTATAAATTCTTGACAACTGCATCTTCGTCATCACCTCATAATAATTGTCTTTTGAATCTTTAAGAAGGTTTAACATTTTAGAATTAAATACGAATGCTTTATCATGCTCCTTTTTATTTAAATAAATTTCACTTTTATTTAAATAAATAAGAAATAAGAAATCTAAATTCTCATTTTCTTCAGGAATCTCATCAAGTAAAGACAAAGCTTTGTCATTTTTACCCCAAACCACATAAGTTCCAACTATATTAAGCTTACACCTAGCTATGTTAATGGTATCATTATTTTTTTCAAGAATTTTAAGAGATTCATTATAATATTCTATGGCTTCCTCGTAGTCTTCATAAATTTCATAAATATTAGCCATAAGCATATAAGTTTGAGAAAGCTGTTTATAGTATTTTTCTGAATTTGATGCCATCTTTTGCGCTTTTCTTAAACGCTCTAAAGCTTCAGAATAGATAGATTTAGAGATAAACAAACTAGCGATATTTGTCAAATTCCACAGTTTATCTTTGGATATACTATCCGTTTTTTGATATATGGATTCTGATAAATAATAATATTCAAATGCTTTCTTATTATTTCCTAGGTTTTGATAATTATCTCCAATTTTATTATAGCAGTATCCTAAATTTAAATGACTAGATTTTTCCTTAAAAACAGGAATCACTTTTAAAGCAGTCTCTGTAGAAAGATCAAATAGTGAATCAGAACTATAAAGGTGGGACAATACTTTTTGAGACAGGGCAAAGCCATAATTAGATTTTATTTTTTTTGAATAAAACATGGCCTTTTTGTTATAGAAAAAAGCACTGTCTAAATTTACGGTTGTAAAAGCTTCAGAAAGCGCATTAGATAAATTAATTTTAGAATACAAATTTTGTTCTTTTTCATACTTTTCTTTAGCTAATTCTATTTCTTTAGATTGAGAAAACCCGTTATGTACGAAAAGAAACGAAATAAAAATACTCAAATAAAATTTGGCCCTTAAATTATATGAATTACAGAAAATATCTAGTGAATTTTTCAAAATTACAGTTTTTATCTTGAGGTTTCTATTGGAAATAACTCGTTAGAAGCTTGATATTTGGCAAACACAATCTTTGATTAGTATCACAAGTTTCATCTTTAGCTGGCAATATAAAAATTAATTATTTTCCTTTAAAAAAAAATACACATAAATAAACCATAATATATGAAAAACATAATTCTATTTCTTCTTATTATTATAATGTCTAGCTGTACTAGTAATGTTATAGAAGATCAATATGAAGTTGAAACCTATAATTTATCTCCCGAAGTTTTACATAAAATAATAAGTATGAGTTTTGATACCAATGCGTTTTTACCAAAAACGATTAATGAGGGTGTTATTGTAGAAGGAGATATTTTAATTACTAATGAAGTTATTAATAGTTTTAATAATAGGCAAGTATATGAAAGCTTGGTAAAGTGCAGTAGAATAAAGAATGTTAGAATAAAAAATGATTTAGGTAATAATATAGTAGGCAAAGCATTACCTGAAGCGATTAAAAGATGAAATAACGTAAAAGGAAGTAGTGTTAAATTTATTGCTGTGAATAACAAACCAGATATCACTATTCGATTATCAAGAAAAGATGAAATAAGATCATTTGGTTTAGGTGAGTTTCCAAGAAATGGTGTTGAAGGAAAATTAATTCGTTTAAACATTAAAAAAGATGCGATAGATTTTACAGGTAGAAAAAGATTAACAAAAAAAGAATGGAAAAATGTGATTACTCATGAATTGGGTCATAATGTAGGAATTAACCATTCAGACTTTCCTAAAATAGGAACTCAAATTCTGGGCACACCAAGAATTGATAGAAACTCCATAATGACTTCTAGTTTTAATAGACCTCTAGTTGTTTTAAATTCTAAAGGATTATCAAAATTTGATAAAATAGCTACAAAAAAAATGTACAACAATAAAAATACTGCGCTATGTAGTAAAATTTTATAATTATAAATCAAAATTAAAAAACCCTCGAAATGAAAAAAAACTTCTATTGGCTATTGGCCTGTGTATTATTTCTGAATACTTCTGTAGTATTATCACAAACAGAAAACAAACCACAAAAACCTTTGTATGTAGGAACGCCTACAAATGTTGAACA